>JBAZZU010000012.1:0-67172 GCA_041658605.1 Thermoleophilia bacterium | reverse complement strand
GCTACCAGCTCCCCAACCCGCACGGTGACAATACCCTGATCACCGACGAGACCGGCGCCCAGGTATACAGCGAACACTATGACTCCTTTGGTAACAGCCTGACCGGTGGTGGACTGGGATACGGCTATACCGGCAAATGGCAGCGCGACACCGACTCATCCACCGGCACAGTCAGGATGGGGGTTAGGGAGCATGATCCGGTGGTGGGAAGGTTAACCAGTGCCGATCCGCTGAAGGGCGACGCCATGAATCCCCAAAGCTTGAACCGATACGGTTACGCGCTCAACAATCCGATGACCACATACGATCTGGATGGGAGACAGGCTGGCGAACTTCAAAAGTTAATTGAACTTTCTTTCTTTGAAAGACAATATAATTTTGGTGGAGGGGAAGAAGTTCATCTTGAAATGTGTCAGCTTGATTTTAGCTGCATAAGGGAAGAAGACTTTCCTAGAGGTATTGGGTCGGAAGAAACCATCGATTTATCTGTAAGAGGCTGTGAACAAGGACTGGCTCTAGGCCAACTCGACTTAATCTACCTCGGAGACCATAAGGTGAAATCCAAGTGGGGAAAAGAAACATACGATTTTGATACGGGTGGTTCCAAGCATCCATGGTTTGAATCGCCGTATAAATTCGGAAGAAATGTTGGGACCGTTTTAGGCCATGAACACGCAGGACCAGGGACTCCATACGACATCTATTTTGAAGGTGAGGGAACCATTGCTCCCAATCGTTCCTGGTGGCAAAGATTCCTGATTATTTGATGAGTGCTCGATCCTTAAAAAGCGTTTCGTTGATACTGTTTATCCTTATTTCTGTTTCCTTGACCGCTTGCGATTATGCTCCACCGCTGGGTGGAAAATGGGTTTTTGATGCTGACAGTCTAAATGAACCAATCATCAAGAAAAGCAGCGGTTGGGAAAACGATCCTTTTATCCCTTGTGCCGTCATTGGCTATGCTCATAATGATCAATTTATAATTGCTGCCCAAAAGCCCGGGGCAGAGTGCGCGAACGCAACGGACAGATCCAAAACTGGCAACCCACTGAATTTCTGGATCATAGATGTTGGCGCAGACAAAGTAATAGGACCACTTTCTATCAACGAGTATTACCAGAAAAGACAGCAATTAAATATTCCAGAAGATTTAAAAATGGATGTAAGCTTGTGAAATAATTGTTTTACATTTTGCTGCCAACAGGCTCACGGCAAGGACCGCGGTAAAGGACGCCCAGACCATTCAGTCATTCAGCCAGTCTTATGACGCCGCCGGCAACATCACCGGGCTAACCGAGAACGGAACGCTTTCCACCAGCTACAGCTACGATCCTCTTAACAGGCTCTTCATCGAGGACATCAGTGGTTACGGAGAGATCATCTATGGCTACGACCGGGTGGGCAACCGCCTTTCCCTGGAGCACCCCGCCATCGGCCAGACCACCTACAGCTATAACCAGGCCAATCAGCTCATCCAGCAGGTAAACTGGCCGGATCCGACGAACTTCACTTACAATGCCAATGGAGCATTAACCCAGAAGACCAAAGGATCAGACATCACCACCTACTCCTATAACGGCATGGACAAGCTCACATCGGTGGAGACGCCATCAACAACCGTAAACTACGCCTACGACGCCCTGGGAAGAAGGATCAAAAGGAGCGAGGGCACCGGCACAAAGAACTTCCACCTAAGCGGCAAGAGCGACCTCGAGGACTACAGGACCAATCAAAACGGAGACTTAACCGCCTCGATGCAAAGAGGTCCGGATGGTATGTTCCTCTACACCAACTACTCGGGCGGCCAAAGCTACGGCTACCAGCTGCCGAACCCGCACGGTGACAATACCCTGATCACCGACGAGACGGGCGCCCAGGTATACAGCGACCACTACGACTCCTTCGGAAACAGCACAATCGGTGGTGACTTAGGATACGGCTACACCGGCAAGTGGCAGCGCGACACCGACTATGCCACCGGCACAGTCAGGATGGGGGTTAGGGAGCATGATCCGGTGGTGGGGAGGTTTGCCAGTGCCGATCCGCTGAAGGGCGACGCCATGAATCCCCAGATGAGGAACCGGTATCCGTATGTGGGGAATAATCCGATGAGCAGGTATGATCTGAACGGTCTCTGGTACTTTGACGTAAATATTAATTATCCAATTATACGCGGCGCTGGAATTACTTTTGGAGCAATGCTAAATGATGAAGGGTTTTCCCCATATGCCGGTGGTGGATTAATGACTGGTGGCGTTTCGGTGACAGGGTCGCTATCTGAGCCTTCACCGGGCTTAAATACCGGTATTCAAGGTGGACATCATTGTGGAGGACAATTGGGTTATAGTCACAAAGGACCCTATTGGGAAGTTGGTTATGTAGAGGGTGCCAGTTATACTGATTTTTTCGTTTGGGGCCCAATTAATTGGCCATCAGATAGTAATAAATACAATTCTAATAATCTCGATGATGATCAACAATTTCCTTGGTCCCAAATGCTTGGAATTGATTATCGACGTGATAACAACAATAACAACAACATTATATTTACTACATACAATCTAGATGATTAAAATTATTCATGGGTCCAAACTGCTTGGTTTTTAATGTCAAGCCTTATCCAAAATATGAAAGAGGGGTTATTTTTTAGTTGACCTTCCCCCAACTCTATTTACACACCAAAAGGGTGCATAGTTAATGAATCACTCAGTAGGTGCACTCATGGAAGCAGGCAATCGAAGGCAGTTCTCCAGCGCTCAGCCAGGTGTCCACATTAATTCTCCTCCAAATCCCCTATTGACCCATCTCTCCATGTTTGAAAAGATAACAGTCGCGGCATAAGAAATCACCGCGTTCACACCTCGAATAGATGCCAGTCCGGTACGGCGAACGCATGACAGGGCAAAAAAAGCAGCCAACCACAAGTCACGGGTGGTGGTAGCCAGAAAAAACAGCAATATGTCTTACAGCTTTCATCCCGTTTCCCCGCCCGGGGAAAACAATCATGGATAATGATAAGGGAGGAGCAATGAAATACTACCTTTGCAGGCATTGCGGCATCATCGCAAACACGCAGCCCGAGGGCGATTGCGAGAGGTCACCGTCGGGGGCCCACGTGTGGGTTTACGGTCCCTCCGTGGATGATTTCATGCAGACGAACTGGAAGAGTCCCGAGGGCGCCCTGGCAGGCATCACGCCGTCGCCCGAACAGGAAACAGAGAGCAGTCGCTGATCAGATAACCTGGTTGATATCTGAATTTTTTTCTTGCGGCCGAAAGTTGGACCGGAAGAAAAAAACGTGGCGCAAGACGTCCTGAACCACCCGAAATTTTTTCACCCGCCGTTGATTATTTTACTCGCAATCCTCCGTATCACCGCTCGCTGCTGATTAAAAATACGTCAATTAGCAGGAAAAATATCTCCAGACAACGCTCCCGGATTAATCCTCAAAAAAATCCGAAAAACCTATTGACAAGAGAAGCAAACGGGTATAGATTTTCTCTTGCTGTAGATACCCTCTATGGTATTAATACTGCATAGTCTGCGGATCGGGTGGGATGTTGCTTTCAGTTTGACACCTTCGCAACCAGCTGCTATGTTTCCAGATGCTTCGGGGGGTATTCGAGGGCGGGGGTAGCGGGCAGGCATGGTAATCCTTTCCAAATTCAGTTCGTAACGGTGCTGTTTCTCCACGAAAAGGAAGAGGTGTGAGCGGTTTGAGCGGTTCTTCGATGATATTTGTTGTTCTTGCTTATGTTGCCATTGCTGTGTTTCTTTTCGGTTTTCTTGCGCGTATCTGGGTATACGCGCGCACTCCGGCGCCACTGAAGATTCCACTCAATCCGAGCCCGGTGACCGCAGGCGGCGTGGCGCCCCGGGTCCTGGCGGAAGTGGCCCTCTTCAAGAGCCTCTTCTTCAGCAACAGGGTCATCTGGCTGGCCGGATACGTCTTCCACATCGGTCTGCTTCTGGTTCTGGTCAAGCACATAAGATTTCTGATCCCGGTTTCACCGGCGGCGCTCAACTACATCACAACCTTTGAAATGTACGCCGGCGTCATCATGATCGGCGGCCTCGCGCTCCTCCTGCTCCTCAGGCTGGTCGTGGACCGCACCGCCTACGTTTCAGTCATGTCCGACTACATCCTCCTGATCCTTTTGATCAGCATCGCCACCACCGGTCTGCTGGCAAAACATTTTTACCGCGTCGACGTGACCAAGGTGAAGGAATTTATGATGGGCATCATCTCCTTTAATCCACAGACCATGCCCATGGAAATCATTTTCATCGTGCACATCAGCCTGGTGCTGCTGCTGCTGGTATATTTCCCCTTCAGCAAGCTGATGCACTCGGGTGGTATCTTCTTCAGCCCGACCCGCAACCAGGTTGATAACCCGAGGGAGAAGCGGCTCGTGGCTCCGTGGGCGGAAAACCTGCCGGCGCCAGTGCCTGTAACAGCCGAGAAGGCACCGGAGGTAGCCGGCTAGTGTAGGTTTGGGCGAGAGACAGCTCTCAGAGCGGACTGCTCTCTAATATAAAGCAAGGAAACAAAACAACAGGAGGAAGAAAAAATGGGCTTTGAAGTAAACGGTAAAAACTACGAGACAGACGACGACGGTTATCTGGTTGACCTCGACGAGTGGACCGAGGACGTCGGCAAGCACATCGCCGACATCGAGGGCGTCGAGCTGACAGATGCCCACTGGGAAGTCATCAACTTCCTGCGCGGCTACTACCAGGAGTACAACATCGCTCCGGCCATCAAGATCCTCATCAAGGAAATGAAGAAGATGTTCGGCCCGGAGAAGGGCAACAGCGCCTATCTCTACGATCTCTATCCCGCTGGCCCCGCACTGCAGGCCTGCAAGATCGCCGGCCTTCCGAAGCCGACCGGCTGCGTTTAATCCGCGGCCAGGCCGCGGACGACTGCGGCCAGTTTCACCTTTGAAGTAATCCTGCCGGGGGCCGGCCTTAATGGAACGGCCGGTCTCTGGTCAGGGGGGCAAATCTATGGTCACGTTTTGATTTTTTTGGATTAGTCACAGCTGCCCTCGGGTATGGCATGGGGTTCCCGGGCCTTGAAAGGACAATTTAGATGGCAGAAGAGACAGCGGCAACAGAAACTGAAGAAAAAGTATTGACCGACCTGGAAAAGGTCGGCGAACCCAGCGTCCCCCGCAAGAAGGCGAAGGACATACATGCGCCAGAGCTGACGGGTTCGGTGGAGATCCCCAAGATCGAAGAGGGGGCCGCGGCCGCCAACAAGCCCTATGTGTGCAAGGCCGTAACCATGGAGAAGCTCGACTTCCCCACGGACCTGCGTGAAGACTGGCACGACGCCGCCATCGCCAAGATGAGCGAGCTTCTGAAGAAATACAAGTCTCTCCAGGTCTATATGGATATCTGCGTAAAGTGCGGCGCCTGTACCGACAAATGCCAGTATTTCCTGGGAACGAAGGATCCGAAGAACATGCCCGTGGCCAGGGCCGAACTTTTCCGCAAGGTTTATCGTAAATATTTCACAACCGAGGGCAAGATCCTCGGCAAGCTGGCGGGAGCAGAGAGGTTCGACCTCGAGCTGCTCGGCGAGTGGTACAGCTATTTCCACCAGTGCTCGCAGTGCCGCCGCTGTTCGCTTTTCTGCCCTTACGGCATCGACACGGCCGAGATCTCCATGGCCGCCAGGGAGATAATGGACCACATCGGTGTCGGCCAGAAGTATACCAATGACATCATCGCCAAGGTTCACGAAGTCGGCAACAACCTGGGTATGAACCCCAAGGCGCTCAAGGCCACGCTCGAATCGACTGAAGAGGATCTGGAAGAGGAAACCGGCCAGAAGATCAGGCTTCCGCTGGATGTAGAGGGAGCCGAAGTCCTGATGGTAACACCGTCGGCCGATTTCTTCGCCTCACCGCACGTCGAATCGCTCCTTGGCTACGCGAAGGTTTTCCATCAGGCGGGAATCAGCTGGACTTTCAGCTCGGCGGCCTCCGAGGCGGGCAATTTCGGGATGTTCATCGGCAGCTACACCCAGATGCAGAAAGTCGCGTTGCGCATCAACGACGCCATCAACGAACTCAAGCCGAAGCGCCTGATCGTCGGCGAATGCGGCCACGCCTGGCGTATCGCCTATTCCTTCTGGAACACGCTGATCGGCCCGTTCGATTCGCTCGATCCGAATTATCCGCGTCCGCAGCACATCGTCGAGTACACGCTCGACCTGGTAAATCGCGGCGCCATCAAACTGGACAAGTCGGCCAACGACGATCTGGTAGTGACTTTCCACGACTCCTGCAACGTCGCGCGCGCCACGAGGATGGGAGACCGTCCCGGCGGCCAGTTCGAGCTGCCGCGCGAGCTTATCAAGGCATCATGCAACAGGTACGTCGACATGGATGAGAACACCATCAAGGCACAGACATTCTGTTGCGGCGGCGGCGGCGGTATCCTCACGGACGAACTCCTCGAAGTCCGTGTCCAGGGCGCGATGCCGAGGATGCAGGCATTCCACAAGGTGCAGGAGTCTCATGGAGTCAACTTCCTGGCTCTGATATGCGCCATCTGCAAGGCCCAGTTCACTAAGATCCTGCCAAAATACGACGTGCCCATGACCGTGGCCGGCGGTGTCCATCAGCTGGTTGCGAGTGCTATCGACCTTGGAGCGAAGGAATGAAGAAGCCGGTAATAGTATTTTTCATCTTTCTCGTAGTTCTGGCATTACCGTTCATCATCAACGCGGCGAGCGGCCATCTGGCCAGCGCTGACATCAAGCCCGACCTTGCGAAGGGCACTGACAGCGACGCGACCGTCTGCGTCGACCCGAAGGGCGGCACCCGCGAGGAAACAAAGGATTACATGCGCGTCAACCATCAGCAGGTGCTCAAGGACGAGAGGGTAAAGGTCGTGCGCGAGGGCGTCAAGGACGAGCGCTTCCAGATCGAGCGCTGTTTCAGCTGTCACGAATACAAGGATTTCTGCAAGACATGTCATGAATACAACGGCGTTCAGCCGGGTTGCATGGACAAGGCCAACGGCTGTCATTCGACCGAAAAGCAGATGGAATCATACCGGCCCGAGGGTTATTAATCAGCAGCGTACCAGGCGGAACCCGGACCAGGCCTTAAAAAGACAAAGGGAGAAAAGGTCAAGCAATGGCAAATGATGGAATGGACAGAAGGACGTTTCTCAAGCTGGGTGGTTTGATCGCCGCGGCCGGCGCAGCGATGCCGGCGTCACAGCTGCTGGTGTCGTCTACCATGGCTTCCACTGGAAGCACTGCGAAGAAGGCTATCCAGTTTGCCATGACGGTCAACCTGAACAACTGTGACGGCTGCAAGGAATGCGAGAAGGCCTGCCGTGAGGAGAACAACGTACCTGACCTCGAGGCAGAATATGGAGAAGACGCCGCCCGCTACACGCCATACTGGATTCGCGTCGCTCAGATGAAACAGGATCTGCCCGGAACCGAAGAGCGGGATATTCCGTTGCTCTGCCAGCACTGTTCCGATCCTCCATGCGTGCATGTCTGTGTCACCAAAGCTTCGTTCGTCCGCGAAAGGGACGGCATCGTGCTGATCGACGAGCACCGTTGCATCGGTTGCCGTTATTGCGTGATCGCCTGTCCGTTCCGTGCGCGCACCATCGTTTTCCGCGATAACCCGGTACCCCGGGAGGAGCAGAACTCCAAGGTGCCTTCGATGATGCTCGGTGTCGCCACCAAGTGTACCTTCTGCGCCCACAAGGACCTGGAAGCCGGCGAAATACCGGCCTGCGTGGAAGCCTGTAAAAAGCATATGAAAGAAGTCAAAGGCAAGCCGGCGCTTGAATTCGGCAACCGCAATGATGACAGCGAGAAAGTCGCAATTCAGATAGCGAATGGCGAGGTACAGGAGCTGAGGGCCAACCTGGAAGTCAAGCCGAACGTGTATTATCTTGGCTTGTCCAAGCAGGAAGCCTTGATTGAAAAGGTGTTGGGATGATGTCCATTTTCGTGACTGAGAGGTTGTAGTGGCGAATTACTATTTCTCGAGAATAGAGGGAAAGAGCGGCAGCTACTGGGCCGCGACGGCGATCTGCGCCGGGCTGGTGCTTGGTTGGCTGGTAGCGACCGTGATCAGGTTTGTGAAGGGCTACTACCTGACCGGCATGAGCAACTCCGTGACCTGGGCCGGCGACAAGGTGATCTTTGTCCTCTTCGTAGGCCTGAGCGCCGGTTCGCTGATGATCTCCGGGCTTGCGGTTATCTTCAAGCAGAAAGAGTACAAGGTGCTCTCGAGGATTGCGGCATTCAATTCCGTGATATTCATGATCGGAGCCCTTGGCGCGCTCATCTCCGGCTGGGGTCGTCCCGACCGTATCTTCCTGCCTTTTTACATGGTAAACCCGCGTTCGCTGCTTTCGCTGAACGCCTTCATCTATATGAGCTACATCACCATCGGTATCCTCTATCTGTGGGCCCAGTTCAAGGAGAACGAACGCTGGACCACCGTCATGGGCACGGCTGCGGTTGTCGCCGCTGTCTTTGTCCACTCCGGCACCGGCTTCATCTTCGGTATCATCAACGGTCGTGACATGTACTTCTCATCGATCACGCCGCTGGCCTTTGTAATCGCGGCCCTGTCTTCAGGGACGGCCCTGGCGATGGTGATGATGTACCTGACCTTCAAATATACTAAGCGGGAGCTCGACAATCGCTTCTTCCTGCAGCTTTCGAAGATCATGCTGGGCCTGATGATTTTCGTCTTCTACCTGGTCACGATCGAGCACCTTACACATCTTTATGATCCGGAGTTCCAGCACGGTGAGATCTTCGTCATGTTCGGCGGCAGCAAGTTCTTTACATTTGTTTTCTGGATTCAGCTCTACCTCGTCGGTCTGCTGATACCGATCTTTATCCTCTTCAATCCGAAGACGAAGAACAGGATCGGCTGGATCTTGACGGCGTCGGTTATGCACGTGATCGGTGTTCTCGGCGAGAGGATGCTCTTCATCCTGCCAGGACAGGTGCTGGCGCAGCCGATCATGCCCGGCTTCGAGCTTTCCAGTGGTTTTCAGGATGGCATAAATGTAATGTACATACCGCGTCTGATCGAATGGATCCAGTATGCAGGCATTTTTGCACTCATCGGACTGGTTTACCTGTTAGGTCTGAAACTGCTTCCGCTCATGCCAAGGGAAGGCATCTTCGTGAAACCCGTTCACGCCGAAGAGCCGGCAGATGAAGCTGAGGAAGAGGAGAGCGCTGGAACGGTGGAAGGAATAGCAGAGGGAGCGGGGGCCTGACCTTTAGCTTTTACTGCTCGTTACTGAGGTTCAACTAAGCAAACTGCAATCAGAGTAAAGGAGAGAAGGATATGTCAGATGAACTTAAGACTCCACTCCTGGATGAGTTGGAAAAGGGGCCATGGCCGAGTTTCGTCACGGATATCAAAAGCATGGCCGGCAAGAACGAGATGTGCAAGGACCTTCTGGGTCAGCTGGAGAAGTCCTACGAGGACAGGCGCGGTTACTGGAAGCACGGCGGTCTCGTAGGTGTCATGGGTTACGGCGGTGGCGTCATCGGCCGTTACTCTGCGCTGCCGGAAGAGTTCCCCGGCGTTTCGCATTTTCACACAGTCCGTGTGAATCAGCCCTCAGGCTGGTTCTACACATCGGACGCCCTTCGCGAGATAATGGACATCTGGGAAGAGCACGGTTCCGGTCTCACCAACATGCACGGCTCCACCGGTGACATGGTGCTTCTGGGAACCCGCACCGAAGAGCTGGAGCCCATCTTCAGGGCTTTGACGGAAAAGGGCTGGGACCTTGGCGGTTCCGGTTCCGATCTTCGTACCCCGAGTTGTTGCGCGGGGCCCGCTCGTTGTGAGATGTCCTGTTACGACACGCTGGACATGACCTACAACCTGACGCAGAGTTATCAGGATGAGCTTCATCGTCCCATGTTCAACTACAAGTACAAGATCAAGATGTCCGGCTGCCCGAACGACTGTACCGCGGCCATCGCCCGTTCAGACATGGGCATAATCGGCATCTGGAGAGACGAGATCAAGGTTGACCAGGCAGCATTCGCCGCATATGTAGACAGCGGCATGGACATCCAGGGCGCCGTCGTCGATCTCTGCCCGACCAGCTGCATCACGGTCGAGGGCAAGGAGATCAAAATCGACGACAGCGACTGCGTCAAGTGCATGCACTGCCTGAACCGCCTCCCGAAAGCACTTTCGCCTGGCGACGATAAAGGATTCGCGATCGCATTGGGCGCCAAGGCGCCGATCGTCGAAGGCGCGCTGTTCGGTTCGGTCATCATCCCCTTCATGAAGATAGAGGATGGCGATTACGAGCCCATGCATGACCTGCTCGAGCGCATCTGGGAATTCTGGGATGAGCACGGCACGGCACGCGAGCGTATCGGCGAGTTCATAGAGCGCATCAGCCTCGCGACCTTCCTCGAGGGCATCGGCGAGACTCCGTCACCGAAGATGGTCAAGGCACCGAGAGACAACCCCTACATCTTCTACGAAGAGTATTACGAAGAAGAGGGAGCAAGCGCCAGCGAGGAATAATCAGGCGATCCAAGCAGGCCGTCTGCGGAACCTCAAGGGGGACCACAGATTGTCCTGAGTCAACTTTGACAGTAACAGGAGGTTAGGTTTATGGCGACTGAAGCAAAAAGAGTTACGGATATTGGACCGCCGCATTACGACAAGTTCCTGCATCCGATGATCAAGGAGAATTACGGCAAGTGGCAGTATCACGACTCGCTCAAGCCGGGCGTGCTCTCCCACACCGGTCCGGCCGGCACTATTTTCACAGTGCGCTGCGCCTCACCGAGGCTCGTGAGCATCAACTTCCTCAGGAACATAATGGACCTGGCGGATAAGTACAGCGACGGGTTCTTCCGTTTCACCAGCCGCAACAACATCGAGTTCCTGCTGGCCAAGGAAGATAATATCGATCCGCTGATCGCGGACCTGAACGCCATGGGTACACTGGTAGGCGGCACCAACAACGCGATCTCCAACATTGTCCACACCCAGGGCTGGGTACACTGCCATTCGGCTGCTACCGATGCCTCGGGTCTGGTCAAGGCGGTCATGGATGAGCTGTCCGAGTACTTCACATCGGAGAAGCTGCCGGCGAAACTGCGCGTAGCTGTGGCCTGCTGCCTGAACATGTGCGGCGCGGTACACGCTTCCGACATCGCCATCCTCGGCCTGCACCGCACGCCGCCCCGTATCGACAACGAGGCGTTGCCGAAACAGTGTGAGATCCCGACCACCGTCGCTTCCTGCCCGAACAACGCTATCCGGCCGACTTCGGTAGATGGCAAGACGACGGTCAAGGTCGATGAAGACAAGTGCATGTACTGCGGCAACTGTTTCACCGTCTGCCCGGCCATGCCGCTGGCGGATCCGCTTAACGACGGTGTCTCGATCTGGCTCGGAGGAAAGATCTCCAACGCCAGGAGCGAACCGATGTTCACCAAGCTGGCAATCCCGTACCTGCCGAACAACCCACCGCGCTGGCCGGAAGTTACCGACGCGGTCAAGAGCATCGTTGAGCTCTACGCAGCCAACGCGCGTCCGTTCGAGCGTGTAGGCGAATGGATCAACCGCATAGGTTGGGAGAAGTTCTTCGACATGAGCGGCATCGAGTTTACCAAGTATCACCTCGACGATTTCCGCCATGCGGGTACGACCTACAGAAGGTCTCTACACAACAGATACTAGGAGGTCCGGTTTACGATGGCTGATGTCACAATAGAGCAGTTGGCTGACGACATGTATGAACTCGTCGCCAGTGTCGCGGGCCAGAAGAAACTAAAGGCTGGCGACCTGACCAAGGCGATGAAGGAAAAATACGGCGACTTGTCGCGTGCGGACACGAAAGGTGCCATCAAGTTGCTCATCGACTCCGGCCGGTGCGTATATGGCTACTTCGGCGGCAGCTCCATCGAGCTTCCGCGAGTAGAAGGCTCTGCTAACGAGTAATCGGAATCATCGCTTAGGCGTTGATGCACCGGATGATTTACAACTGAAAAACAGCTCTCGGTCATTAGGTGCGTTGACGCCTGGGAAAAGGAGAAGCGTATGGCTGTAGTATTAAAGATCAGAAAAAGAGAGGTAGGGGCCGCCGGGTATAGCCGCGGGTCAGAAGGTTCACATCTGCGTCCGGTCTACAAGCAGAAAATACCGCCCTGCAGCAACGCCTGCCCGGCAGGCAACGATATCCGCGGTTTTCTGACGACCGTCTCGCAGTCGGAGATGTTCAAACGCGAGTATGATGAGTCATTCGTACAGGCCTGGCGCCTGCTGACGGAGACGAATCCGCTACCGTCCATAATCGGCCGCGTCTGCCCGCATTTCTGCGAGACAGACTGTAACCGGAACGCCAAGGACGGCGCCGTGTCGATCAACCAGGTCGAGCGTTACCTGGGCGATTACGGACTGAGCCATAACCTGAAGCATGAGAAGATCACCGACGAGGTCAAGAGTGAGAAGATCGCCGTCGTCGGTTCAGGTCCTGCCGGCCTTTCCGCCGCGTTCCAGATGGCGCGCCGCGGTTATCCGGTAACCATCTTCGAGGCATTTGAGAAATCCGGCGGTATGCTCCGTTACGGTATACCGAGCTATCGACTGCCGGAAGACATCCTGGACGCCGAAGTGGCGGCCATCGCTGACCTGGGAGTCGAGATCAAGTACGGCGCCCGCGTCGGAACCGATGTCTCCATGGATGACCTCAAGAAGGACTACGACGCCATCTACCTCGGCATCGGCGCCCACGAGGGCTGGACCATGGGTGTTCCCGGCGAAGAGGGCGAAGGCGTCATGAGCGCCGTCGAATTCCTCAATAAGGTCAACGCCGGCGAGAGCATGGACATCAACGGTAAGACAGTACTGATCATCGGCGGCGGTAACAGCGCTGTGGACGCGGCTCGCGTCTCCTGGCGCATGGGCGCTAAATCCGAGATCATCTACCGACGCACCCGTGAGGAAATGCCGGCTGAAGAAGAAGAGATAGACGACACCCTCGAAGAGGGCATCAATATCCAGTACCTGACCGCCCCGGTCGAGATCGTTCGCGACGGTGGCAAGGTAACCGGCCTCAAGTGCATCAAGATGGAGCTTGGCGAGCCCGACGACAGCGGCCGCCGGCGTCCGGTACCCGTCGAAGGGTCTGAGTTCATCATCGCTTGCGACATGGTGTTGCCGGCCATCGGCCAGGGCGCCCAGTTCGATGGGCTCGACGCCTTCAAGGACGAGAAGGGCTGGATCACGGTCGACGAGGCCACCGGCGCCACCAGCGAAGACGGTGTCTGGGCCGGAGGCGACGTGACCAACAGACTCGGTACCGTGACTGAGGCCATCGGCCTCGGACGCAAGGCTGCCAACGCTATGGACTACCATATTCGCGGAGAAGAGATTCCCAAGGAATTTCCTGCGAAGGTCATCAAGTCCGACAAGATGGCCATGAACTACTACGCAGAGGCTGCCCGGGTTGAGAAGTCACATATTCCGGTCAGCGACCGTGAGGGTAATTTCAACGAGGTTGTATCCACCTGGACGGATGACCAGTGCAAGGAAGAGACGCTTCGCTGCATGAGCTGCGGCATGTGCTTCGATTGCGGAAACTGCTACTCGTTCTGTTCTTACAGCGCCGTCAAAAAGCTTGAAGAGCGCGACGAGAACGGTAATCCTTACAAGTTCAGGCTTGAAGTCTGCGTGGGTTGCGCCAAGTGCGCCGAAGAATGCCCGTGCGGCTATATTGACATGTCCTGACCCTGTGGGCGTATCGTATTAAGGTTGGCTTTCAAGGGCGGCTGTCTTCCGGAGTAGATTCCGGGGCAGTCGCCTTTTAACAGCACCGCTGCATTGAACATGTGGGCGAAATCACATGGGAAACCCGAGTAAGATGAAGATCGATATCTCTGGGGCGGGGAAGTCTGGGAAAATGTCCGTGAAAAGGAAAAACAACGATTTATCAGGAAGGGGTGACAGTAGTGAAGCTTGGAGTCTTAGTGATGGAAAGCCCATATCAGCACGAAGCATCCGATAGCGCCTATCAGTTTGCCAAGGCGGCTCTTGCCAAGGGGCACGAGATCCTGCGTATATTTTTCTACCAGGACGGTGTTTTGAATTCCACCAAGCTGATGGAACCGCAGTCGGACGACCGGCATATCCAGAAACGGTGGACGGAGCTGGGAACCGAGAACAACATCGATTTTATTGTATGTGTGGCTGCCGCCAAACGTCGTGGTATCAACGATACAGTCACGGCGGAAGGTTTTACGATCGGCGGGCTGGGGATGCTCACGGAACTTGCGATCGAGTCCGATCGCCTCGTCGAATTCAGAGCTTAGGAAGGGGTGAATATCAGTGAGTGAGGAAACGGCAAAACTTATGGTTGTTTTTCGCACAGCACCATACGGTGCGATTTATTCGTTTGAAGGCCTGGAGAACGTGCTGATCATGGGCGCGTACGACCAGGATGTCAGTGTGCTCTTTATCGATGATGGCGTGCTCGCCATCAAGAAGGGCATGGACAATTCCGGAACCGGCATCAAGGATTTCTCACCGACCTTCAGGGCTCTGGAAGCCTATGATATTGAGAAGATTTTCATCGACAGGTCGTCGATGGAGTCTCGTGGCCTGACACTTGAGGACCTTGTTATCGAGCCCGAAATCATCGAAGCCGATGCGGTAGAGAAGATGATGGAGGAGCAGAAAAACTTCTTCATGTTCTAGAAAGGAGCAGCATGCTTCATCTGGTAAATAAATCACCGTTTGAATCTATGGCTCTCGAGGATTGCCTCAAGTATGCCTCGAAGGGCTCGTCGATATTGCTTTATGAGGATGGCGTCTACGCAGCAATGCCCGGCACCGGCGTCGCTGACAGAATGAGTGCGGTTGCGAAGGACTACAAGGTCTATGTCCTGACCGAGGATCTTAAGCAACGCGGCGTGGACAAGGTCATGGATGGTATCAAGGAGACCGACTACGCTGGTTTTGTGGACCTGGTAGAGGCGAACAAGACCGCTTCCTGGTAGAACCAGACGGGAAGACTAATGTTGGAACCGAACGATATTTGTAGACGGATCTTTCGCTTTTGAGCCAGGTCCGCGTATTGTCGTTTCGGGGTGTTGCGTGTGAATGATCATCAGATTATCAGGGGCGTATTGCTCGTCAGAGCAATACGCCCCTTAACCGTGTAATACCTTTTTTACGTTATAGAAGGTCCTGCTTCAGCCCTTCCTGCAGCAGCGGCAGCAGGATCTCATCCGCCAGTTCCACTATTTCTTCGTAAAGCCCGCCGCACCGTTTTGATTCAGAAAAAAGTCTCTTCCTGAGCGCCCCGATCCGAGGGTCATCGGTCTTTAAGGGGCTTATCGGGCCGCTTGCGATCGCATCCCGTTCCAGCCGCAGAAGCTCTTTGGCATCACTGAAAAATGGAAGCGCCAGCTCTCTGAGTCTTTCGAGTCTGTTTACCGCTCCGCTATCGCTGCCATCAATCCGGGCGGCGTTATCGCTGATCGCCCTTATCATCGCGTGGAGCGTCGAGTACTCGACCCCGCGGACGCCGCGGCGCCATTGCAGGATCCAGTCGTTGCGCTCGCTCCAGAGATAGTTCTTTCTTCCAAACGCGATCAGGTCTTCAGCGGCTTTATCCAGATCGTTGACTATGGACGATATCCCCGCGTCCGGCTTCAGGTCATAAAGGGAGGCGGCGTTTCTGGCACGGCGTCCGGTATCGGAGGAAGTCATATGTTTCCCCCGGGCCAGGTAAGAAAAAATATTCAGAAGCACCTTGTGGCCTTCATCGTCGCCGGGAGTCTCGAAATGCAGGTAAGAGAGAATAACGGTGCCATCGCCGAACCGGGTTTCAATCACCGCCGGCTCTCCGGTGAGCCGTGCCGGGTCGAGGTTTATCCCGTAGCTCTTCTCCATCGCGTCCCAGTCGACCGATGGCAATACAGGAAGATCGGTGACATAAGAATCTTCGCCCGGTTCGCCGTAGCGAGCCAGCACGGCGACACCCCCTGCTTCATCAAGCGAAAACTGCCCCGGCCACCAGGCATGAAAAACGGTATCATCGGCGACGTTGTTCCAGATCGGGTGCCCCGGCTCCGAATGCCTGAGGCTGATCCTGCCGCTGAAGCTGGGGACTCTCTCGCGGGTCGGCATCCTGCTTACCGGTGCCAGCCCCAGGCCGCTCTTATGGCTCAAAGCCAGGCCAGCACCGCCGCAGATGCCGAGATAAGAACCACCGCCGGCGACAAAATCCCGGATGCGCGACTGCCCCTCATCGCCAAGCGCGACGATCTTGTCGCTGGCCCAACCCCCGGGAACGAAGATAGTGTCATAGCCAGCCAGGCCGCTCTCACGAATATCTGAAGCGGTCACCAGATCGAACGAAACATCCAGCTCCCTGAAGGTCTGAAAGGCGATGATCCCCCACAGGAGCGATTTATCCCAGAAAAAAGCGGTTTTTGCGGATTTTCCGACCATACCCTGATTATAAATGAAGCGGCGCGAAATAATTCCAGACAAATCCACGCTCGCCGGTTTTCACAGGATTATCGCGAGGTTTTAGTGCGAAAAACAGCACCCGCATAATAAACCGCCTAATTCGACAACTTCGGCCCCGAACGGTCCCCGCTCTGGTTGAAACCGCGCGACTCCCAGTAACCTTGGTAATTCGGGTCGTTCACAAGCTCGATCTTCGTGATCCACTTTATCCATTTGTAGCCCCATTTATCTTCAGCTACCAGGTGTAGTGGAAAACCGCGTTCGGGCGGGATGGTGATGCCGTTCATCTTCCACGCCATGATGATGTCCTTGTCGTAGAACCAGGAGAGGGGGAATGATGTCGAGTAACCATCAACAGCGTAAAGGATAACCGTATTTGCCTCAGGCTTGACCTCCGCCTCGCTGAACAGGTCGCGGACGAGCATCCCCTCCCAGAGGATGTCCACGCTCCATCCCTCGACGCACATCAGCTGAGACACCTTCGAGTAGCTCTGGTGCGCCAGAACTTCATCATATGTATACTGCCGTGGCCGCTCCACCATGCCGCCCACTTCCAGCCGGTAGCTATCACGGTCTATATACTGCGGACCCTTGATCGTGTTCTCGACGAAATCGGTGGAGACCGAGGAAAGATCCTTGCCCTGATATTCCCGCACCTCGACGCCCTCGAGCCGTACGGCATCCTTGTCACTGTCACAGCCGGCGCCTAAAAAGATTGATAGAAGTAAAAACGAGCCAGCAAAAAGAGCTGTTATCTTCATTCAGGCATTCCTTCCGTATATCGAATGAAAGCACGAACTGCACTTTAATTTCCCGATCCCCATGCATCCTAACCGCGGCGCTCATCCTGATGATATGGATTCAGCGAAGCTGAACTCTGGTAGAGGCCTTGCACTACTGTTAGAATCCTTGAATCCGGGAAGGTAGCCGGATGCGATTCGCAGGTAAGAAGAACCAGCAGCGAGATGTTCCACGCAAACATACAAGGAGTCATGGCGTGCCTGAAGACAGGAAAAATTCAGATCCACAGACGGGCGATGCGGGAGCCGACCAGGAAACCACCATCGACCCCATAGCCATCAATGTCCTCATGCACGAGAAGCGCCAGTTCCCGCCGCCATCCGCTTTCAGTGACCAGGCGCACATCGGTAGCATGGATCAGTACGAGGAGATCTACCAGCGTTCGATTGATGACCCCGAGGGTTTCTGGGCTGATATGGCCGAAGAGCACCTCGTCTGGCAGCGCAAGTGGGACAAGGTCCTCGAGTACGATTTTCATAAACCTGAGATCTCCTGGTTCATCGGGGGCAGGCTTAACGTCTCATACAATTGCCTGGACCGCCATCTGACTACCTGGCGCCGCAACAAGGCAGCGCTGGTCTGGGAGTCGGATTCCGGTCAGTACAGGACATTCACCTACGAACAGCTTTCCATGGAAGTAAACCGTTTCGCAAACGTGTTGAAGAAACACGGCATCGTGCGCGGTGACCGAATTAGTATATATATGCCGATGATTCCCGAGCTGGCTGTCGCCATGCTCGCCTGCGCCCGCATCGGCGCTATCCACAGCATCGTCTTCGGAGGTTTCAGCGCTGGTTCGCTGGCCGATCGCATACGCGATTGCGGCGCCAGGATGCTGATAACTTCAGACGTCGGCATGCGCGGCGGCAGGATGGTGCCGGTGAAAGCGAATGCCGATGAGGCGCTCATCGAATGCCCCACGGTGGAAAAAGTGATCGTGGTGGAAAGGGTAAGCGGCAGTGTCACACAGATACAGGAAGGCCGCGACAGCTGGTGGCACGACGAGATGGCGGCCGCGGATATCGACAATTACTGCCCTCCCGAGGAAGTGGACGCCGAGGACCCACTCTTCATCCTCTACACCAGCGGTTCTACCGGCAAACCCAAGGGCGTGCTTCACACGACCGCGGGCTACCTCCTCTACACACATTTAACCTTCAAGTGGATCTTTGACTACCACGAAGAGGACATGCATTTCTGCACAGCCGATATCGGCTGGATAACAGGACACAGCTATGTTGTCTATGGCCCCCTGAGCAATGGCGCCACCAGCCTCATGTTCGAGGGAGTGCCCAACTATCCCAAACCGGATCGCCTCTGGGAGATAATCGAAAAACATCAGGTGAATATCCTGTATACGGCGCCGACAGTAATCCGGGCGCTTATGGGCGAGGGCAACGACTGGGTAACAAGACACCCGATGAAGAGCCTGAGGCTGATCGGTTCCGTGGGAGAGCCAATCAATCCGGAAGCCTGGATGTGGTACTACGAATATGTCGGAAATAAACAGTTACCGATCGTTGATACCTGGTGGCAGACGGAAACAGGAGGCATCATGATCACCCCGCTGCCCGGCGCGATGACCTTGAAGCCCGGCTCCGCAAGCCGTCCATTCCCCGGCGTTCAGCCCCAGATCGTGCGAAAGGACGGCTCACCCGTGGACGTCGACGAGGGCGGCTACCTTGTCATCGAAAAGCCATGGCCTGGAATGATACGCGGCACTTATGGTGATCCCGAACACAAGCGGATGAAAGAGGTGTATTTCGACCGTTTCCCCGGCAAGTATTTCAGCGGCGACGGCGCCAGCGTTGACCACGATGGTGACTACTGGCTCCAGGGACGCATCGACGATGTTGTCAATATAAGCGGACACCGCATGGGGACGGCCGAGATTGAATCGGCGCTGGTATCGCATGAGGCAGTATCAGAAGCCGCTGTCGTCGGCTTCCCCCACAAGGTAAAAGGTGAGGGAATCTACGCCTACGTCACCCTGACAGAAGGTTATGACGGCACCGATGACATGCGCCAGGCCTTGAGAGCCCAGGTGAAGGACGAGATCGGTTCGATCGCCAAGCCGGACAAGCTACAGTTCGTCGCCGGCCTGCCCAAAACACGCAGCGGCAAGATCATGCGGCGCATTCTCAGAAAGATCGCCGCAGGCCTCACAAAGCCCGAGGACCTGGGCGACACCTCGACGCTCGCCGATCCGGAAGTGGTTGATGCGATTGTGGCAGGCCGCCTCTAGACCCCGATAAAGCTCTGACAGTCATATATACCCCCCGTTTTGCATTCAAGAAAATCCGACTTTAGCCGATATATGCAGCGCTAAAGCTTCGGTTTTTAGCGCTTTTTCAGAAGTGATTCTAAACAGAGGAAAGCCATTGAGGGGTATATCAAGAGTTCTCCGTCGAGCCAGTGGATTCACTGTAATCGAAACACTTATCGCGTTATCCCTTCTGACCGGAGCGATAATCCCGCTTGCCGTTCTCCTGCAGGTGGGCTTGAGGACCACAGTTACTACATCCACACGCATGCACGCGCGTGAGGTCGCCTCCAGCGAGATCGACAAGGCAAAAAGCATGACCTTTGACGCGATTGGCAACAACACCGTCGCGACGACCTACAGCTCCGCGACAAATGGCCAGCAGGTCAAGCAGGAAAACGGTTATCCGGGACTGGCGCCTTATGAAACAGTAGTCAGCGCCGGAGTCACGTACAGCGTGACGCGTGACGTAAGAAAAGTCATCAACACTTCGCGGGCAAACACGTCTTCAACCAAGGAGATAATCATCACGGTCTCATGGAGCGCACCTGAGCCTGCTGGTTCCATCAAACTGTCAACAATCGTCGGTCGCACCGACATGACGGGCAGCTAGGCTGAATGGCCTCTTTCTGGAACAGAAGAAGCCTGAAGTTATCCTCCGAGTCAGGATTAAGCCTGGTGGAATCACTGGTGACCATCTCACTCCTGTCGATAGCCATGGTGGGAATAACGGCAATGCTGATCATGAGTATACGGACACAGGACAAGATAACCACCGAGTTCAGATCACAGCTGGATGTTCGCAAGGTCCTATACGATATGGAATTACAGGTCTCAGAGGCAAAGAGGACGGACACCCTGAACAATCAGCCGATCTTCCAGGCCGATGCGCTTACCGTACCCACGCAGCAGGGGACCTGGGTCACTTATGAATTCGCGACGCCCGTCGGAGAATCGAGCCCGACGATTATCAGGAGGTACTCCGCTACCTGGCCCGCGACTCTACCGGTCACCCCGGTTTCCACAGATCACAAGCTGATCGATGTGGGCCAGAGTGAACTCGAGACCACGGTGGAGCGGGTCTCACCGGATGCTCCCATCTTCACATACTACGGGGCCGACGGCACTCAGATAGCGGCTCCAGTAAGCAACCCCAGGAGTGTGCGCTCGATAAAGGTAGCGTTCCTGGTTACCGAAAGCAAGGGACATTCAGACAGGGAATCAACTGTGTCCTCGACACAGATAAATCTTCGGAACTACTAAGGAGGTCAGCAATGGGCCCGTTTGTCAGACTGGGCACAGATGAACGGGGGGCGGCGCTTATCATCGCTTTGGCGATATTATCTTTGATGCTGGTCATAGGCACTACGGTGGTTACGCTGTCAATGAACAGTGAAAAGACCGTCGGCAACGACCAGCGTATTTCCATGGCGCAGAATGTCGCGGAGTCCGGCGTCGATGATGTAATCGCGGTAACAGTCGCCAACTATTACACAGTTTATCCCGGGGGGAATATTCCAACGACGGCCACCGCCTTCTATGATGCGCCCCAGCAGATGAACGACGGTCAGGGTAACGCCGTTGGCACTTACCAGGTCTGGACGCATCGGGATCCCAACAGTGCCGGCAACGTGCTGGTAACCGCAACGGGTTATGATTTATCCGGAAATGAAACCAGGACTGTCCGCGTTTCGATCAAGTATACTCCCGACGTATTCAACTACGTGCTACTGCCAGGCAAACAGACAAGTACTACCACGGCCACCTTCAGGGCGCGCAGTACGGATTATGACGGGCATCATGGAGACGAGGACCATGATTATGATGATGATGGACATGGTTACGCATCGGCCAACATAGCTCTTACCGGTAAAATCGGTGTCAATGGCAACATGACCTTCGACACATCGCAGACTGGCGATGACTGGGGCCATGACGACGAAGATCATCACGACAGTGATCATGAATACTATCAGGCCCCCGGGACGGTTACCTTCCTCTCGCGGGATGGGTACACAGACACCGCCACATACACTGGCAGCAAGAGCGGTCCGAACCCGATTGGAAATCAGCCGGTGCGCGCTGGTTATGTGGCCTTTCCAACGGCAACGCTGGCAAGTTCCACTAATGTTCGCAGCATCACGCTACCGAACGCCAGCACCTACACTGGTGGGTGGACCCGTAACTCCTACACAAGGGTATGGTCGATCTCGGCTGCGAACTTCCAGGCTGCATATGGTTCATATAACGCGGTAAGGATATATTCGGCGGTCACTAGTTATCAGATACGGATTGTGGGTGACTGCAATTCGCCGGAGATTACGACGACAATCTGGACCGAACGAACTACTGGCGGTAACTCCAATATCAGCGCGATAAACCTCGAGGGTCCCGGCATCCGGCTGCAGCCGAGGAACGGCATAGCCATCATGGCCGACCGCGGCACGATCAATATGACCAATGAAGTCATTATCGGCAAGCAGGGCGCAGGCGCCCTCGTATATGCGGGAGCCAAGAATGGGACTACAGCCTTGAACGTGACCGGCAACCTCTTGATGTATGGTTCGGTGGTTGTCAGTGGTCCGGTTACTTTCGACGCTCAGGGATCAGGCTTCGAACACCACGACCATGAGCACGACGACGAGCATGATCATGGACATAGTACCGGCAGCTGCACCGGAGACTACAATGAAGACCATGAAAACGACGACTGGCATCACAATTGGAATCACCGTGTATATTCGGTGAACATCGATCTCCAGTATGATGATGCTTTCCTGGCTAACGTCAACCTGCCGGCGGGATGGTGGACATGGACAGGCACCGGAGAGCTTGTAGCTATTAAGGAGAATTACGAAGTCCTTTGATCTCTATGGATTTCAACAAATGAACTGACGACTGCAATGGCCGGGCGCTTACGCGCCCGGCCTTATTTTTATCGCACTCTCTCCTGTAAGACTGATTCGCGTTCAAAATAGATATGTCATGAAACCCATTGATTTTTCCTGCCGATGACCAGTGATAGAATAATGTGGTATTCCTGCTCGCCCAAGTGTTAATCAAGTCGCGGCGAGAAGAAGTTGAACTGCAACAGGACCAGATCATCACTTTCCTGGAGAGGTGGCTGAATTTGTCTGAAATATCAGCGGACAGATTATCCCCGGTAATCTACGCCGTTTCGCGGGTGCTGATAACCAGACCTCTGCGGCTGATTTACGGGATAAAAGTGGTCGGCGCTGAAAACTGGCCGGAGAACGGGCCGGCGATCATCGCCTCTAACCACTCCAGCAACATGGACCCGCCCTTCCTTTGTCTGTCTTATCCGGGTTACATACGCTGGATGGGCAAGGCCGAGATCCTGAAAGTGCCTGTCCTCGGCTGGTACCTCTACAAGGTGGGCGCGTTCCGCGTAAGGCGGGGGGAATCCGACCGGGAGGCTATCCGCAGCGCGCAGGAACTGGTGGAGGCTGGCCACATCATAGGCATGTTTCCGGAAGGAACCCGTTTTCGTGACGGTCATTTCGGTGAGCCGCAGGCGGGTGTCGGCATGCTTGCCGTAAAGCTTGGTGTCCCCGTTATTCCGGTCCGGCTGCGCGGCAATGACCAGGTCGTGCGTAACCGCCGGCCGCACCGCCCTCACGTCACGGTGACGGTTGGAAAACCCGTTGATCTCGATATTTCCGGCATGTCCAAGGGTCGATCCTATCGTGAAGCCGCGCGCCGCATTATGGAAGCAATAGGAGAACTATAGACGCAATTGTTTCAGATCATTGTTGCTGGAAAAGTCAGTCTGTATCATATACAACAAGATCTTTTGCCTGCAAAACGAACAAATCTGCTTCAGAAACAACATAACGTCTGACGGGTTGCTCCATGTCTGCCATAGGGCCAAAAATGGCGTTTCAGGTGCTGACATATCCGCAAATATCTTCCACCGTGATATCAAACAATAAAAGGTGACAAATGTACTGAAAAAGACTATCATTATAAACCTACTTTTTCAGGAGGCGGGCGGCGAGAGGGTACCGGGGCCAAAACCCGGCTCGTCAAATCTATTAGGAGGGATAGGGGATGAAAGAAGACCCAGCTCTTTCAAAATGGTTTTACAGGATATCAGTACTGGCAGTTGGGGTATTTTTTGGATTGAGTATGTTTGCTGGTGCTGCGTATGCTCAGGTTTTAACGATATCAACCACAAGTTTGAGTGGCTATGACACGACCGCTCCGCTGATCACCCGCGTCGAGACGAAGAGAACATCCTATGAAAACTCGCATACGGTAGAGGCTGACTTTCTGGATGTTGATAGCGAGATCGATTCAGAAAGTGACAGTGTAACTATTCCCGACGCCATGGTAACAGGTTGTCTGAAAACCAATAGAAAAGTCAGCTGTACGGCCTCCGGCATGAAGCCAGGGAAACATAACGTCCGCGTTTCTGTAAAGGATAAATACGGCAACAGAAAAGACGAAGATCACGAAGTAACAGTAACTGATACGGTTGCACCTGTCATCGACAGCATTACGGCAAGCACATCTAACGTTGCTGTCAAGTATCACGATCCGGATCCCTCAAGCGGTATCGCATCCGTTGTGGTTTATGTTGATGGAATCAGGCTCAACTGTAATGCCGCAGGAACCGGCTGCGATGACGACCACGACGGCTATGACGATGATCATGACGGCCGGGACGAGGACCGGGACGATTATGACAATGACCACGACGGTTACGACGACGATCACGACGGCCGCGATGAAGATCATGACGCGTACTATGAAGACTCCTTAGGCGGCCATCATAAGTCCGATGGTAGATACAACGATTTGGATGACGATCGTGATGGATCCAGTTCGAGCGGCTATACCTGTCCGATAGTGGGCACCCTGAGCTGCGGTCCTCACCAGGTTGTTGTGACTGTCACCGACAAAGCCGGCAACACCACGACGAGCAGCACGGTTGTAAACGGCAGCGGTGATTGCACGGCGCCGGTGACTACTGATAATGCTCCCACGGGCTGGCAGAATATCGATGTGAGCGTAACTCTCGCCTGTACCGATGCCGGAAGTGGATGCGCTTCCACTACATATGAGCTTGACGCGGGAGCATCGCAGTATGGTTTAGCTGTAGCAGTAAACGGAGACGGCATCCATACGATCACTTACCGCTCACAGGATGTGGCTGGAAACGTGGAAACCACAAAAACGGCTACTGTTATGATCGATAAGACTCCACCTGCCGTGACTACCTCCGGCAACTTGATCGTTGAGGCTACAGGTCCGTCCGGATCATCCGCCAGCTTCGATACATATGCTACTGACGCGCTCAGCGGCGTAGTCGGCGGCACCAGCTGCACACCCGCCTCCGGCTTGACCTTCCCGCTGGGAAGTACGACAGTGACCTGCTCGGCTACTGACGCCGCTGGCAACACGGGCACAGCCGCACTTACGGTGACCGTTGCAGACACCACCGCACCGGCAGTGACCACTTCAGGCAATGTGACGGTTGAGGCCATAGGCCCATCCGGCGCAGTGGTCTACTTTACGTCAGGCGCCACGGACATTGTGGACGGCACTGACCTGACCAGCTGCACTCCGGCCTCCGGCTCGACCTTCCCGCTTGGAAGCACGACAGTGACCTGCTCGGCCTCTGACGGCGCAGGCAACACCGGCACGGGCACTTTGACGGTGACAGTCGTAGACACTACCGCACCGATCGTGACATATGGCGGTCCCTCTGACACCATCTATGAAAGTGGGGATCCGACGATAACCGGCTCAGCTACAGATGAAGTCGGCGTGGTTTCGGCTGTGGCCAGGATTGACGGAGGTCCGGATATCGCCTGTACTGTTATCGTCGGGAATATCAGCTGTCCGACATCCGGTGTCGCGTATGGACCGCATTCTGTTGTAATCTACGCTACCGATGCCGCAGGCAACACAGGAACTGCAAACGGCACCTTCTGCAAGAGCAGCGGCAGGCCAAACCTCACGCTCTTCAAGGTGAAAGGGCCTTACGTCGTCGCCGGCGATCCATACCGGTGGGTAACGGTGGATTACCGTATGGATAATATTGGCCCCAGCGCATATAATGTAGGCATGTTAAGCATGATGGCGACGAATGGTATTTACCTGACGAGCCCGTCTCCGTTGCCGGTGCTTGGTGATATTGCGCCGGGCGGTTCTGTCTCATTCTCGGTGAAGTACTACTGGCCGGTGGGTGTGACAACATATAAATTCACCAATACGGCATGTGCATATGATCAATGCTTAACCGAGTACTTCTATCCTTAAATCGCAGGTCTAATCTCGGTATTGGGGAGATGGATATGGCAGAAAACGAAATGCGGGAACCGTACGAACAGCCGGAACTGACCAAGCTCGGCAGTCTCAGGGAGCTTACGGCAGAACAGTGCTGGGAGTGTCAGGGAAGTGTTCCATTTGACCCGTTTGCATAGGGTTAACTGACATCGGTAGCTTGATCTCTGTATGGTAACCGGAAGATGCCTCAGGAGTGGTTAGCTTGAGGCTTGGAATTAATTGAATCTATGAAATTGAATCGGGCGGCAGCCTCGGTAGAGGCTGCCGCCCGGCTATGATTCGTAAATGGCAATCGGCCGCTGCTAGTCGTATGATCTCGGGCGGCAGGTCGATTTCCAGCCGCCATTTGACTCCCACCCACCTCTTCCGATAAACTACTATTGCTTGTGCATCACCCTTTAATTCACGCCCAGTGAGGCTGACAAGGGAGCAATATGAGCCTTCCAACAGGTAAGTTTGCCCATAGCCGCCGCTGCGTGTCCGCATCGTGGACCCGCGTGTGAGCGGCGTTTTTGTTAAGACAGTAGTTTCCGCTGACCAGCTCGGGCGCACAATCGTCCGCATCTCCCATGAGATCCTTGAAAAAGACCAGGACCCGGGGCAGCTGGCTCTCGTTGGTATCCATACCCGCGGCGCCCACCTGGCGCATCGCCTCGCCAAACTCATCGAGCAGTTCACCGGCCGGGAGATTGCCGTGGGCGAACTCGACATCTCCCTTTACCGTGACGATGTCGCCGCGCGCGGAAGCCTCACTGTCCGCTCGCGCCTGGCGCAGCCGGAGATCAAGGGCACCAACCTTCCCTTCGGTATCGACGACATGACCATCGTGCTGGTCGACGATGTGCTTTTCACAGGGCGCACCATTCGCGCCGCCATCGATGCGCTCTTCGATTATGGCCGCCCGTCCTGCATCCAGCTGGCGGTGCTGGTCGATCGCGGCCACCGCGAACTGCCGATCCGGCCTGATTTTGTCGGCAAGAATCTTCCCACTTCCCAGGACGAGCGTATCAACGTACGCCTGTCGGAAGTCGATGGGAAGGACGAGATCGTACTGGAAGCGACCCGCGAGGAGGTTGAGTCATGAACCGGCACCTGCTTTCCATGAACGACCTGGACCGCGAGGACATCGAATCGCTGCTGGCAACGGCGCGCGTCGATTTCCTCGACCTCTCCAAGCGTGACATCAAGAAGGTGCCGACGCTTCGGGGCCGCACCGTCATCGACCTTTTCTACGAGAAGAGCACCCGTACTTCGACCTCGTTCGAGCTTGCCGGTAAGCGGCTTTCGGCGGATGTCATCAACGTCAAGGCTGACTCCAGCGCGGTGGGCAAGGGCGAATCGCTAAAAGACACGACCCTGACCCTTAACGCCTACCGGCCCGACATCATCGTCATTCGACACCCCCACGTCGGCGCCGCCGCGTTCGTGGCCCGATTCACTGAAGCGCATGTCATCAACGCCGGCGACGGTATGGGTGAGCACCCGACCCAGTGCCTGCTGGATATCTTTTCGCTGCAGCAGGAATTCGGGGAGCTGGGCGGTCTGAAGGTAGCCATCGTTGGCGACGTCCTGCACAGCCGCGTGGCGCGCTCGAACATTATCGGTTTCCAGAAGATGGGGATGAAAGTCACGCTGGTGGCGCCGCCCGCACTCCTGCCGCGCGGAGTAGAGGCGCTGGGAGCCGGTGTGGCAAACAGCCTTGACGCGCTTGAGGACATGGACGTGATCTATCTTTTGAGAATGCAGAAGGAGCGTCACGAGGACGCCAATTACCTGCCTTCGATGCGGGAATATATAGCGCGCTACCAGGTCGGCCTTGAGCATCTCGGCGGCGGCAGGAAAGTCCTGCACCCAGGGCCGATCAACCGCGGAGTCGAGATATCGGCCGCGCTGGCGGATTCAGGGGAGAACCTGATCCTGCAGCAGGTCGAAGCCGGACTCGCGGTGCGGATGGCGATTATGTACAGGATCATCGTCGACAACGCCGCCGCGGCGGTCGAGGCTGCCGGTGAAACCACCGCCGGGGCATCTGAAGCGGAAGTGAAGAATATCCATGCGGTCGGATGAGCTACCAGCTTTTGATTGTATGCGAAGTGATGATTTGTAATATGAGTATTCGATCAAGAGGAAAAAATTGACGACCACGATAGCAAAACGCGGCACGAAAGCAACCCTCATCATCGCGGACGTACGTGTATTCGATCCCGCGTCGGGAATCGACATCACCACGGACGTGACCGTCGAGAAAGGTGTGATCACCAGGATCGGCCCCGCGGGCAAAAGCAGGCCGCAGGGGGCGCAGGTCATCGACGCAAGGGGGTTACTGCTGCTGCCGGGTTTTGTTGATCTGCACACGCATCTGCGTTCTCCCGGCAGGGAAGACGAGGAAGACATGGCCAGCGGCACGCGAGCGGCCGCGGCGGGTGGTTACGTGACCATCTGCGCCATGCCAAACACCGACCCCGTCGTCGACAACGCGGCCGTGATAGCATCGCTGGCCGAAGTCGCCGAGAGCGACGCGGTAGTGCGGGTAGCGTTTGTTGGAGCCATCAGCCGCGGACAGAAGGGCGAACATCTAAGCGATCTCTGGGACATGGCCGGCGCCGGCGCCGTCGCGTTCTCTGATGACGGCCGGCCCGTGACCGACAGCGGCATCTTACGGAGCGCGTTCCAGGCGGCTCACATGAGCGACTTGCCACTCAGCCTTCACTGTGAGGATCCCGGACTCGCGGGCGCCGGTGTGATGAACGAAGGTGAAGTCTCAGCGCGTCTGGGTCTTGCCGGAATACCTTGCGCCTCTGAATCGGCGGATGTTGCCCGCAACCTGGAGATTGCACTGTACGAAAATGCCCGGGTTCACATCGCACATATCAGCTGCATCCGTTCTCTGGAACTGATCAGCGCCGCCCGTGTGAGCGGTGCCCGCGTGACATGTGAAGTCACCCCGCATCACCTGACACTGACGGATACCAATGTCGCGGGTCTGGATTCATGCTTTAAGATGAACCCGCCACTTCGCGGCGAGGACGATCGAATGGCGCTGGTGGCGGCGCTTGTCTCCGGCGTTATAGACTGTATTGCCACCGACCATGCCCCTCATGCGGCGCAGGAGAAGGATACTCCCTTCGAGGAGGCGCCCTTCGGCGTGATCGGCCTGGAGACGGCCTTCCCTGTCCTTTTCACGGAACTCGTCGAGACCGGGGAAGTGTCTCTGGACGTGATCGTCCAGGCGATGTCATCCAACCCGGCGAAGGCTTTCGGCCTGCCGGTGCCGGCGATATCAGTGGGTGAGGAAGCCAATCTCTGCCTGGTTGATACTTTGAATGAATTTGAGATCGATCCCGCGTCATTTCAGAGCAAATCGCGGAATACGCCCTATGCGGGCAGGAAAGTAAAAGGCTGCGTCCAGATGACGCTTGCGGCGGGAAGAGTCGCGTACAGGAACGAATTGACCTCATCCTGAACATCGCGCCAACCGGAACGGTCGTATGTCATCAAGAATACAGACATGTAATCCAGGAAATAGGCATGTCATCCATGATTTAGGCATGTCATCCTGAGCGAAGCGAAGGATCTGAAGGATTTAAGCCGTCTCAATATTCGGAATAACAGGCACGGGAATGGAACAGTAAGAACAGGCTGACGGCCCTGGCCGCGACAGAAGGAAACAGGATTTGGCATTCGGAAAATTAAAAACGACCACAGAAAAACCAGCCGCGGTCATGCTCGAGGATGGAACGGTTTTCCGCGGCCGCGGCTTCAGCTCCCAGGGGGCTGTCTTCGGCGAGATCGTTTTCAATACGGCCATGACCGGCTACCAGGAGGTCATTACCGATCCCTCCTATCACGGCCAGATGGTGACGTTCACATATCCGCTAATCGGTAACTACGGCGTCTGTAACATCGCCAGCGAGTCCGACCAGGTACATTCGCGGGCGATAATCGTGCGCGAGATACATAACATGGACCGCAACTGTACGGCAGAGCACGGCCTGGTGGACTGGCTGGCCGGTCAGGGCGTAACGGGAGTCAGTGGCATCGATACGCGCGCCCTCACGCGGCGCATACGCGAGCACGGCGCCATGCGAGCCTGTGTCTACTGGGGCGATTTCAGCGAAGAAGATATAAAGCGCCAGCTGGACGATACTTTTCCGATGGCGGGGCAGGACCTGGCAAGCCGGGTGACCTGCCGCGAGAGCTACGAGCTCGAGTTCCTGAAGGGAAAACACCGTGTGGTGGCGATCGACTACGGCATAAAGCGTTCCATCATCAAATGCCTGGGGGCGGCCGGCTGTAACGTCATCGTAGTGCCAGCCAATACTCCCGCCCAGGAGATACTGGCTTTGAATCCCGACGGAATCTTCCTCTCCAACGGCCCGGGTGACCCGGCGGCGCTCGATTACGCGGTGCGCTGCATCTCAAAGCTGCTCGGGACCGTGCCGGTTTTCGGCATCTGTCTCGGCCATCAGATACTCAGCCAGGCGCTGGGGCTCAAGACATACAAGCTCAAGTTCGGCCATCGCGGCGCCAACCATCCCGTGAAGAATCTCGACCGCAACTATGTCGAGATCACCTCCCAGAACCATGGTTTCGCGGTGGAGATGCCCGCGGCGCTGGCCCGCAAGCTGGAGCAGCCGCAGGGCAGGACTTTCTTCGAGGCGCCGGCGAGCGAGGACCTCATACTGGATACGGATTTCGGCGAGGCGCGTATCAGCCATCTGAATCTTTACGACGGAACCGTGGAGGGAATACGATGCATCGATATACCCGCGTTCTCCGTCCAGTATCATCCTGAATCAAGTCCCGGCCCGCATGATTCGCGTTACCTCTTCGACGAGTTCGTCACGATGATGGAATCCCGCGGCGGCGATGACAGCGACAGCTCCGGCGACGATCCCGGAAGGATCATCGCCTGATGCCGCGTCGTACCGACATCAACAAGATCATGCTCATCGGTTCGGGGCCGATCGTCATCGGCCAGGCCTGTGAGTTCGATTACTCGGGCGCCCAGGCCTGCAAGGTGCTGCTGGAGGAGGGGTTCGAGGTCATCCTCGTCAACTCCAACCCGGCGACGATCATGACCGACCCCGATTACGCCACCAGGACATATATCGAGCCGCTGGATGTGCCGACACTGACGGCCATCATCGAGCTTGAGCGTCCCGACGCCCTGCTGCCGACACTGGGCGGGCAGACGGCCCTCAACCTGGCAGTCAATCTATATGAGGCCGGTGTGCTCGAGAAGTATGGAGTCTCGCTGATCGGCGCGGACTATGATGCCATCCAGCGCGCCGAGGAGCGTGAGCTCTTCCGTGACGCCATCGACCGCATCGGTTTGCGGGTGCCGCGCAGTTCCATGGCGACATCGGTCAAGGAAGCCTGTGAGAAACTCGAAAACCTGAAACTTCCCATAATCATAAGGCCCAGCTTCACTCTTGGCGGGCACGGCGGCGGCATAGCGCGCGACCTGAATTCCTTCTGCGCTATCGTCGAAGACGGCGTGACCGCGAGTCCCATCGGCCAGGTACTGCTTGAGGAGTCCGTCCTCGGCTGGCAGGAGTTCGAACTCGAGGTCATGCGGGACAAGGCGGACAATGTCGTCATCGTCTGCTCCATAGAGAACATCGACCCCATGGGTGTGCACACGGGAGACAGCATAACCGTGGCTCCCGCGCAGACACTCACGGATGCCCAGTACCAGCGTCTGCGTGACGCCTCGCTGGCTATCATCCGTGAGATCGGGGTTGAGACCGGCGGCTCCAACATCCAGTTCGCGGTCAACCCCGAGACCGAGGAGATCGTCGTTATCGAGATGAACCCGCGCGTTTCCCGCAGTTCGGCGCTGGCGTCAAAAGCGACGGGTTTTCCCATCGCCAAGATCGCTGCGCGGCTCGCCGTCGGCTATACGCTCGATGAGATTCCCAACGATATCACCCGCATGACGCCGGCGTCGTTTGAACCGACGATCGACTATGTGGTCGTAAAGACACCAAGATGGGCCTTCGAGAAATTCCCCAAGGTTGATGCGACGCTGACCACTCACATGAAGAGTGTTGGTGAGAACATGGCCCTCGGGCGCACATTCAGGGAGTCGTTCCTCAAGTCGATGCGCTCTCGTGAGCTGGACGTCGATGTCGACGCCGACGCGTCCACGGAGAACATGATGGCCGCCATCGCCATACCATGCGCCGAGCGTTATGATCTTATCTTTGAGCTGCTGAGGCGCGGTGTAACCACCAGCGAAATCGAGGACGCGACCCAGATAAACCCCTGGTTTTTGCAGGAATTCAAGGAGATTTCGCTGCACGAGGAATATCTGCGCGGCCGGTCGCTGGAGGGTCTCGATCAAGAGGACCTGCGTGCCGCGAAACAGACCGGCTTCTCCGACGCGCTGATCGCGGAATTCACCGGGGCGACCGAGGCAGATGTGCGCAGCGCCCGCAAGGCCGCCGGTGTCATACCGGTATACAAGTCCGTCGATACCTGCGCCGCCGAGTTCCAGGCCCAGACACCATATTTTTATTCCTGTTATGACGAGGAGAACGAGGCGATAGCATCTGATCGCGAGAAGGTGATAATCCTCGGCAGCGGCCCCAACCGCATCGGCCAGGGCATCGAATTCGACTACTGCTGCGTTCACGCGGTCATGACCAGCCGCGAGTGTGGTTACGAGGCCATCATGATCAACTGCAATCCGGAGACGGTCAGCACCGACTACGACACCTCGGACAGGCTGTATTTCGAGCCGCTGACCCTCGAGGACGTCCTCAACGTCGTCGAGAATGAAAAACCGAAGGGCGTAATCGTGCAGTTCGGCGGACAGACGCCGCTGAAGATCGCGGCCGGGCTGGATGAGGCCGGGGTGCCGATCCTGGGTACGCCACAGGATGCCATCGACCTGGCCGAGGACCGGGGCCGTTTCGGCGAGGTCCTGCGCAGGCTCGGCATAGCGCACCCGCCTTATGGAATGGCCAGCAGCCTTGAGGAAGCCCTCGAGATCGCGGCGGGCATCGGTTACCCGATGCTGGTGCGCCCATCCTATGTGCTGGGCGGGCGTGCGATGGAGATCGTCTATAACCAGCAGGACCTGGAGCGTTACATCAAGGAGGCGGTTCAGGCTTCGCCTAAACATCCGATCCTGCTCGACAAATTTCTGGAAGACGCCATGGAGATGGATGTTGACGCAGTCTGCGACGGCAAGGATGTCTACATTGGCGCCATCATGCAGCACATCGAGGAGGCCGGAGTCCATTCCGGCGACAGCGCCTGCGTGATACCCACGTTCTCGCTGGCTCCCGAGCTTATAGAGAAGATAAAAGAGAACACGGCCAGCCTGGCGCTCGAGTTGGGTGTCATTGGCCTCGTAAATATCCAGTATGCGGTCAAAGACGATGAAGTTTACGTTCTGGAGGCCAACCCCCGTGGTTCGCGCACGGTTCCCTTTGTCAGCAAATCTACCGGTGTGCCGCTCGCCAAGGTGGCCACGCGCGTGATTCTCGGCCAGATGCTGGCTGATATGAAACTTCCCGACAAGGCATCTCATCCGCATTTCACGGTCAAGGAAGCAGTCCTGCCTTTCTCGCGCCTGCCGGGCGCCGACACTACGCTGGGGCCGGAGATGAAGTCCACCGGTGAGGTCATGGGAGTGGCTACGTCATTCCCCATCGCTTTTGCCAAGGCGCAGGCCGCCGCCGGACAGACGCTGCCGCTGGACGGCACCTTCTTCATGAGCATCTGCGACGCCGACAAGGAACAGGCCATACCGCTGGCCAGGCGTCTCCACGAAATTGGCTTCAGGATAACCGCGACATCGGGAACCGCGGAAGCGCTGGAGACGGCCGGTGTTCCCGCTGAGCCGGTCAGGAAATTCACGGAAGGCAAGCCCAACATCGTCGACATGATCCTCATGAGAAAAATCGACGGAGTGATCAATACGCCCCGCGGGCGCGGCGCCCGCACGGATGGATATGAGATCCGTCGCGCCACATTGCGCACAGGCATTCCCTGTGTTACCACGATGGCCGGGGCGGAGGCCGCGGTTGCAGCTATCGAGGCCAGCCGCGACCCGGAAATCCAGCTGCACAATCTTCAGGAGCTCCACGGTGGCAAAACCCGCTCCAGCTAGCCTGATCGAATATCCCGTCGTGGAGAGCCGCCAGGTCGGAGCCTACCGGCTGATCTCGTTTGTCGCTCGCGAGATCGCTGAATCGGCAATCCCCGGCCAGTTTCTGATGGTCAGGCAGTCCGGACCGTCACTCGATCCGCTCCTTCCCAGGCCTTTGGGTATACACGATATCGATGCCGACCTGGTCAGGATCCTCATCGAGCCCGTGGGGAAAGGGACAGACGATCTTGCAAGGCTAAGGGTCGGTGACAGGTTGAGTGTTTTGGGACCACTGGGAAACGGTTTTGATTCCGGAGGAGGGGGCATGGCGTTGCTGGTCGGAGGCGGCATCGGTGTAGCGCCGCTGGCGCTACTGGCGCGTTCCCTGACTGCGAGTGGCCGCGATGTGCATTGTCTACTGGGCTTCAGGACGCGAAGCCAGGCTGTTTCGGCCGAACTGTTTCGTGACTACCTGGTCGAAGTCTTCACCGAGGACGCTTCGGTCGGGACGAGGGGTCTGGTGAGTGAACCGCTTTCCGCCTACCTTTCGGGCAATGTCGGCATGAAGGATAAGCAGGCCGTTGAGGTTTTTGCCTGCGGGCCGGATCCTATGCTGCGTGAAGTCGCGCGTATAGCCAGTGAGAACGGGGTGAGAGCCCAGGTATCGGCCGCGGCTCATATGGCCTGTGGTATTGGCGCCTGCCAGGGTTGTGTAGTCAGGACCACGAGAGGTTATCAGAGGGCGTGCAGCGAAGGGCCGGTCTTTGAGGCGGGTGAGTTGCTATGGTAGGAGTTCCCGAAGGTCTGTCAACGACACTTGGCCCGCTCATACTCAAACACCCCGTGATCAACGCGTCGGGGACATTCGATGCCATGGAAGCCGGCAGGATCATCGGCGACGAATTCATTTCAGACTTTCCCTTTGCTGCGTACATCCCTAAAACCGTCACGCTGAACTCGAGGGTTGGAAATGATCCTCCGCGTCTCTACGAAACAGCTGCGGGACTGCTGAACTCCATTGGTCTGGCCAACAGGGGAATAGAAGCGTTCATCTCGCAGGACCTTCCGCTTCTGAAAACCCTGCCGGTGCCGCTGATCGTCAGCGTCGCCGGGGAACGAACGGAAGATTACGGACGATGCGCCCGGCTGCTCGACGAAATCGATGAAGTGGCGGCCATCGAGCTCAATATCTCATGTCCGAATGTCGAGCTGGATGGTATGGCTCTCGGTTGCGACCCGGACCGTACCAGAAAAGCCGTCTCCCTTACCAGGGAGGCGACATCAAAGTTCCTGATCGCCAAGCTTACCCCTAACGTGACGGATATCGTCGCGCTGGCACGGGCGGCGGTTGCGGGCGGCGCCGATTGCCTCTCCATGATAAACACGGTACATGGCATGGCGCTGCACCCGAGGACCCTTAAACCAGTCCTGGGCCATGTCACCGGCGGACTCTCCGGCCCGGCGGTCAAACCCGTCGCTCTGCGCGCGGTCTACATGGTGACAGGCGCACTCGATGTGCCGGTGATCGGCATGGGCGGCGTCACGACGGCTCAGGACGTGCTTGAATTTCTCGCGGCCGGCGCCTCGGCTGTGGCTGTGGGAACGGCCAACTTCCGGGATCCCCTCATTGCTGAAAGCATGGTATCCGGTCTAAGGAAACTAATGGATGAGCGGGGGCTGGGTTCGGTAGAGAAACTGATCGGTATTGCTCATCGCCCGTAGCCTCCAAGTCTTAACAGGGCACCGCGTCTGAAACATCCCGCCGATTTATTCAAAATGAAACAGGAATTTAAAAGGGCGGCCCGCACATGCGGACCGCCCTTTGATTATCCAAATGGTTAACCTTAGTTTTCAGCTGTTCCTAGTAACCGCCGTCTGGAACTGTAACCGAGTTTGTGCTGCCGCTGCCCGAACTATCTATGCTTGTGACCTTGACGTCAGACGGCAGGTCGAAGATGCTGCTTTTAACCGAGCCGACATTCGAATACTTGAACTCAGTCACGGTTGTCTTGCCCGAACTGGTCGAGGTGACTTTGCTGGGAAAGCCGTCAGGACCCTTAAACTCGATAATAATCTCATCTCCGCCCATCTTGAACTCCCAGACATCATCAGAGCCACCCGTCTTCGGCATCAGGGCGTAGAGGCTGAGCATCGTCGCCGGATTATAGCCGAGAGCGGCCATGTCGTTGGCTCCGCTGAACTCAACCGCCGTCTTGTCGTCGACGCTCCAGGTCTTGTTCTTTTCCTTGTTATAGATTGTGTAAGACTTCGCGTTGCTGGGATCATCATAGCGCCAGCTTCCGTCTTTCTGGGACCATTTGCTGGTCGTCTTGCCGTCTTCGACGACTTCAACGGTCATCTCCTGTTTCGCGAGTGCTTCCATCTTCTTGGACATCGTTTCCATGTTTGCTTCCATCTGCGTGAGCGTGTCCGGAAGCTTGGCCAGATCCTCGAGCGCCTGTGTATCCACCTTGTCAGTTCCGCAACCGGTCCATGCAATCGCCGCCATCAGAAAAGCGGCTCCGATTGTGGCAGTTTTAAGAAGCCTGTTTTTCATGGCAATCCTTTCCTGAGGCATTATTAATGTATGCAGATATTATGGGGGCAAGAATATCACAAGAGCCGGTTTGCCGTAACCGAAGACGCCGATCGGGGCCCCAGATTCCCATCTTCTTGCAAAGAGCGCATCCTAGTTCATATAATAGCCACTGATGTCCCCTTCCGAACCGACATCCGCCACCCCTGTCAGGACTCTCGAGCAGCGACTCGATGCTCTGCGACGCGCCAACAATGTTCGCTCGCAGCGCGCGCGTCTCAAGAAAGACCTGAAAAAGGGGGCCATAAAGATAGACGAGATTCTGGCCGCTCCGCCAGAATTCATCAAGACCGCCAAGGTCATTGATGTATTGCTGGCCGTCCCCAATTGCGGCAAGGTCAAATCAGCGAAGGTGCTGAACCACTGCCGGATCAGTCCAAACAAGACTGTCGGCGGCCTCTCTGAAAGGCAGCGCCGGGAGCTGGTGACTTTTTTTCGCCCCTAACAGGCCACGCGTCCAGGGAGAGAGGGTGAACCGGCAAGGCAGCCTCTTTGTGATAACCGGTCCATCCGGTGTTGGTAAAGGCACACTGATTAGTAGTATTCTCCCCCGTCTGGAAAACGCCGTCCTCTCAAGATCCGCGACCACCCGTCCGATGCGCGATAGTGAACAACAGGGCCGTGAGTATAATTTCCTCAGCCAGAAAGAGTTTGACCGTAGGGTAAATGAGGGAGATTTTATCGAGCACGTAAAATACGGCTCGCACAACTACGGAACATTAAAGAGCGAAGTCGAGGATAACCTCAGGTCGGGCCGGAACGTGATACTGGAGATCGAACTCGAGGGAGCACGGTCGGTGCGGGAGGAAATGCGGGAGGCGGTTCTCATCTTTATCGAGCCGCCAAGCATGGAGGAACTGCACAAAAGGCTGGCGGGCCGGAACACGGAGGAGTCGTCTGAACGCGAGGTCCGCCTTGAACGCGCCCGCGAAGAACTTGCGGCGAGGGAAGAATTTGACTACATTGTAGTTAATCAAACCGTCGCTCAGGCTGCGGATGACCTCGAGCAGATAATAAAGACAAGCCTTGAGGGAGGCTCAAGTTGAATAAACCGAAAATAGATACCTTGCTGGAAAAGGTCGATTCCAAGTACGCGCTTGTGATTCTGGCCGCCAGAAGGGCAAGACAGATCAACAACTATTACCGCAACCGGGAAGAAGGCAGCATAGACGATATACCGCCGCCGCTGGTTGATACGCGTAGCAGGAACATACTCACAATAGCCATGGAAGAGATTGCCGCGGGAAATATCTCGTACCGTTATCGCGTCTGATAAACGCGTGTTCGTCACGCTCCGGGATAAACGGCTCAGGATTCATGATGCGCAGGTTTGAAAAGATTCCAGGCAGGTCTTCCACTACTCCCCAGCGGAGTCTGTTGACAGTCAGGCGGTTTTGCTCAAAACCGCTGACATTGCCGGTATGAAAACCATGCAATATTCCGGAAAAAACATCACTCTAGGCGTAACGGGCAGTATCGCCGCTTATAAAGCGGTCGAGCTTCTGCGTTTACTGAAGTCAGACGGCCACGATGTGCGTATCGTGCAGACACTCACGAGCAGGCACTTTGTTGGCGAGGCGACTTTCCGGGCTCTGAGCGGTCATCCAGTTGTCAGTGACGCATTTTCTGGTGAAAGCACAGATGGTTTCGCTCACATCGAACTGGCTCGCTCCGATCTTATGATAATCGCGCCCGCGACGGCTAACACCATCGGCAAGATGGCGGCGGGCATCGCGGACAATCTTCTACTTTCCTCTTATATGGCGATGGATGGACCGGTGTTCGTCTGCCCGGCCATGAACAATCGCATGTGGCACAATGCTGCGGTTCAGGAGAACATGGCGACGCTTGAGAGAAGGGGTATCCATTCGATCATGCCAAAGACCGGGAGTCTGGCCTGTGGAGAGTCCGGTGATGGACGCATGGAGGAACCACAGCAGATACTGGCCCGGGTCCGCAGCCTGCTTGGGTCACGTCAGAACGAAGGTCTGGCGGGCGTTGACATCCTGGTGACCGCGGGCGCAACGCGTGAACCGATAGACGCCGTCAGATATATCACAAACAGGTCGACTGGCAGAATGGGTTTTGCACTGGCCGAAGCAGCCAGGGACAGGGGCGCGTCGGTGACTGTGATTGCCGCAAACTGTACTCTGGAGCGTCTTCCCGGCATACGTTACATCGACGTTCAGACATCGGCTGACCTGCAGGAAGTCCTTGACAGGGAGTTTGACAAATGTGACGTCCTGCTCATGGCCGCCGCTGTTTCAGACTACGAGGTTTCAACCGAGACAGCAGCGGGAAAGCTTGAACGGAAGTCGGAAATTCACTTGCAGCTGGTACCAACAGTTGATATAGTTTCTGGCTTGGAAGCAAGTGGTAATGGAAGGCTGAAAGTCGGGTTTGCCGCTGAGTTTGGAGCGGACAAAATCGGGCGCGCGCGCCGGAAGATGGAAGAAAAAAATCTCGGCATGATCGTGTTCAATGATGTATCCCGGCAGGATATAGGTTTCGAGTCGGAAGAAAACGAAATCACGATTCTTATGCCTGAAGGAAACGATGAATTTGTTGCGAAGGCGACCAAGCTGGAATGCGCCCACAGGATTCTCGACAAGGTAGGGGAATCAATAGGGCAATGACATTCGAGCAGGGGGGTCTGCTTATGTCAGGAAAATCGGCACTCTCAGTCTCGGGGGACTGAATTTGGGCACAGCCCGATCGGGGCTGCACGGTAGGAGGGACTCGAAAGGGTCTCAACCAGAGTCCCCGTTTCAAGACGGGGCGAGATATAGAGAGGTAGGACAATGGAGAAACTTTATTCCGACCAGGACCTGCTGAATGCTCTCAAGACCGAGGGCAAGAAGGTGGATAAGGACGGCCTTATGGGTCCGACTTATCACGGGTACCTCAAGGGACCGAACCGTCCGAGCGCCGAGGCGATCAGGGCGCGTTTCGGTGGCTGGACCAACGCGGTTCGCAAGGCCGGCATGATCCCGGCCGCACGCCGCACCAAGGACGAGATGAAGAAGCTCGTCAAGCTCGGCAAGGTGGACGCGAAGTATCCGGCGTTACGCATGGGTATGAGTGTGCGCGAGCTGAAGGTGAGTGTGGGTCTGGAAAAACCACGCAAGCCCACGAGGGAGCGTTACATCGATGAGGGTGTGCGCATCGCCAGGAAGCTTGGGCGCGCGCCGAACTTCCATGAGTTCAACCGTCACACAAAGACGGTGACCGCATGGAACCCGTACCGGCTGTATGGCCGTGACTGGAAGGCCTTCAAGCGCGATATCGAGAAACTCTTGAAGCTGAAGGCGAAGGTAAAGGCCACGGTCAAACCGAAGGCCAAGGCCGCAAAAGCGAAAGCCAGGCCGAAAGCCAAGGCTGTCAAAGCGAAAGCCAAGCCAAAGGCCAAGGCTAAGCCGAAGGCAAAGGCCGTAAAAGCCAAGGCCAAGCCGAAGGCCAAGGCCAAGGCTGTAAAAGCGAAGCCGAAGACAAAGGCCAAAGTCGTCAAGGCAAAAGCAAAGCCGAAGACAAAGGCCAAAGTCGTCAAGGCAAAAGCAAAGCCGAAGGCCAAGTCCCGGAAAAAGTAACAGGTTCAACATCCGGTAAATTCGACAACGGGGACCGCAGGTCCCCGTTGTCAGTTATCAAGACAAATGCGGAGGAGGCCCTCTATGAGTTGCACGGGAAAGAAGTCGCGTTGTGGCAAAGGCGGCATGAGGCGCATGCTGTTCGGCATGCTTGTGGGTATGGTGCTTGGTCTTCTGTTCGCTCCCAGGCCTGGCGCCGAAACACTGGACAGGCTCCTGAAGAACAGGGAAAAAATGATGGATGTCATGATCAGGAAGCTGCCGGTCTAAGAGGTTTATATACACCTTTTTTTACGAACCCTTTGACCGATTATGCCGTCTATATTCTTGGATTGAATTTGCATGACGAAGCCCATTGTGCCCCCGGGAAGGTATTACGGTCCTGGTGACGAAATGCAAGTAATGCTGTGCAGGTAAGAGAGACCAGTGCGGTCGAGGCATTAACTGACTGTTTTGCTACTGCGACCGCGCCTCCCGTCCCCCGCAGACGGATGTATGGCAGGTCCATATTTAAATCCACCTCCACAAGAGGGGAGCCGAAAGGCTCCCCTCTTGTCGCGTAAATATACCTCCTTAACGGGTCTTTCCGGTGCTATCATTGATGCTGTAAGCGTTATGCCGGTGGCATGCACCATCCGGAAATAGCCTGATGACGAATGAAATCACATCTGCCCGCACGAAGCGGCTGCTCGATTCCCTGCCGGACCTCCCCGGCGTTTATATATTCCGGGACTCGAGCGGCAAGGTCCTGTACGTCGGCAAGGCAAAATCGCTGCGCAAGCGGGTCATGTCCTACTTTCGAAAGAGCGGCCCCAGGGAATCGGACAAACGTATTTCCCGCATGCTGAAGCGCATGCATGACTTCGACTTCATGACTACAACGAATGAAACCGAGGCTCTGCTTTTAGAGGCGAATTTCATCAAGCATCACCGCCCGCCTTTCAACATCATGCTCAGGGACGACAAGTCCTATCCTTACGTGGCAATCACCCTGGATGAGGAATTTCCGCGCGTGACGCTTACCCGGAAACCGCATCGCCGGCGCGTGGCATATTTCGGCCCATTCGTAAGCGCGGGCAAGCTGCGGGAGACGCTCGATCTCCTCGGCAGGATTTTTCCCTACCGCAAATGCCGCGGCGCTGTTCCCGGCCGGCGCTCCGGTACCCCCTGTCTTAACTTTCACATAGGACTCTGCCTCGCGCCCTGTGACGGGCGGGTTGATCCTGTCACATACAGAAAGCTGATCAACAAAGTCGAGCGCCTGATGGCGGGAAAGCCCGAGGGTCTGGTTGAGGAGATAACGGGGGCCATGGAGGCGGCGGCCGCGCTCCAGCATTTCGAGGAGGCGGCGCTCTGGCGCAACCGCCTGCGCGCGCTCCAGCATCTGCTCGAAAAACAGCAGGCGACCGCCATCGGTCTGGACAGCCTCGACGTCATCGGGGTTTATTCCGAGGATGACACCGCGAACGTCCAGGTCCTTCAGGTGCGGGATGGAAACCTCGTTGACCGGCGCAGTTTCTTTTTGAAAAATGCCGCTGGGGAATCAGAAGAGGCGGTGATAGAGCAGTTTATCATCCAGTATTATTCAACTCCGATAGGTTTGCCATCGGAGGTCGTCGTGTCCGCCGATCTGACCAGCGCGGATATGCTGAAAGACCTCCTGACCGGCCAGAAAGGATCACGCGTCGATGTCAGGCCGGCCCTCAGGGGCAAGCGACGCAATCTGTGGGAGATGGCGATGGAGAACGCCGTGCTCGCCTGGCGGCAGGACAGGTTGCGCCAGGCAGATGAAAAGAGCCGTCCCGCGAGGGCGATGGAGGAACTGAAGGCAAAGCTGGGCCTTGACCGTCTGCCCCTGCGGATCGAGTGCTACGATATATCGAACATCGCGGGAGAACATCCGGTGGGTTCGATGGTTGTATTCGAGGGCGGTCTCCCGCGCAAGGCCCATTACCGCAAGTTCGCGGTACGCGGCGTATCCGGCCCCGATGATTTCGCCATGATGGCCGAGATCATCGCCAGACGATTCAAGGCGGTGATACCGCCCGAAGAGGCGAACGGCAAGGTTTCCATGGAAGCGTCGGGCGAACTTTCCGAAGCTGCTGCCGCCCAAGTCGTCTCATCAGTACCCGATGAGAGCTTCGCTTCACGCCCCGACCTCATTGTTGTCGACGGTGGCGCCGGACAGGTATCTGCCGCCACCGCTGAGCTCCGGCGGATGAAACTCAACAATATCCAGGTCATAGGCCTCGCCAAGCGCGAGGAGGAGATCTATATTCCAGGCACGCAGAGGCCTCTGAAACTACCTGATGACTCAGTGGCGCTGGGCCTGCTGAAGCGGATCAGGGATGAGGCACACCGCTTCGCGATCACATATCACAGGCAGCGACGCGCCAGCGCATCAGAAAGCTCGATCCTCGACGGGCTGCCAGGTATCGGACCCGCACGCAAGAAGGCCATCCTTAAACATTTCGGTTCACCGGAGCGGTTCCTTGCGGCGCGCAGCGATGAGCTGGAAGCTGTTCCCGGCCTGCCGGCCAAGATTGCGAGGGAGGTGTATGCCTATGTCAACAAACTCGGTAGAGCTGACAACAACGACATATGAGACCGAATATGGACCCGGACTCCTCGTCTGGCGGAACGGCTTGCTCTGGTCTCATACGTTACCGGCCATAAGGTCCATGCAGACCGGCAGCGAGGAATCAAAAACCATGGCAGGAATCGCTGCGTCGGGCGGCATAAATGAAGACAGCCAGAACAAGTGCAGGATTGCATCGCTTCTGGAGTTGTATTTCCGGGGCCGGCAGATAAGTTTTGAGGCGGAAAAAATCCACCTTGACCGCTCACGGTGGAGCCAGTTTGAAAACGACGTCGCCGAAGCGCTCTGGAAAGTCCCTTTTGGCGGTCTTGTTACATACGCGCAGCTTGCCCGTCTGGCGGGACACGAAAGCGCCCATCGCGCCGTGGGGAACTTCATGGCAAAGAATCCCTTTCCAGTCATACTTCCATGTCACAGGGTCGTTCGCTCCGATGGCGATCCGGGTGGCTATTCCGGTGGAAAGGACTGGAAAAATAAGCTGGCGTCAATCGAGGGCAGTCTTTCACCTCAGGTGTTAATCGAATAGACTCATGGAAGGAATAATGTACCAGCTGTCGATTTCACAGCGGGGCAGCGCTGCAACCCGCGGGGTGCTCCAGAGCCTGGACGACACGGCCGATAGGTTCCAAGGCAAATGAACCCGAACCATCACATAGAATTCACGATCATCACAGGGCTTTCCGGCGCCGGCAAGTCGCACGCAATGGCGGCGTTCGAGGACGCTGGCTTCTTCTGTATCGATAACCTTCCGCCCCAGATGATCCCGGCCGCGGCCGACCTGTTTTCCCTTGAGGGAAGCAAGGTCGAGAGGGTCGCCGTCGTCAGCGACGTACGTGGCGGACAGTATTTCGAGGAGATAGAGCGGTGCCTTAACGAACTGGACGGCAAGGGTATCAGCTACCGCCTGGTTTACCTTGAGGCATCGGATTCGGCGCTCCTGAGACGGTTCAAGGAAACGAGACGGCCGCATCCCCTGGCTCTGGATGGGAACATCCCTGAGGGGATAAGGCGCGAGAAGGAGATGCTGACTGAACTCAAACACCGCGCCGACCTGGTAGTTGATACATCTGATCTGAACATCCACGAACTCAGGGCTCATATTCTGAAGAACGTCGGGCTCGATGGCAGTGGAGAGTTCCTCGTCACCTTTATCTCCTTCGGCTATAAATACGGCACCCCTCTGGACGCCGACCTGGTCTTCGACATCCGCTTTCTGCCCAATCCCAACTATGATCCGAAAATGAAGATGCTGACGGGCATGGACAAGGCCGTCAGAAGATATGTAGTCACCTCGGAGAAGGCAAAGATCTTTTTTGAGAAGCTGACCGACCTGCTGGATTACCTGTTGCCCATGTACCTGACTGAAGGTAAGTCGAACCTGATTATCGGCGTCGGCTGCACCGGGGGACGCCACCGCTCGGTGGCGACAGCTGAATGGCTGGCCGATCGCTACCGCAAGAAGAAATATCACTACAGCGTCATTACGCGGCACCGGGATGTGGGCAAGGAGTGAGAAGAAATCGACTCCAGCCGGCAATAAGCTGAATCGGGATAATCTTGATCCCTGTCGGAAAACAGCTATCCGCAGGTCCCGCAATCGTCGTCATGGGCGGCGGCACGGGGCTGGCCGTGCTCCTCAGGGGACTGAAGCATCATACTGGCGACCTGACAGCGGTCGTGACTATGGCTGACGACGGCGGCAGCTCGGGCAGGCTCAGGCGGGAGTTGGGCATTTTGCCGCCCGGTGACATCAGAAACTGCCTTGTCGCCCTGGCGGAGGATGAGTCTCTCATGGGCGACCTCTTCCAGTATCGCTTCGACGAGGGAACGCTTTCCGGACACAGTTTCGGCAATCTTTTTCTGGCGGCCCTGTCGAAAGTCACTGATGATTTTGAGGAGGCGGTGAGGCTCTCCGGCAGGATACTGGCAGCCCGGGGGAAAGTCCTGCCGGCATCACTGGACCTGGTCACGCTGAGGGCCGAGCTCGATGACGGCTGCACGGTGGAAGGCCAGTCCGCCATTGCCGATTCAAACCGCGCCTGCAGGAATATCTTTCTCGAACCGGATGATGTCTGTCCCACTGATGATGTACTCGAAGCGATCAACAAGGCACAGATGATAGTCATGGGTCCCGGCAGCCTCTTTACCAGCATTATCCCGAACCTGCTGATCACGAAGATCGCTGACGCGGTCGAGGCAGCCCCATGTCCCAGGGTCTTCGTCTGCAATGTCATGACCCAGCCAGGCGAGACTCTCGGTTTCTCGGTAGTAGAGCATCTGGATGCCATGATAGCGCACACGCGTCCGGGTATGATCGACACCATGATCGTCAACACTTTCGAACCGCCTGCACCGATCGTCGAATTCTACAGCGCCAAGGGAGCGTCACCGGTTCTGATCGACAGGGCCCGGCTTGAAGCCTTCGATGTGAATATCGTATTCGCGGACGTAGCCTCCGGCGGCAATTATTTTCGTCACGACAGCGTGAAGCTCGCCGACGCGATCATGTCGCTTTTGTAATCCTTATCCCGATCTTCGCCAAACGGGGGGAATCCCAACCACGATGACTTTCACGACACTGGTAAAACAGGAATTAAGTCACGTCTCCCGCATACGGGGTTGCTGCAGGACCGCGGAGCTGGCCGCCCTTTTTCGCGCCGCGGGCAGCTTCCATATCAAGCCGGGCGATCAGTACGGGCTGCATGCATCCTTTGGTCTCTCAGCCACGGCTCGCACTACTGTTTCCCTGATCCGGTCCTTCGACCTGCCGGTGGAGATAAGGGTGCGCGAGGAGCGGCGCCTGGGACCGCACAAGCGATATGAGATATATCTGGAGGGGGGCTCGAGACTGGTTCAGTTCCTCAATGAGATCGGCGTGCTTTCCGACCAGATGTCGCTGCAGGACAAAATCCCCGATCGCATCATAAAGCGCAAGTGCTGCCAGGCATCGTTCCTGCGTGGGGCCTTCCTGGCCTCCGGGTCGGTGAGCGCTCCGGGAGCGCCTGCCCATCTGGAGATTTATGCGGACAGCGCGGCATTTCTTGACACGCTTGAAGAGGCTGCCATGGCATCTGAACTGCAGCTTTCGCGAACCAGCCAGAGTCGCAGGCATCCAGCTGTTTATTCCAAGAGCCTGACAACGATTCGCGATTTCCTGGTGACGGCCGGAGCGCATCAGGCCGCCATCGATTTTGAGGAACGCGCCATCATGAGCAGCTTCAGGTCTGACGCTAACCGCGTTGCGAACTGTGACCAGGCGAATGCCGCACGCTGCTCAATGGCCGCCATCCGGCAGATCGAAGCAATCCGGAATTTACAGGAAAGCGGAGCCTGGGAACGGCTGAGCGACAGCCTTATCGCCATGGCTGAGCTTCGCCTTGAGAATCCATCGTCAACCCTTGCGGAGCTGGGCGGTCTCGCCGACCCACCTCTTGGCAAGTCGGCGGTCAACCACCGGTTGAGACGACTGGTGGCACTGGCAGACGGAAAGCAGGAAAGTCTTTAAAACGGGACATCCTGCAGAACTCCCGGGTGCGTTTTCAGCCGGTCCGGGTTACGAATCCCCCGCTATATGGTAGAATGCCGGACGTACACAGGTACACCAATATCACTTACCTTCAGGAGGCGAAGAACGGATGGCGCTTAAGCTAGGCATCAACGGATTTGGACGAATTGGCAGAAATACCTTTCGGGCCGCTCTCGAGCAGAACGCTGACATCGAGTTCGTGGCCATTAATGATCTCACCAGCCCGGCTACGCTGGGTCACCTGCTCAAGTATGACTCTGTGTTAGGCCGCTTCAACGGTACTGTGGAAGTCGGCGAGAACTCACTGACTGTCAACGGCAAGGAAATAAAGGTCCTCAGCGAGCGCGACCCCGCCAACCTGCCCTGGGGCGACCTTGGCGCGGAAGTCGTTATCGAGTCCACCGGATTCTTCATCGATCGTGAAGGCGCCGGCAAGCACCTGGCCGCAGGCGCCAAAAAGGTCATCATCTCGGCCCCGGCCAAGGATCCCGATGTTACTATCGTCCTTGGCGTCAACGACGGTGACTACAACAAGGCCGAGCACAACATCATCTCCAACGCCTCATGCACCACTAACTGTCTGGCCCCTGTCTGCCGCGTCCTGCTAGACGAGTTCGGCATCGAGAAGGGTTTCATGACCACCATTCACGCTTACACCGGCGACCAGTCGATCCTCGACGCGCCCCACAAGGACCTGCGACGGGCCAGAGCCGCCGCGGTCTCGCTAATCCCGACATCAACCGGCGCAGCCAAGGCTGTCTCTCTGGTGCTGCCGGAACTCAAGGGCAAGATGGACGGCATGGCCATGCGCGCGCCGACGCCGGACGGTTCCGTCGTCGACCTGGTGGCAATCCTTGGCAGGGAAGTCACCAAAGACGAGGTCAACGCCGCCTTCGCCAAACACGCGGATACCGGCGCCATGAAGGGTATCCTCAAATACACGGAGGACCCGATCGTCTCTATCGACATCGTCGGCGATCCGTTCTCATCGATCGTTGATTCGCAGGCTACAATGGTGCAGGGGAGCATGGTCAAGGTGCTCAGCTGGTACGACAACGAGTGGGGTTATTCAAACCGTCTCGTCGATCTCGTACAGCGGGTACTTTAGCAGCAACGCTGTATATAAACCGGGACGGGTTGCTCCCGCCACCGCTTAAGCGTCTTCGACAAGATGCTGCAGCGGGAAGAACCCGTCCCGGTTTTAGTTACTTTTGTGGAAGCCCATCTGTTCGGGGTATCGCTGAATAAACATCAGGACGTTGCATACCTTTCGGGGGGAGTAAAAGTGAAAAAAAGCGTCAGGGACATAGACGTAAACGGCAAGAGAGTGCTCGTGCGCGTCGACTTCAATGTGCCACTCGCGGGAACACGGGTAACTGACGATACCCGCATCCGGGCCGCGCTTCCCACCATAAATTTCCTGCGCGAAAAGGGCGCCCGGGTGATCCTCATCTCTCATCTCGGAAGGCCGAAGGGGCCGGACGATTCTCTCAGGATGGATCCCGTCGCCGCAAGCCTATCCGGGCTACTTGGCGCCGAAGTGCTCAAACTTGACGAATGCGTGGGCGCCGAAGTCGAAGCCGCGCTGGCGAAGCTACCCGAAGGCGGTGTAGCTCTGCTGGAGAACAGCCGTTTTCATCCGGAAGAAAAGCAGAACGACCCGGATTTTGCGGCCGGCCTTGCCCGGCTGGCAGATATCTTCGTCAATGATGCGTTCGGGACTGCCCACAGGGCCCATGCATCAACAGCGGGCGTTGCTTCATTTCTACCAGCGGTAGCCGGATTCCTGCTAGAGAACGAACTTAAACAGCTTGCCAGGCTTACAGATTATCCTCAACATCCTTTTGTCACCGTCCTTGGTGGTATAAAGGTCTCGGACAAGATAGGCGTTATTGATCAGTTTCTTGATTTTGCCGACAGCATCCTGGTAGGCGGCGCCATGTGTTTTGGTTTCCTTAAAGCCCAGGGAATCAGCGTGGGCGCCTCAAAGGTCGAGGAGGAGGCCATACCCGTGGCGGCAAAGGCACTGGAAAAAGCGGAGGGTACAGAATGCCGCATAATGCTGCCTGTTGACGTGGTTATAGCCGATTATTTTTCCGAAGACGCGGAAACCCGTGTGGTTTCTGTTGACAGAATACCGGATGACTGGATGGGCCTGGATATCGGTCCGCGAACCGCGCTGGCTTTTGTCGATGAGATCGAAGCGGCAAAATCGGTATTCTGGAACGGTCCTATGGGTGCATTCGAGATGCAGCAGTTTGAGATGGGCACGAGGGCCGTGGCCGAAGCTGTGGCATCAACACAGGCGCTGACAGTATCAGGTGGCGGAGATACGATTGCCGCGCTGAACAGTTTTCATCTGGCCGACCGTCTTGATCATGTTTCAACCGGGGGCGGAGCCGCAATGGAATTCCTTGAAGGAAAGGAGCTTCCCGGCATAGCAGCCCTGCTGGATGCCTGATTTCGATATTCCGTCGCCCGAAAAATAATTTGCAGTATTCTGCAATCGCACAACGGAGCGCCTCCCCAGCTGCCGCCAATTTAATAGATATGGAAACACGGGCTACAGACATCAAGTCGGAAGACCCTTCTAAGGAGCGCATTACAAGACGGGATATATTTATTGCAGTTTCCCTGTTTACGGCAGCGCTCGCCACTCGTATCCCGTTTCGCAGTAAGTCTTTATACTCCTGGGACTCAGCCGGTTTCGCCCTGGCCCTCGAAAGATATAGCATCCCGGACCATCAGCCCCATTCGCCTGGTTATATCCTCTATATCGCGCTCGGCCGTTTTTTCAATCTTTTTCTGACCGATGCCAACACGGCCCTGGTTGCCATCAGTATTTTGAGCGGTTCCATAGCCGTAGCGGGCATATATTTTTTTACCCGCTCGATTTTCGATCGAACGACAGGAATTGTCGCCGCCGTCCTGTTGCTGTTTTCTCCGCTGGCCTGGTTCTACAGCGAGGTTGCGCTTTCATATGAGCTGGAGTTGCCGTTTGCCATCGCGGTGACCTGGTTCCTCTATCAGATGATCTTCAACCGCAGATATGCTTTGGCGGGTTCCATTGTTCTGGGCATTGCGGCCGGATTTCGTCAGGACGTCATCTTCTTCTTCGGGATATTCTGGCTGATTGGAACCATTAGATGCGGCAGGCGCGCGATGTTGTATTCCTGGGGCGCGATAATAGTCACCGTTCTGGCATGGTTTGTGCCATTGCTGTATCTGGCAGGGGGAATTACAAAATATCGCAGCCTCAGCCAGGGGCAGTTTGATTCGGGAGTATATCCGCTATCTATATTTGCAAATGGTTTCGATGGTCTGCTTACAAACATAAAACTAATCGTCGAAGGTGTATTCCTGCTGCTGGGCCCGGCCGGCATCGTTATAATTTGTGGTCTGACCGGACTGCTTCTCTCTGGCTTGTTTCATGCCGGAAAGAAGGTATTTTTCCTGATGCTGCTGCCGCTGCCCGCGGTCCTTTTCTTTGTAGTGTTCATATTCGATCCACCGGGATACCTGCTGGTCTTCGGGGCGCCGATACTGGTTCTGGCCGCACGTGCCATGGTGCAGGTTTCAAAGGATGCCGCCGGGGCCTTGCAGCGACATCGTGGAGGCGGCGGCGGGATCGGTGACATCGATAAGGCATCGACAACAGCGGCGGCGATCGATATAGAAACAACAGGGCCGATGGATGGCACGGGAATCAGGATACTCATTGTGATTACAGCTTTGACGTCGATCGTGAACTCATCGCTGTTTCTATTGTCAGCGCGAGTTCAGTTACCAGTTCCTTCAGCTGAGCACTCGATAACAGGCCTGTATACGCCGTTCAGCTATGGGCGGCTCCGTGAGATTGAGAGGCAGATGGATGCGGTCACATCTGACATAAGAAGATTCGATCCTGCGAGTGCCCTTGTGATTCTGCCATCCTCCTATGATTGTGACTGCTTTGACCCCGAATGGCGGCAACTCGCATATTACCTGCCCGAATACCGGATTATGGTGATGCGTACTGATCAGTACGGGCATTACGAAATTCTGAATCACGATATGTTGCCTGAGACGGATGAGCCGGTCATTATCATCGCGCCTGAATATAAGCAGCTGGTCTTCCTGGGCTTCTTTCCCGACAGCCCGAATGCACCACTGCCCCTTACGCTTGTTCCCGGCAGCTCGGCAAGGACGCCCGTCACCACGGCAGAGATGCCATCCAACGGCTTTCGAATGCGTCCTTATGTTTTCAGCCGGTGATCCTCTGTGGCCTATGACTCCAGACGGTTGATCAACCAGTCAGACTGACATTCGCCTGCGCCGACGCCATATCGATGATCGGCAGCGTCGCGGCGTTCTTCCCGAGCAGCTCTTCAACCAGGGACGGCGGCGCGCTGCGATATCGTAGCGTGGCGGTTATGGTCAACGGCATCTTTGCGTCGGCGGGGACGGCAGTCCTGAAATTCTGGATATCTGAACCGCCTGCGGGAATGCGCTTGTCCCGTATTATGCTGGCAACCATCCATGGTTTTGTGGTTGGATTGCCCTCCGCGTCCGCGAACTCGGTATTGTACATCTTCGCCTGCGGGTCGACTTCGCTGTTTTCATCGACTGTCCCCGATTTGTAGATCGCCTTGCCGTCGGCGTCGGTCACAACCGTCTCCAGCCACATCTGCCTGACCTCGGTGATTCCAGTTGGAAGTGAGTGTCCGGCGCCGGTGTTGGCGATGGTTACATCGATGCTGACGCCATCCTGCCGTGTGGATCCCTGTGATACTACACTTACGGTAGCCGCACCCTTGAGCTGCGCTTCCGCGAGTTTTTGATGGTCCGCTGAAGCCAGGGAGGTCGCATTACCTCCCACGAACTGATGGGTGAAAACCATCGGCCGCTCTGGTCCGCCCGTAGCCGCGGTAGTCAGAGTCTTCACGCCCGGCGTGGGGGTCATATGACAATCCTGGCACTGGACTCCCTGGGCGGCATAAGAACTGTTTTTCCATTCTGTATAAGTAGCCTCGATCGCCACCTTGTTTCCAGGATGATTCAGGTCATGGCACATACCGCAGAAATCAGACTTGGTATGAAGTTCCGAGTAGGCGGTCTCATGGAATGGCGAGACGCTGTCGGAATACTGCGCCCGCTTCACCCGCCCGGGCTCGGATATGAAGGAATAGTTGCCGATGCCCTTCGACCCCGAGACGGTATGGCAGAAGTCACACTGAACGCCTCTCTTTGCTATTTCGCTGACTTGTGGACCGTCGACCGGCGGCACTTCTCCCGAGAAGACTCCGATAGGCGTATGGCAGGTCGAGCAGAACGTGTCCGTCGCGCCCCCGGTCTCCTTGCCGGCCTCCTTGTGCAGGCCGAGATACAGGGCGTCCTGAAATGAGCTGCTCATCATCGAACCGTTCCATTGGGCGTAGATCTCGGAGTGGCAGCCCTTGCAGGTATCGGAGCTCGTGAAGTCGCTGGATTTATAGATGGGTGTGACCGAGATTCGCGGGAATGATGACTCGACTGAGGTCTCACTCGTTGTTGTTGTCGTATCACCGCACGAAACTGCAAACACGCTCACACAAACCAAAAAAACTGCGACGATCACTGGTCCTGGTCTCATGGTTCCTCCGTGGTAATCTCAGTTTGTTCTTCCGATAAAACAGTCTCCCCCTTTATTCAACATAATAATCCAGGTTCGTTCGGTAATTCCGCCGAATACACTCATAAATGATTACCAAAAAAGCTGCAAATAGCGGGTTTTATATCTTGCTATGCCCGCAAAAAACATTGTTTTCAAAACCAATAGGTTTATACTGTATATAGGTCCCAAGAAGTCGGAAAGGCTCGCTGGAGATCAGGCAAAGAGCTGGTGGAGGAAATGCGGGAGTAAAAAGCCGCAGAGTACGGTGAAACCAGGGAAAGCAGGATCCGGGAAAGCAGGCAGTGAAGGTTTCTTGGGACTTTTTCATTGCCTTTTTTAACATCTCCTGGTTTTTTCTATCCGGCTACCCGCCAAATCACTAAACACGAAAAGCTCGCAAATTCCACATAATTTCTTCGCGGGCGGGCTATATGCTATTGCCGATGGGCACGTCTTGGAATACAATCGTTCTCGGTCCCAAGAAATCGAAAGATTCTCCTTCCGGGTCACCGGAAAAAGTCTCGGGTACGGAAACGCGGAGCCAAAAGCCCGTGGAGTACGGTAAAAAGCGCGAGACACCCATTACGCGATGGGGATAAGTTAATCTAAAGGTTTCTTGGGGCCTTTTTCGAGCCATTTTTCCACTTCCTCCGGAGGTACACGATGCGCATATTCCCTGTCGGACTTCTACTCGCTGCGGCCATGACGGTGATGCTTGCTCTGCCCCTCGGGTGCGGAGATTCATCGACCACAAACGCCACGAGCGTAAAGACCGAACCGGTAGAAGCCCCGATAGCCGCTCCGGATCCGGCACCCGACCAGCCGCCCGTTGAAGCCCAGGAAGAGACATCGCCATACGGAGCGGGTTTGACGACGCCCCAGGCAGTTGGAACCTTGATCGACGGGCTGCAGTTGAAGAATATCCGCTGGTCGGATCATGGCACTTATTACAGGGTCGTCTTCGAGATGGCCACGCCGGATGGCAAGCCGGTACTTCAGGTCCCGCACGCGGAAGCATCCATAAACGGGACTTCGCTGAGAGTGGTCCTGGGTGGCATCCGCTCACTGGGCAGCAGCCCCAGCGTTACCACAAGTGATAATGTCATCGGGGATACGATGGTTAAATCGATCAACCGGACCAAGGAAAGCGACGACCAGGCTCTCGTTTACGAAATCACCCTGGCGCAGCCGACCACTTATTCGCTGGCGGGGTTGGGCTCTCCCGGCAGGATTATTATAGATATCGTAAAGCTCTAGAAAGATATCCAGGAGGACACCATGGCAGATGATCTTTTAACAGCCGGCAAGATCGCGAAAGAACTGGGTTTTTCAGACGCCAGGGTAAAGAAAGCCATCAAGGAACTGAGCCTAGAGCCGGACGCTAAAAAGGGCGCATGCAGTTATTATTCGAAGGCAACCGTGGTGAAGATAAAGAAAGCGCTGAAGTAGCTTCGAAATCACACCGAGCCTTGTTAAACGGGGCTCGCTTATTTTCTGTCGCTAAACCGGTGACCCCAAATACCGCATCAAATCCGACAACAAAAACCAACATAATCCACTTTACAAGTTCCTGACCTTGTAGTACTGTTTTGCCTGTATTGTAGTTCTGCCGGGTGGCTTGAACGCCGGGCAGGGGGCAGAAGAGGCGCAGGAGTACCTGCGATTGCCTCTGTAAAGCAAGATGGGAGGGTCGAAGGTTGGCAGACGGAACGGTAAAATGGTTCAGCAACGAGAAGGGTTATGGCTTCATCGAGCGGGAGGATGGCGAGGATCTGTTCGTCCATTTCTCCGAGATCCAGATTGAGGGTTTTAAGACGCTCAACGAGGGTCAGAAAGTCGAATTCGAAGTTACTGAAGGGGCTAAAGGCCTGCAGGCATCAAACGTAGTCCCGCTTTAATAAATCCTAAATTTGAATAACGAAAGGCCCCGCCGGTCGGACGATTGGGGGGGTCTTTTTTAATGGAGTAGAAATGCATCATGTAATTGAGGATTAAAAAACATTTTTTAGCTATCAAATTACTACTTTTTAGCATTGCGTCTACAACCAAAGTATGATGGACAAACTTATATAATCAAACTATAGTGATGTACCTTCTTGGCTTCAAAATTATCGGGATGGTTCACATCAAACACGATTGCATACTGAAAAATATATGAATCCAACAATCCTTAAGAATAAACTCAAGACTCCATGTAGCTTACATCTGATAAACCGTCCCCGCCTTATAGAAAAAGTCCGCAGAAGTGATGCCTTACGCCTTGTAATCATTCGTGCTGATGCCGGCTATGGAAAGACTACACTCATGGCCCAGCTGCACAATGAATTCGCCGGTTATCCCGTTTGGTATCAGATAGACAGCGGTGATCACGATCTTGGTATCTTCATTTCCCATCTGACCGAAGGTGTGCGATGGCACTGTCCTGATTTTGGGGACTGGGTCATGGAAAGACTGAAGAATGCCACGGATATAAGACGAGAAATTAACCAGGTATTGACTGTATTCGTCAATGAGCTTTCGGAGAAAGTAGAAGTGCCGGTTGCGTTCTATCTTGACGATTTTCACCTGGTCAACAAAAGTAAAACCGTTCTGAATGCGGTGCAGTTCTTGATTCAGCACTTGCCTGATGAGTGCTGTCTATTCATAGCGAGCCGTGAAAAACCATCATTATCGCTAGGCCGGTTCAGGACACAGCGGACAGTCATCGAAATCGATACGAATGATCTGCGCTTTTCCATTGAGGAGACCGCCGGATTACTTAATTCACTTTGTGTGTGTCCTCTGACAGAGGATGATATTCTCGCCTGTCACAACCACACTGAAGGCTGGCCGGTCGCTCTCGTTATTTCTCAAGACATCATCAATGTCGAAGGCGGATTACCTGCGGAATTAAGCGATACGCATGGCATAACAAAAGCGATTGGTGATTATCTTACGGAAGAAGTCTGGAACAGCCTGGATTCTCGAATGTGTGAATTCCTGTCAAAAAGTTCGCTCGTTGAGACTGTAGAACCATTAATTTGCGATAGTGTAATCCGCAACGATGGAGCCGTAAATGCCGCCAGCATCCTCACCGAGGCCGAAAATCGCAACATAATGATAACCAGTCTGGACCACGCGATCCCATCATATCGCTATCACCCGCTTTTCAGGGAATTTCTCCAGGAAAAGTTGAGTCAGAAAATCCCGATTTCTGAAATCGCTGAGCTGCATCGTGGTTTTGGTGAAGCCTACGAAAAGCAGGGTGAGCCGAACCGCGCGATTGAGCATTATTTGAAAGCTGGCTGCGAGGAAAGCGCCGCGCATTTAATTGAGACTTACGCGGAGGAAACCCTTGAGGCGGGAAGGCTGGAAACACTCGAGCGCTGGCTCAATCAGATACCGAAGCAGATTATGGAAAGCAAGCCTTGGCTGAATCTGTTTATGGGAAGAGTCAGGGACAGAAAATGCGAGCTGGCAGAGGCCGAGAGTGAGTATCTTAAAGCACGAAAAGGTTTTGAGGCCAATGGCGACAAAAGCGGCCTGCTCCAATGCTCTCAGCTGCAAAGTGTCTTGTACCTGCTCATTGGCAAGAATGAGGAGAGCCTGGTCGCGGCGAGAGAAGCCATGAGGCTTGCAACAAATTCCAGCGAAATGGCAATCGCATACGACACGGCTGTATCTCAGAGATTCCGAATCGGCGACACGGCGGGCGCAATAGAACTCCTGGATGAGGCGCTCAAGCTATGTGACAGGTCGGAGCTTGAGGCTCGTGTAATTCTCGAACTCTGTGCGATCAACATGGACTACATTACCGGTGATTTCAGGAATGCGTCAAAAAAACTTGGAAAAATCGATGCAAACTGCGCAACGGAGGCAGAATACCGCGCCAGGGTTATCAACAATAAAGCGGTTACCCTCTATCTGACTGGTGATTATGAACAGGCTTACGCAGTGTCGTCCGACGCGATTACTGTCGCACGGGAACTGGGGGAACATCGAAATTTCTGGGAGCAGTATGAAACGATGGCGCAGATACAAATCGGTCTCGGTAATATCGAAGGGGGCCGCAGCATGGCTCTCAGGTTCAGTAAGTATTGTGAAGGCTCAGGCATGATAGATCTTTGTGAGTATAACCATATTGGCACCTGCGACCGTCGCAGGAATGCATTAAGGGCCGCATTGAAAGCCCATAAACATTCTTTGAAACTCCAAAAAGCGGAGCGCAGCCCATACGGTATCGCCATGAGTCTGACAAACATCGGGGCTGACAAGATCCGAATTTTCAAGGGTGTTGGTATCGAGGGGGTCTCCGAGTTTGATGAGGCGGAGAAGATGGCCGTCAAACATGGTTTTAAATATATTGAGACCCAGATCAGTTTTCACAGGGCTTGGCGTTATCTTGCACAGGGAAGCAGGAAAAATGCGCTCACTGCCATAAGCCATTCACTGGGCCTCGCGTCACGCCTGGACCATAATCACTTTATAATCCAGGAGGGGAAAGGAAGTCTTGAATTACTTGCATTCGCTTTTGAACATGGTATCGAGATGGAATATCTTATCTACGTATTTAAGAAAATCGGCCAGCAATCGCTGAAGGTCCTTACTCCGATGCTCAAGTCCGAAAACCCGGCTACCAGGAAAGCTGTGCTGTCAGCAGTAAGCAGCGTCGGAGGAGCGGCAGCATATTCGTACATACAACGGATGCTGCACGATGAGGATGCCGCGGTGAGGCGCGTCGCCGAGGAAGAGGATGCTTCACTGGGCTCTCGCATCAGCTCACCTCAGGAGCTTCTGTCGAGGCGAGAGTCCGAGATACTGCCGCTGCTGGCCGAAGGGCTGAGCAATGCTGAGATCGCAGAACGCCTGTATATAGCGGAACAGACCGTGAAGACGCATGTAACCAGGATATTTCGCAAGCTTGGCATCAAGAAACGCGTACAGGCCGCGATGTATTTCCACAAGTCGCAGAATGCCGCAGACCCGCAATCGGCATTGAGCAGGCAGGGAGAAAAACAAATTCCAGAACCGATGAGTGATTTTAGTGCCCCATGAAAGCGCAGGTTCAGCCGAACTGCGGCAGCCGGTCCTTGCCAGCAAACTTAATCCTCCGCGGCTACGCAATGTTCTGACCCGTACCAGACTCATTCAACTTGCCCGACTGGAGAAAAAAAGATTACTCACCATATGCGCCGGTCCCGGTTACGGTAAGACGACCCTGATGGCACAACTGGCCGAGCTGCATGATGGTCCAAAAGTCTGGTACCAGGTAGATCATTTCGATAGAGACCCAGCGGTATTCCTGCGACATCTGATAACGGGAATCTCACACGCGTGTGATGGTATCGGCAAACGCAGCCTAATCAGACTTAGCGAAGCCAATAATATAGAAGAAGAAGCAGAAAGCATTCTGGCCGTCTTGATTGATGAGATGGGGGAGGGGCTTGGAAAGCCTTTGATGATTTGTATTGATGATTACGGTCTAATTGACAGTACGGAATATGCTCACAAAATTTTAGGTTACCTAATTCTGAATCTTCATGGAGAGTCATCGGTTTTACTTACGAGCCGCTCCTATCCCAATCTTTCACAAATACGAATTAAATCTCATGGTTCTATCCAAGAAATATCAGAGGAAGATCTTAGGTTTTCAATTGTTGAATTAAATGAATTGTTGATTGAGACATGGGCTATTCAAATTAGCAGAACAGAAATCGGCCAACTTAATGACTGGTTAGAAGGGTGGGCTTCAGGTCTGGTGTTGCTAGAAAGTTATTTACGGATTGGTGGTGACATGACCACTCTAATTTCAATGCGCAGAGTTCAGCAAAATATTTTTGAATATCTTGCAGAAGAAGTTTTTGAAGTTCAATCAGAAGATATTAAAAAAACACTCATGTATAGCTCTCTTATGGAAATTATCGAGCCCGAATTATTTGAAATAGCATTTAAGATTAACAATGTGTCGTCACAATTTATATATGTCGAAAAAAACAATTTGTTTACTGTTGAAATCGAGGGAACAGGTAAATATAGACAGCATCCACTTTTCCGCAAGTACTTGTCACAACGTTTGTGTAATTATTTAAACGAGTCAGAGATTGCAAATTTGAGGTTCAATCTGGCGAAAGAGTTTGAATCGCGAAATAAATATATAGAGGCAATTCAGCAATATTTCTTAGCAGGATCCAAAAAAGATGTCACAAAAATAATGGAAGATATAGGGTCTGAGCTTGTAAGTAATGGTGAACATATAACACTGAAAGCTTGGCTAGATCGCATTGGAAAAAATTGCCTAACGCCGATTCTTAAAGTACATTTAGGCAAATGTTATATGGCTTTAGGTAAGCCGGAACATGCATTAGAGATATTGAAGAAAGCACAGTCATCAATTGACAAGCATGATACTACGATTTTATGTGAGTGTGTATTTGCTATATCAGAATGTTATTCAAGTGTTGGCAAACCTGCAAACGGAATTGTTGAACTGAAGCCATTATTGTCACTTGCGCTAAACTATAAAGAACGAGTAGAAACGCTGTTTAGGTTATGTATATGCTACTGGAATAGCTTTAATAGTAAAGGGTTTCGAGAATACCTGGGTCAGGTAAGTGATTTGGAAATCGAGGGTTGCTCAGAAGGACTTTTGTGTCGCCTGGAAGATCTTTTCGGTCTTGAATCATTACACAGCGGTGATTTTCAAAACGCAAAGAAGCACTTCCAAGAGGTCACAAAAATAATCGAAGAAAGCCACGGACAGCGAGATCTTTTATTTGCAAAAAATAATTTAGCGTCCTCTTTATTGCTACTAGGAAAATACAATGATGCATTTGAGCACGCCACCTTTTGTTTGGACACCGCAAGGTTGCAACGAGAGCTAAGTTTATTACCTCTATTCCAAGATACTTACGGGTGCATTTTGTTGGCTCAGGGAAAACCAGATGGCAGCAGTTATATAAGCGAAGCTATTTCAATGCTTAAAGACGATGCAATTTTAGAAAATGGTCGGCTGTTATGTCATCTTGGGACATGGAATAGGCGTAATAGTGAATTTTTGAAAGCTATTGAGGAACACAAAAAATGCATAGACCATGCACGAGTTAATAACAATAAGTATGATTATGCGATGGGTTTAGCAAATCTTGGAGCAGACTATATACGATCAGGTGTCTTGAATGATGGAGAAAAAGAACTACATCTAGCCCAAAAGATATCAACGGAACATGGTTTAAATTATGTTTTAACAAATATTGATTTTCACCGCGCTTGGGCAGCGCATCTTGTATCAGATAATAAGAATGAAAAGAAATACTTAATAACATCTTTAAAAAGGGCAAAAAAATATCAACATAATCACTTTATGATCCAGGAAGGAAAGATATCACTACCATTATTTACAACTGCCCTATTAAATGATATCGAGTTTGATTATGTGAGTATGATTCTTGAAATGATTGGTGAGCCCGCGCTGTTTGCATTAGAACCGCTTCTTTCTTCTCCTTCAGAGGAGCAACGAATAAGGATCACGAAGCTAATCGGACGCATTGGTGGCAGAAATGCCGCGACTCTTCTTCACAGAGCCCTAAAAGACGAAGAACAGAAAGTCCGCAGTTCAGCAAAAGCTATTTTGGCGAATTTACGACACGAGAAGAAGCTACCTTCAGATATTCTGACATCAAGAGAGATGGAAGTGCTTGAAGTACTTGCGACAGGGGCATCAAATCGCCAGATTGCCGAGTTGCTGTTCATTTCGGAGCCAACTGTAAAGACCCACGTTAACAAGATTTTTCGCAAGCTGGGAATCAGCAAACGATTGGAAGCAGTACTTTATTTTCAACAAATGAAAGAATGTGGGGAAAATGCTACTTTTCAAAAATAAAAATACAACCACAGGATGATTTAATACATAGTTTGGCTTGATAGTATTCCATTAGTTGAAGTTGCTGGTTCGTCGGCTGTCCAGCAATCAAGACAATGGGAGGTAGGGTAGAATCAAGATACGAGAGGGTAAGCGGGTTTGAGGCATTCCAGGTAACATCATGCCCAGCATGTTCTGGAGTCTCAGGGTAGGTTGATCTACGCTTCTGCAGCGGTTAAATGGTGAGAGTGGGAAACGATCAACATAGCGGAAGTGAAATGAGGAGTGGGAGATAGTAGTTCAACCGGGGCGTATCTAATGTTCTTTTGCGCGAGCGCGGAGCGCATCTAACCTGAGGGCGGGCCGACCTTTTCTGAATTCACTCAGAAAGTCGGCCTTGCTTCCCTCCCTGTAACTGAGATCCTCATTCTTCAGCACCTGTGCCATTACCTCAACATATTTAGGATCAAGCTGTGTGCCGGCAACGCGGCGTAATATGATCAAGGCTTCGAATGGACTTTTTGCCGCCCTATAAGGTCGATCAGAAGTCAGAGCGTGATAGGTGTCAGCAACGGCTAGCATGCGACTCAGCTCGGGTATTTCATCGCCGCTGATGCCATAGGGATAACCGGTACCATCAAAATGTTCCTGATGGTGCCTTATGATATCGGCGATCTCTTGATGTGTTGCCAGCTGTGAGAGAACATCGGCCGCGGTTGTAGGATGTTCCTTGATCTGTTCCCACTCGCGTGCCGTGAGTTCCCCCTCTTTTTTAAGCACTGCATCAGGGGTACCAACTTTGCCTAGATCGTGAAGCAGTCCAGCCATGTGGGCAATACGCTGTTCATCTTCTGACATGCCCATCATTCGAGCCATATCGCGACAATACATGGCAACGCCGGCAGAATGACTGGCGGTATAGTGGTCTTTGCTATCCAGAAGCATGATGAGGGCACCCGCGAGTCCGATGTTCATATCCATCAAATCTTCTGACATCGTTGTTTGCTCGACAAGAAGTTCTTTTTGCTGAACCAGCAATTTATAGACATGCTGACCAGCAAAGATGGGGACGAAAAATAACACAGTTGTGGCTATGCCGGCTTTTATATAAATAGCACTTATTGCAAGGCCGACTCCCAATATTATTAATTGTGTTGGCAAGGCCGGAAGGAAATTATTTTTCCATAAAGCGGTCAGACGTTGTTTGTAGGCGAGACTTATGCCTAAAGAAACCAGGAAAAAATTTGACAACTCCCAGGCAAGGCCGGCAACAATTCCAAGAAGCACAAACTCAATACTAACCGAGGTTATAGGGCCGCTAAAGTTAAATAAGTCTTGTAAATAAATAAAGAGGTAAGCCACAAGCATTGCCGGTACTGCGTTAAGTGAGAAGTTGAAAAGAACCCTGAGGGGATTTTTATTACGGCTTTGTGCCAGTGTACTAATGCTTGCTATCAATCCGGCCGGTGCGGGGCCCAGGAAAAAGATGCCTAGCAGTATGGGTAGGTTTGCACTACTGACGTGGACTCGTTTGGAAAACTGAACCGCCAAACCTTCTGCCGCCCAGGCAATAGCAATCAGCAGGAGGGTTCGTAATACAATGGTTCTATCCCAGGTTGTCTGAGAAAAAAAGAAGACAAATAATGCACCGCTGGCAACGCTCAACAGTGCAACCAGAATTAGTGGCGCTTTATTCTTTGAAGTAAAGCCTTTGTCCACCGATGCCTCCCGATACACTGTCTTTGTGGTTTATCCACAAATTATAATGCGCCAGCACGGAGTGCGACGCATTATAACAGTCTTTGAATAAGACCGGAAGGCAAATTACTTTAATTAGTTATGTAACTTATATTAGTGACCCCACCTGCCGCCACCAGCTGCAATAAGTGTTGCAAGCATACTCACTATCGCAAAGATTTTCGTTTTCATCCCGCTCACCTCCTACCGTGTTTGGAAACCCTGACAGTTTCAGCAGCGGGATAAAAAGTGTGGGTACCCCACCCGCCGCAATTTCCAGACCCCCGATCTGGACTCCCTGCCCATCACGGCCATGTGGCCCTGATGGGAAGGGTGGAAAGAGTCTAAAGAAGGTTGGAAAGGTTGTGTACATATGAAGTGATAGTTAAGGGGGAGGGTAAAGGACGGTTTGAGGGTGGCCCCGCGATACAGCTCTGAAACGTACGTAAACCCTCTGATAGAGGCATTCTGGAACCGTAGATCTGAACCCAGGGTTATTCGGGAAAGATTAAACCTGTACTTCAGACGGGGATGATCCTGTAATAATCAGTGCGGTGGGGAGTATGCGGTTCAAATAATTCGCTTGTGAGTATTCGCCCCTCTGTCCGGATGGGAATGAGTCAGGGCAAAAAAGCATAAAGCCGTTCACGTCTCAAAGCTGGACTCACACCTGCAACCTAGAGCAGTTTTGTCTGCCCGTCAGGACCTGCAAGATCCTGCCTCAAGTAGTAGTTCGCGGCCTCGGTGCGGTTGGAAACACTCAACTTCTGGTAGATATTTGCAAGGTGAAAGCGAACCGTGTTTACCGTGATAAAGAGGTCCTCGGATATCTGGGAATTGGATTTTCCTTCTGCAATCAGCCTTAGAACCTCGATTTCACGGTCAGACAGTTCCCCAAGCAGGCGCCGATTGCCTTCCAGCTCACTTATCGCCGCCTGGACCTCAGCGGGCATGACGGCCCGTCCCTTATATACTGTTTCCAGTGAACTGACTATCTTTGATGCCGTGGAGTCCTGCAGTATCACGCCATCGACACGGAAGTCCGCCACCAGCTTGATGATATCCTGGTCTACTTCAGTGACAAAGATGACACACTTGCAGGGCAGGTTATCCCTCTCCAGCATTCTGAGCATCTCGTGGTCGTTTGCGTTTACCATCTGCAGATCGGCGAAGATGATATCCGGCCTTTTGTCAATTACGGCAGCGGTGAATCTGGTCGGATTGGTAAGTTCATGCACGATTGTCATACTCTCAGATTCCGCTAGAACCTGCTTCATGCCCGCAATCAGCATGGGTCCCAGAGAGGCGATAATTACGCTTGCCGGCTGAATCCCTGCTGTATGGTGCTCGTCTGGTGCCGCATCATCACGACTGGAATCGGTACCGGATGAAACAGCAGTTGTCCCGGCATCGGTCCCGGATGGCGAAATGAAATCACCCGCGCCCCGACGATTGTCCCTTTCACCGGAAGCATTATTACCTCCACTATCGCGGTTCCGGGAAGTTCTGGCTGCTCCATCCCGTGCGTTATCAATCACACCGCTTCCGCGGACAGGGTTTTTGCCGGAGTCCCCAACAAAAGGCACAGCTACCTGGGCTCTGCCTTTTCCGAGTGATTTTGCCATATAGACTGCGGAGCGGGCACTTGTAAAGAGTCCCGTAAGGTTTTCTCCATGGGCGGGAAACGTCGAATAACCTATGCTTGCCGAGACCGTGGCGGGCACGTCCACATATTCGGCTGCCGACAGGATCTCGGTCGATAGCCGGCGGGCGACGATATCCGCGCCGCTGGCGTCCGTCTCAGATAAAACGACCGCGAATTCATCCTCTCCGTTGTGCCAGAGATAGTCTTCGGTGCGGCAACCCCTGCTGAGTGCCGCCGCGACGGCACTTATGACCTGATCGCCGGCGTCTCTCCCGTGAACGATATTGATCTCTCCCAGATCGTCGAGGTCCACATAAAGTACTGTCAGCGACCGGCCGTGCCTTTTTGTCCTCGCAAGCTCGCGGCCCGCCAAGTCCATGAACCAGGACCGGAGGCTGGATTGATTCATGCCCGTCTTCGCGTCAAGCGATCTTGACGGCGCCATCGTGGGGCGGCTTGATGTCGACAGCGGCACAAATCTTGGCGTCTCAGCAAAATCATCTCTCCGGGCTTCGAATTGGCACGATCTGTCACCCCGTGTCCAGCATTTAGTTTCGATTGTCGTAACCTGATGGCCGACGATAAGCTCCAGAGCTCCATCGATAAGACCATGTTCGAGTTCACAACCACCCTGTCCTGATATCGCTTTTGCCGGCGCTATCTCAGGAGTGACGCCAACCTGGATATGATCGGCGCCGATATCCAGCTGCAGCTTTCCCAGTCCCAGGTCGCGGAAGAGCGAAGCCAGTTTCTCGGGCTTGTCCAGCCCCAACCGTGTGGCCAGCCTCCTGGCATTCTGATAGGAAAGAGGACGGGCGTCCTGCCCGGACGAATCGGAATTGGCCAGCATGTGCAGGATACGATAAAGGTAAAGTTGAGCCCCGGGGGAGTCCATATCCTGGGCGGATGATAGAAATTCTTCGAGGGGGAGATGTTCCAAGACCTGATCCGCTCAATCAGGAAGGTCGCGGGAGACAACCTGAAAACGGCGCTTCAAAAGCATATATTCCTGAATATGGTCTGCTGCAGCTGGCAAGAAGGTGTCACCTCTTTTTGCGGAAATGGATGCAGGGTACGAGCAATTTTACTATGGTGGTATACCTATTACAATCGTCAGGTAAAGGGTTAGTTGAGTCTGCATTGGTATGCTTTTGGTGCGATCTTGCCCGGTAATCACGGGATTCAATGTTTACCTCAACCGTCTCATGTTTACAATAATTTCCAGCCGCCGCGCTAAAATCCTTCACTTTCAATATACGAGCTTGCAGGATGATGACCCGGGGACGGCGAATAATCTTTGTTGGCCATCCATTCGGACGGTAAGAACCAAACTCTACCAACCCCGTTCTGATAGAAGGATTTGGAGGTCTTTTTGTCTAATTAGAGCGTGGTTAGGAGGTAACCAGGATTTTCGCGCTGTGTTGGGTTCTCTGCGTCATGGACCACTCAGCGTTCCGGGCTGATCCCCGGCTCGTCCTCGAAATCATACGGTAGGAGGAATCTTGCGAATATTCAGTATGTGGAAATCTGGAAGATCGATTAATTTTTTGACGGTATTGCTGGCCGCAATACTCAGCCTCATCGCCATGAGCGCGCTGAACGGCTGTGGAGATGATTCCACAGACAAGACGTCAGGCGGCAAAGACGGGGCGAACCTTAGTTTTTCTTACGCCGAAGCATCTGATCCCTCAGCGTTGGACCCCGCCCTGATCGACGAATCGGTCGGGGGAAACATCGCGCGTTATCTTTTTGACGGGCTCGTGTCTTATGACTCAACCACCGGTGAGGTTAAACCGGCTGTTGCTGAAAGCTGGGACTTTAATGAAGATGCGACGGTTGTAACTTTTCATCTCCGCAAGGGAGTTAATTTCACGAATGGCCGTGCTGTAAAGGCAGAAGACTTTGTATACGCCTGGACGAGGGCGCTGGACCCAGCCACAAAGTCTTCGATGGCATCGACAATCCTGGAGCCTGTCAAGGGAGCGGGGGAGCTCTCTAATGGTGAGACGAACAAACTTGCGGGCGTGGAAGCCGTTGATGATTCAACCCTGAAAGTCACACTCAATTATCCCCAGGCTGAATTCGTCACTTTCCTCGGTCATCCCGTATGCGCCCCCGTTCCTGCCGAAGAAGCAGGACGCGCGGATCAGAACTATTCCGAGAAGCCTGTCGGCAATGGAGCATTCAAGCTGACGGAATGGAAAAAGGGTGAGTCCGTATTGCTTGAAAGAAATGACGACTATTACGGGGACAAGGCTAAAGTGGGACAGGTGACCGTAAAGTTCATTCCCAATCCCTCCACATCGATCGCCGAGCTGAAGGCCGGTAATGTGGACATTGTGAAAATCGTTCCGCCGGGCCAAATCCAGGCGCTACGCAGCGACAGCTCCGTGAAAATATACGACGGCAAGGTCGATGCCTTGAGGTTTGCGGGATTTAATCTGACCGAGGCGCCCTGGAAGGACAATGACAAACTAAGGCAAGCAATCAACTATGCCATCGACCGGGATACTATCGCCGGCAAGGTTCTTCAGGGGCAGGAAGCACCGGCAGACGGTATCGTGCCCGCCGGCATGAAGGGGCATCAGAATGACGCCATGCCATACAAGTATGATCCCGAAAAGGCGAAGCAATTACTCGCGGACGCCGGCTATCCTGAAGGAAACGGTCTGCCGCCAATCGTGCTGACATACCCGAACGAAGGGCTGGCGGCTGATGTAGCGCAGGCCATGCAGGCACAGTTGAAGGCGGCTGGTATCCCGGTTGAAATAAACGGCATGGAGATGGGCGGATTTCTGGATGAGATGATTGCCGGCAAACTGTCATTCTTCCTGATTTCATGGGTTGCCGATTATCCGTCTGTCGATACGTTCCTCTATACGCTGTTCCACTCCGCTAATATCGGAGCCCAGAACGTATTTCAGTATTCAAACCCGGAAGTTGACGGATTACTGGACAATGCCCGCTCAACCAGAGATGAAAGCAAGCGAACCGGGACTTACAACGAAGCAGAGCGCAAGATTCTTGCCGACGCGCCGCTCGCTCCGGTTTCGTTCAGTGTTGATGTGATGGCATATTCCCCCAGGGTGACAAAGTTCGTCGGCACACCCCTGGGCGACCTTGCGCTGAACGAGATCGAAGTATCTGAAAAGTAGTCATCCAGGTTGATCCGTGGGGCTCTCCAACCGGGAGCCCCACTAAAACCTTACGGGGGCGGCCAGGGGAAAAGATGCCTGTCTTTCGCTTCATCCTTTACCGCCTGCTGCAGATGGTGGTGGTGCTACTGGGTGCCATCACGATATTATTTGTCGTTCTATACCTTCTTGTCCCGGGCGATGCCGCCCAGGTATCCCTGGGAAACCACGCGTCAGCTGAATCGGTCGAATCCCTGCGGAACCATCTGGGCCTCGATCAGCCCTTATGGAAACAGTATGGATTGTATCTCTGGCGTGTGATTCACCTCGATCTCGGTACTTCCTACGATCTGAACCGTAGCGTAACGGATGTCATCGCGGACTATCTCCCGGCAACAGCATATCTGGCTGGCGGTGCCCTTCTGCTGGAAACAGTTTTCGGCATCGGATGGGGGATGCATCTAACTATGAATAGATCTTCCGGGCTAAAAAGCGTGTCAACAATTACGAGCGCGATCCTGCTTTCAGTGCCGGTCTTCTTTCTGGGTATCGTCCTTCAGTATATTTTTGCCAGCAAGTTACACCTTCTGCCGATTTCCGGTCTTGGCGGATGGAGCCCGCTCAACCTTGTTCTTCCGGCCCTGTCGCTCGCCGCGGCACAGTCCGTCGTCATCGCCGCTGTCATGAAATCCTCACTGACTGATGAGATGCGAAAGCCGTATATCCTGGCGGCGCGCTCCCGGGGACTGTCCCGGAGCCAGGCCATGAGATCTCATGCCATGCGCAATGCCCTGGGGCCGGTTGTGACCATCCTTGGCATCGACCTGGGAGTGCTGCTGGGCGGCGCCCTGATCACCGAGATCGTTT
>JBAZZU010000011.1:0-68422 GCA_041658605.1 Thermoleophilia bacterium | reverse complement strand
TCGCTCTGGCCGGCGCGGAATGATTCAAAACCAAGAAGCTCGAGCGCCGGCTGGTAATCGAGCATTACGTCGATTGCACTACCCTCAGTCTGCAATATTTCACTCTGTTTCAACAGCTCCGCTTTCAAAGAATCAGAATCGTTGAAACTATATCACAGGCGCCGGACGGGACTGACAGCGTCAGTCCCGTATATTATTATCTCCCGGTACTATGCGGGCGTCACAACATTGCTGACCAGCTCGCCGATCCCGTCAACCCTGACCGTTACCTCATCCCCGGCCGTCAGCGCCCCTACCCCTGGCGGCGTACCCGTAAGGATGACATCGCCAGCCTCAAGCGTCATGACCCCGGAGATAAACGCCACCAGCTCCAGCGGCGAAAATATCATGTCCGAAACAGGCGCGCTCTGGCGTACCTCACCGTTGAGCACCAGCTCCACCAGCGAGTCCGGCGCCGGTGCCACGCTTTCAACCCACGGCCCCAGCGGGCAGAAAGTATCGAAACTCTTTGAACGCGTCCACTGTCCGTCCAGTTTCTGCAGGTCGCGGGCGGTCACGTCGTTGGCGCAGGTATAACCGAGCACATAAGCCGCGGCTTCATCCACACCCACCCCGCGTGCGGTCTTTCCGATGACAACCGCAAGTTCGGCCTCATAGTCAACCTGTGCTGAGGAAGGAGGAAGGACTATAGCCTCGCCGGCCGCGATGACAGCCGACGGGGGTTTCATGAAAAGGACCGGCTCTTCCGGCACGGCCATATTCAGTTCGGCGGCATGCGACCGGTAGTTGAGTCCGACAGCGATTATCTTGCCCGGCGGCTGTAGCTTTATTTGCGCCATGTGCTGTCTGCCGCGCGAAACGCGCGCTAACGGCGGCGCCGGCGCTTTATCAGCCCGTACTCGATGCTGTCTACCAGGGCTTCCCAACTCGCCTCGATGATGTTCTCCGACACGCCGACGGTCCCCCACGAATCATGCCCGTTGCTGGAATCGAGCAGCACACGGGTGACAGCGCCCGTCCCCTTGTGTTCGTCAAGTATGCGGACCTTGTAGTTGACCAGATGTATGTGTGAAAGCTCTTCGACAAGCTTCGGATATTTGACGGGCAGAAGCTTCCGCAGCGCGTTGTCGAGCGCGTTTACCGGGCCGTTTCCCTCGGCGAAGGCGATCGGCAGCTCACCGCCGGCATCGCTCCTGAGGACGATCTTGGCCTCGCTGATAACGGCGCTCTTGCGCTTCTGGACGATCACCCGGAAGTTATCCAGTTCGACCGTCGGCGTATGGAGGCCCAGCTCACGTCTCAGGAAAAGCTCGAGCGAAGCGTCCGCCACCTCGTAGTGATAACCGGCATGCTCCTTATCCTTCAATCTTTTTAGCAGCCGGTTGAGCGTATCCTTGTCTTCGTTTAAGTCCAGGCCCATCTCGGTGCATTTTTTAAGCACAGTCGCCCGACCGGAGAGTTCGCTGATCAGGATGCGCTGCCGGTTCCCCACCAGCGCCGGATCCACATGCTCGAAAGTCCTCGCGTCCTTGAGCGCCGCGCTCACATGCAGTCCGCCCTTGTGCGCGAACGCGTTCTCGCCTACATAGGGCTGGTGTGTCTCGGGGCTCACATTGACCACTTCGGCCACATAATGAGATGTCTCGGCAAGCTCCGCCAGACGCCGGTCGCTCACGCAATTGAATCCCATCTTCAGCTTCAGCGCCGGTATGATGGAAACCAGGTTGGCGTTGCCGCAGCGCTCGCCGTAACCGTTGATGGTCCCCTGGACCTGGCCGGCGCCAGCCTCTACGGCCATCAGCGAAACCGCCACGGCGCAATCAGCGTCATTATGGGCATGGATGCCGACCGGAACGCCGGCTTCGGAGACCACGCGCCCGACAATCGCAGCCGCCTGCGATGGCAGTGTGGCGCCATTGGTGTCGCAGAGCACCACACGGCTCGCCCCCGCTTCAACCGCAACCTTCAGGGTGCGCAGCGCGTACTCCTGGTCATCCAGGAATCCATCGAAAAAATGCTCGGCGTCATAAAAAACCTCGCGCCCCTTGCGCACCAGGTAGCTGACCGTGCCCTCTATCATCTTCAAATTTTCTTCCAGGCCGACCCTCAGCACTTTCTGGGTATGCAGCTTCCAGCTCTTGCCGACGATGGTGACCACGGGCGTATCCACTTTAAGCAGGCCCTTGAGCAGCGGATCCTGGTGCGGACGAACGCCCTTTTTATGGGTCATGCCAAAAGCAGCCAGACGAGCGGAGCGCAGCCTGTGCGTCGCCACCCTTTTATAAAATTCCACATCCTTGGGATTGGAGCCGGGAAATCCGCCCTCGATGTAATGCACGCCGAGGCGGTCCAGCCGCAGCGCGATCTGGACCTTCTCATCAACAGAGCAGCTCATCCCCTCCCGCTGCATCCCGTCACGAAGAGTTGTGTCATATATTTCAATCCTGCGGGTCATATCAATTCCCCTGATTGAGTTTCATAACAAACGTTCTTCCCGTCAATTTATCAAACGGCCCCAAGCCGGGACAGGGTGTCTGGGCTGGAACGGTTGTCGAAGACCTGAGTGGAAGTCCAGGCACCCTGTCCCGGCTTCCACCGATATGCAGTCTTTGTTTTTGCTATCAAAAACACAGAAATGGAATCAAGACAAACCGCTCCCGCTTACACCAATCCATACTTCAAGCAGCCTATACCCACTCCAGATAATCCCCATACTTCTCATTCTCGCCCTTGATGATCCCGTAGAAGATATCCTGTATCTTCCTCGTGATCGGACCCGGCTCACCGATAACGCGGTCGTCCACCTCGCGCAACGGCACTATTTCGGCCGCGGTTCCCGTAAGAAATGCCTCGTCAGCGACATACAGGTCGGAGCGGACCATGACCTTCTGCTGCAACGGAATGCCCTCGTCCCTGCATATGGTGAAAACCGTATCCGCGGTTATGCCCTCGAGCACGTCGCAGGACGTGGGCGGAGTCGCCACGACGCCATTCCTGACCACGAAAATATTCTCCCCCGAGCCCTCCGAGATGTTTCCCTGGTCGTCGAGCAGGATGGCTTCCTCGTAGCCGCCCTTGACCGCTTCCACCTTTGCCAAGCTGGAGTTTATGTATTGCCCGGTAGCCTTGGCGGCGGGTGGCATGCTGTTGGGTCCGAAGCGCCGGAATGAGGAGATCTTGGCACGTATACCATGCTTGATGCCGTCGTCGCCCAGGTACGTACCCCAGGGCCAGACCGCAATCGCAACATCGACCGGAGCATGAAGCGGGAAAAGCCCCATCTCGCCGTAGCCGCGGTAGATTATCGGCCGGATATAGCAGCTCTCCAGCTCGTTGGCCTTGATGACGTCTTTGGTCGCCTGCACCAGCTCTTCGGTGCTGAACGGCACGTCCATCATGTAGATCTTCGCCGAGCGCATCAGCCGCTCGATGTGTTCTGTCAGGCGGTAGACATGTGTCCCTTTTTTGGTGTCATATGCCCGTATGCCTTCAAAAACGCCCGAGCCGTAGTGCAGGGCATGCGTGAGTATGTGGACCTTTGCTTCCTTCCAGTCCACCATCTCACCGTTCATCCAGATTTTTGAGACCTCCGGTATCGGCATGAGACTCCTTTCAAATACTTTCCGGCGCTGACTTCCCGTTCAGGCCGGTTTAGCTTTCACGAACAATCTGCGCCACCATGTCGCCTATCTGGGTGGTCGAATAGCCGGTCTTGCCCACGGCCAGGCTCTGCAGTTTGTTGGCGGTTATATCGGCTATGGCTCTCTCAACCGCGGCGCCGGCTTCATTTTCTCCCAGGAACTCGAGCATCATCTGCACCGCCGCTATCGCCGCCAGCGGGTTGATGACATTCTGGCCCGTGTATTTGGGCGCCGAGCCGCCGATCGGCTCGAACATGGAAACGCCGTCCGGGTTGATGTTGCCGCCCGCCGCGATTCCCATGCCGCCCTGGATCATGGCGCCCAGGTCGGTGATGATGTCGCCGAAGATGTTGTCGGTGACGATGACATCGAACCATTCCGGATTCTTGATGAACCACATGCAGATCGCGTCGACGTGGGCGTAGTCTGTAGTGATGCCCGGATAATCGTCAGCGACCTCGTTGAAAGCCCGCATCCACAGGTCCTGCGAATAATTCAGCACGTTGGTCTTGCCGCACATGGTAAGCTTGTTGTCTTTACCACGCTTCTGACAATAGTCAAAGGCGTAACGGATGCAGCGCTCCACCCCCTTGCGGGTGTTTATGCTTTCCTGTATCGCCACCTCGTCCGGCTTTCCCTTCTTCAGAAAGCCGCCGGCGCCCACGTAGAGGCCCTCGGTGTTCTCACGCACCACCACGAAGTCGATATCGTCCGGCCCCTTGTCCTTGACCGGCGTTTCAACGCCCGGAAAAAGCTTCACGGGACGCAGGTTTATGTACTGGTCCAGCTCGAAGCGCGCCTTGAGCAGGATTCCCTGTTCGAGGATGCCAGGCTTCACTTTGGGATGGCCGATTGCTCCCAGGAATATGGCGTCGTGCCCTTTCAGCTCGTCCAGCGCCGAGTCGGGCAGCGTCTCACCGGTCCTTAAATACCGGTCACCGCCGAAATCGTAATCGGTTGTCTCATACTTGAAGCCGAACCGGGCCGCGGCGGCCTCCAGCACTTTCAGCCCCTCCATCACAACTTCCGGCCCGGTACCGTCACCAGGCATGACTGCTATGTTATGCATGCGCTCCTCCAGTAACGCGGGCGCTCGGCCCGCGGTCCGTGAACCCGGGACATCATTTCGACCCCGCGGTTCTTTTCCTGACATGTTGCATCAGGCCTCCCGCCGCCACGATCTCCTGCATAAAATCAGGAAAGCGGTCCGCCTGGTATGACTTGTCACCTGTTATATTCACGACTTCGCCCCGGTCGAGGTCGACCCGCAGGCGGTCGCCGCTTTTAACCTCTCGCGCCGCCTCCGGACAAACCAGTATCGGCAGGCCGATGTTTATCGCGTTACGATAAAAAATACGCGCGAACGACGCCGCAACGACACAGGATACACCCGCCGCCTTGATCGCGACCGGCGCCTGTTCGCGCGACGACCCGCAGCCGAAGTTCTCCTCGGCCACGATTATATCGCCCGGCTTTACGCGCCCGATGAAATCCGCGTCGATGTCCTCCATGCAATGCTCGGCCAGCTCATCCGGATCATGCGTATTCAGATAGCGCGCCGGGATGATGACGTCGGTATCGACATCACGCCCATACTTATGCGCCGTGCCTTCGAAGATCATGCCGTCACCTCCTCGGGAACCGCAACCGTGCCGGCTATGGCCGTAGCCGCCGCCACATATGGCCCCGCCAGGTAGACCTCGCTGCCGGTATGGCCCATGCGTCCGACGAAATTACGGTTGGTGGTCGAGACACAACGCTCACCTTCGGCCAGGATGCCCATATGCCCTCCCAGGCATGGACCGCAGGTAGGCGTGCTTACGGCAACCTCGGCGTCGATGAATATGTCGATCAGCCCTTCCTTCATGGCCTGCTGGAATACCAGCTGGCTCCCCGGGAAGACCAGGGCGCGCACGTCCGGATGCACCTTGCGGCCCTTCAGCACACCGGCCGCCATCCGCAGGTCCTCGATGCGCCCGTTGGTGCACGAGCCGATCACGACCTGGTCGATCTTTAAGTCAGCCAGCTCCGAAGCCGGCACCGTGTTCGACGGCAGGTGCGGCTTCGCCACCTGAGGCTCGATCGTGCTGACATCTATATCAATCACGCGCGCGTACTGCGCGCCCTCATCGCTCATTATCATGACCGGTTCGCGCAGCGCCCGTCCGCGGCAGTATTCCTCTGTGACCGCGTCAGGCTCCACGATGCCGTTCTTGCCGCCGGCCTCGATCGCCATGTTGCACATGGTGAACCGGCCATCCATCGACAGCGACCTGATGGCGCCGCCGCCGAACTCCATCGCCTCGTACAGCGCGCCGTCGACACCGATCATGCCGATCGTAAAGAGGATGTAATCCTTCCCGGTCACATAACGCCCCGGCTCGCCCTCGTAGTTGAACCTGATCGTCTCCGGCACGCGCAGCCAGACCTCACCGGTGGCCATTCCCGCCGCCAGATCGGTGCTTCCGACCCCGGTCGCGAAGGCTCCCAGCGCACCATAAGTACACGTGTGCGAATCGGCGCCGATGACGACGTCACCCGGGACCACCAAGCCCTTCTCCGGCAGGATGACATGCTCGATGCCCATCCGTCCCACATCGAAGAAGTTGGTCAGCCCCTGCCGCCGCGCGAACTCGCGCACCAGCTTGGTCTGCTCGGCCGACTTTATGTCCTTGTTAGGGACGAAGTGGTCGCAGACAAGCACGACTTTTTCCTTGTCCCAGACCTTTGTCATGCCCGCCGCCTCGAACTCCTTGATGGCCAGCGGCGCCGTGATATCGTTCGCCAGCGCCAGGTCCAGCCTTGCATTGACGAAATCGCCCGCCTGCACTTCTTCCTGTCCGCAGGCGCGCGCCAGTATCTTTTCCGTGATAGTCATCGCTTTTCCCATCTCAAGTCACCGCCCCGGCTCTGTATGCATTGTTGAGCGCGCGGACATAAGCCTTGGCGCTGGCCTCCACAACGTCGATGGAGAGCGCCGTGCCCGCATACGTCTTGCCGTTAACTTCAACCACGACACGCACCTCGCCAAGAGAGTCCTTGCCCTCGGTCACGGAATGCACCTGGTAGTCCATCAGCTTGCCCTTGGTGCCCACTGCGTCATCGATGGCCTTGAAGATCGACTCCATCGAGCCACCGGAGAAACTCCTTCCGAGCAACTGCTCCCCTTCCTTCTCGATTACTACCTGACACTCGGGCATCGAGTCGGAGCTCGAGCTTACCTCGTACGACTTCAGCTCATAGATGTCGGTCTGTTCGCGCACCTCTTCGCCGACCAGCGCCTCCAGGTCCGCCGCGGTGATCTGCTTCTTCTTGTCAGCCACCTTCTTGAAGTGGACAAAGGCCTGGTTCAGCTCCTCGTCGGAGAGGGTCATACCCAGCTCTTCCATCGCCGCCTTGAGCGCGTGGCGCCCGGAGTGCTTGCCGAGGACGATATCACTGGTCCCCCGGCCGACGCTGGCAGCGTTCATTATCTCGTAAGTAGACCGCTCTTTCAGCACGCCGTCCTGATGGATACCCGATTCGTGGGCAAAGGCGTTCTTTCCAACAATCGCCTTGTTGGGCTGCACATCATAACCTGTCAGCTGGCTTACCAGGCGGCTGGTCCTTGTGATCTCTTTCGTCCTGACGCCAGTCACCCTGCCCAGCATGCGCTTGCGCGTCTCCAGGATCATGACTATCTCCTCCAGGGACGCGTTGCCGGCACGCTCGCCCAGGCCATTGATGGCGCACTCCACCTGCGTAGCGCCGTTCTCGATTGCCGCCAGCGAGTTGGCGACAGCCAGGCCCAGGTCGTTATGGCAGTGGACGCTGACGACGACATCCTTCAGCCCCGGAGCCTTTTTGAACTGCTCCCAGATGAAGTCACCAAATTCCGATGGTATCGCGTAACCCACCGTGTCAGGGATATTTATCGTGCGTGCGCCTTCGTCGATAGCCGCCTGCAGCACAGACGCCAGGTAGTCCGGATCACTCCGGGTGGCGTCCATGGCGGAGAACTCCACGTCGTCGCACAGGCTCACTGACAGCGCGACCATGCGCTTCGCCGCCTCCAGCACTTCCTCGCGCGTCTTGCGCAGCTGGTGCTTCAAATGAACGTCGCTCGTTGATATGAATGTATGGATGCGCGGCCGTTCGGCTTCCCTGATGGCGTCCCAGGCGGTTGTGATGTCCTTTTCGATGGCGCGTGCCAGCGCGCAAACCGTCACACCGGATACCTTGCGGGCTATGTTCTGTACGCCCTCGAAATCACCAGGCGAAGAGATCGGAAAACCAGCCTCTATGACGTCGACGCCCAGTCTCGCCAGCTGTTCGGCAATCTCCAGCTTCTCGAATGAATTAAGGCTGATACCGGGGGATTGCTCTCCATCCCTCAGCGTTGTATCGAATATGTTTATGCGATGAGGATCCATTGCTTCTCCTAAAACCTCAAAGGTTTAAATTGCAGAAAGGTAAGGATAACGGGTTTGCCGCACGGGCAAACTGTTAGATAATCTCCCCCACCTGGGGGAGGAGAAGCAAGTCGAGGAGGAATGCGGCGGCAGGCAGCGTTATGCCGCCTCCCGCGGGGGAGGCCGTTACGCGCGTAAATCCGGAATGTGAGAATTCACAGGCCATCAAACGAATATGTTATTGAAATTGAACGGGGATTTCAACTAATACCGGTGGAAATTGTTTCGCGGGGCCGCTGTTGCGCCCTTATTCTAGCCGGCTTGCAGGATGCCTGAATCTTCGCGCCCGGATTCCACAAGCCCGACAAAGAGGTCAACCAGTCTGGGATCGAACTGGCTGCCCGCGCCCTTTCGCAACTCAGCGATCGCCTGCTTTTCCGTCAGCGCCTTCCTGTATGGACGATCACAGCGCATGGCCCGATATGCGTCTATTATGCCGACGATACGCGCCATCAGCGGAATCTGCTTGCCCTGCAGCTTCTCAGGATATCCTTTTCCATCCCAGCGCTCGTGATGGTACAGGATCGCCGTAATAAGGTCTGACAGCTGCCTGGCCTCCCAGAGGATTCGCTGCCCTATGGCGGGATGCTGCTGAACTACAAGCAGCTCTTCCGGGGTAAGCTTCTCCGATTTTCTCAGGATGGAACCAGGCACGCCGATCTTGCCGATGTCATGCAGCCTGGTCGCCAACACGAGTGCGTCTGCCTGCTCATCATTAAGGTCCAGCGTCTGCGCCATATCCGTGGCCAGCCTCGTGAGAGATGACACCCCAGCCAGCGGATAGCTGTCGTTCGCATCGACGGCTTCCGCCAGAGCCCGGATCGTCTGAAGGCTGGCGCCTTCAAGACGGCTGTGCAGCCGGTCTATATCGCCCTCCTCGAGTTCGCTGCCCGACAGGTCACGAAAATAAGTAACCCTGTCACGACCCTTGCGCTTGGCGAACAGCAGGGCTGAATCAGCCGCGGAGATCAGGCTGTCCGGATCGTTCGCGCAGGCCGGCATGTCGGCAACGCCGAAGCTCGCAGCCACGACCCCCTCGGGCAGATCGGCATCATGGGCCACCGTTTTCATGCCGACCCTGAGCCTGTCGGCTATCTCCATCACCCCACTGTATTTCAGCTCTGGAAGAACAACAACGAATTCCTCACCGCCGTACCTGGCCGTATAGCCGTTCTTAATTTCATTGCGCAGCAGTCTGCCGACACCCTTGAGAACCTCATCGCCCTTCTGGTGGCCATACCGGTCATTGATCGACTTGAAATAATCGAGGTCGAGCATAAGCAGCGACAGTGGCTTGTGCTTCTGTACGGCCTGGCTGACCTCCCATCGCAGGTGATGCTGGAAATGCGCGTGATTGCGAAGGCCGGTCAACAGGTCGGTGTCGGCCATCTCACGTGCCTGCCTGTGCATCATCTCCAGTTCGGCATATTTGTCCTTCAACTCGGAGCTGACAGATTCCAGCAGATCCTGCTTCTGCTTGACCACCAGCATGATGCTGTTGAAATTCTCGCCGATCTCGTTGATGGGGTTGTGCTCCACGGCTTCATGGTAAACCTCACAGTGAGAACAGTTTCCAATTTTCTTGGCGAACCGACCCTGGACTTCTCCGCCACAAAAAGTCCCGGCTACCAGCCAGCATCGGATGTGTTCCCGCCCGTGAACAGGACATTCGCCGGCGGTGCAGTTTTTCATTTCCCAGCATGAGGGTATGGAGGGATCCTCAAAGCTCACTTCCCAGTTCTGGGTTTCTATTGCCGTGTGCGTAAGAGTTGAAAACCGTTCCATGGCCAGTTCCAGCCCGGCTTTCTGGCTGGCAAGCCGCTGGTTCCTGTCATAAAGAGTGACCTTGGCCAGCAGAAAACAAAACGAGCCGACGGCCAATCCGGCTACCAGGCAGGCAAGCTGGAAGAAGAACTTGCGCCCGGAATCCCACGTGACGAAGGGATTGACAATATATGGGAAAGCGATACCCATGGCCAGACCGAAGGCGATCATCACAAAAAAAATGCGTCTCATCGAAGTCAGACGCATGGCAATAGAATTCAACACGATGTCACCTGGCTGACTGCTGGAACTTTTATTAACCTGCTTGTTTCCAACTTTGTTCCTCGCCTTCATCCAGAAGCTCGACAAACATTGAAACCAGCTCAGGATCGAACTGCGTGCCGGCGCCCTTGCTCAGTTCAGCCAACGATTGCCTGATACTCAGAGCCTTGCGGTACGGGCGGTCGCTGCGCATCGCTCGATATGCATCCATGATGCCGACGATACGCGCCATCAGAGGTATCTCTTCACCCTTGAGCCGTTCGGGGTAGCCATTACCGTCCCATCGCTCATGGTGATATAGGATCGCCGAAATCAGATCCTGAATCTGTTCCGCTTCCTTTAAGAGGCGCTTGCCTATCTGTGGATGCCGCTGCACCATGGAAAGCTCCTCAGGTGACAGTTTTTCTTTCTTTCTCAGAACAGAACCGGGTACCCCGACTTTGCCGATGTCGTGCAGTCTCGTCGCTAGGGCAAGTGCGTCCGCCTGTTCCTGGCGCATATTCAGTCTTTCAGCCATGGCAGCGGCGACTTCGGTCATCTTCGAAGTGTCGACAGCGGAATATTGATCATTTGCGTCAACTGCTTCAGCCAGGGCTCTGATCGTCTGAAGGCTAGCCCCTTCAAGCCTGCTGTGAAGTTTGTCGAGATCACCGTCACGAAGCTCGGTGTCGGCAAGATCACGGAAGTAAGCGACCCGGTTGCGGCCCTTGCGTTTGGCAAAAAGCAGCGCCGCATCGGCTGCCGATATCAGGCTGTCGGCGTCGCTGGCGCATGAAGGCATATCGGCAACCCCGAAACTGCCGCCCACAAAGCCTTCGGGAAGATCTACGTCATTCTCAACGAGCTTCAGGCTGCGTCTCAGGTCGTCGGCTACATTCATCGCATCGTCAGCGATCATTCCCTGCAGAATTATGACGAACTCCTCGCCGCCATATCGGGCAGAATACGCATCTTCATCGGTTTCAAGTCGTATCAGCCTGCCTACATGCTGCAATACCTCGTCGCCCTTCTGGTGGCCGAACTCGTCGTTGACGTTCTTGAAATGGTCAAGGTCGAGCATGATCAGTGATAGTGGCTGCGCGAGCCGCCTTGCTTTCTCGACTTCGCCGAGCAGCTGCTCCTGGAAGTGGGCATGGTTCTTAAGACCGGTCAGCATATCGGTTTCCGCCATCTCCCGAGCCTGCTGATGCATGACTTCAAGTTCCTCGTACTGTTCATGAAGCTGCCCGTTCGTTTGAGTGAGCATCTCCTCTTTTTCCTTCAGGACCCACATGAGGCTGTTGAAATTCTCACCAATCTCGTCGATCGGATCACGATCTATTGCCGCGCTGTATATTTCACATTTGGCGCAATCGCCCAGTTTCTGGGCGAAATGTCCCTGAACCTCGCCGCGGCAGTATGTTCCGGCAACAAGCCAGCAGCGAACATGGTGCCTGCCGTAGGACGGACAATCCTCTGCCTTGCAGCCTTTGACTTCCCAGCACGTAGGAATGGCGGGATCCTCAAAGCTGACGTTCCAGTCCCTCTGTGTGATTGCCGAGTGAGTGAGATCGGAGAACTGCTTTTTCGCGTCGGCCAGCATTTCTGTCTGCTGGTGGATACGGTCGGATGCCTTGCCAATAAAATAGGCGGCAGCACCCGCGATGACGGGCGCCAGCATGATATGCATCGCCTCATAATCAGCACCGTAGTTCTCTTCGACGAGATATGCAAAGGTTGCATAAAGAAGCCCGGCGAATGCTGCGGCTATGCTGAATTTAAATGCCCTGGTTTTGAAAACCTGAGTTTTCATGACCGCCCTAAATTGGAAATCCTGCTCAAACCCCATCGGTACAGGCAAAAAAAACCTTTAAGAAAGATTCGACTTTATGCAGGGGTTAACGCCCGAGGGTTGAAACAACAACATGTGGCAAGCATTTAAACGATGAGTTATGACCATCCTGGCCACTTCCTTCCGGGAAGGGTATGAGTGATGGCTGGAGAATACGGAAAAGTCACGCCATGTGCGTGTTTGATATTACTCGGTTTGAAACCAGGCATGACAGAAACGGAGCATCTGAGATGAAGAAGATCACCTGGTTGAAAGGTACGCGCCATTTCAGCGGAATCACATCTGCTGTAACCATCTGTTTAATCTGTATCCCCCTCTTTCTGATTGCCGTTCCCGCCCTCGCGAGCCCCGACTTGTCTTCAATGCAGGCTGAAGCCGACCGGATAAGCGCTGAAGTCGCCTCCATCAACCAGTCAGCCGAGCAGGCAGTCGAACGTTTCAACCAGGCGAACACTGAACTTGAAAACACAAAACGGCAGATAACCGAGAACGAAAAAGCACTGGCGGACGCTTCCGCCAAACTGATTGAAGCCCAGAAACGGCTGGACAGACGGGTCGAGAATATCTACCGCCAGGGTCCGATGAACCTTATTGATGTCGTGGTAAATACGACGACGTTCCATGATTTCATGTCCCGTTTCGACCTGCTTGGCAGAATAGGGGAAATGGACCGGGCCGATGTACAGGAAGTCCAGGGTTACAAGGACGAAGTCGAAACGGCTCGCACCGCACTTGATCAGGCTCAGCAGAAGCAGGAGGAACTCTTAAACACCCTGGCCGCTGAAAAGTCGGCGGTCGAATCGCAGCTTTCCGCCAGACAGGCTGTTTTGTCCGGCGTCCAGGGAGAAGTGGCGCAAATCCTCGCCCAGCAGCAGGCCTCGGCGGCTCAAAGCCAGGCAAACGGGCAGACAGGTAACGCCGGAGAGGACACGCCGGGCCAGACTCCAGCGCCCGATCCGGGTCCGGCACCGGATTCTGATCCGGGCCCCGCTCCGGAACCCCCGCCAAGTGGAATTTCCGGCATTGCCATGCAGTACCTTGGAGTTCCCTACGTCTGGGGAGGAGCTTCACCATCCGGATTCGACTGCTCCGGTCTCGTGCTGTATGTCTATGCCCAGGCCGGCATCTACCTGCCGCACTCGGCTGCCGCCCAATACTACTCCGGAACACCAATCAGCTACTCTGAGCTGATGCCCGGTGACCTGGTATTCTTCGGACGCCCGATAAGCCACGTGGGCATCTATATCGGCGGCGGCAGCATGATCCATGCGCCGTTTGAAGGTGCTGTAGTCTCCATCACGGGCGTCGGCGGCGGGGGCAGCTACTCAGGGGCCTGCAGGCTCTAAAAAGGGCTTAGCGACCCTTTGTGTCAACCGCCGCCGGAAAACAGGCGCTTTTTTCTCTCCCCCTCTCCTGATAACATTTATCGTTGGCTGTTCTGAATCAGCCGAACTCTGAAACTTTTTCATGTGAGGAGCAAATTGGTTTCCAGTAAATCCGGCCCGAAGAAGATATACATCGGCCTGCTGGGCTATGGCACCGTCGGCTCGAACGTCTACAGCCTGCTCGAGAACCAGGCCGATGAGATCGCACAGGCTACAGGTGCATCCATCGAGGTTAAAAAAATACTTGTTCGAGATGTCACCATTCCGCGCACGGATGCTCCGGGTGAACTACTGACGGACAATTTCGATGATATTATCAATGACCCGCAGATCTCCATGATCGTCGAACTGATGGGCGGAGTCGATCCGGCGTTTGACTACATCACCGCCGCGCTCGAACAGGGAAAGTCCGTCGTCACCGCCAACAAGCAACTCCTCGCCAAGCAGGGTTTCTACCTGTTCAGGCTTGCCCAGGAGAAGAAGACACAGATAAGGTTCGAGGCAAGCGTGGCCGGAGCGATCCCGGTGATCAAGGTCCTGAGGGAATCGATGGTGGCGGCCGACCTGACAAGCGTCTACGGAATTGTCAACGGTACCACCAATTTCATCCTCACCGAAATGAGCCGCACCAACGCCAGATATGAGGACGCACTCGCCCGCGCCCAGGAATGGGGTTTCGCGGAAGCCGATCCAACCGAAGACATCAGCGGCCAGGATGCCGCCGCCAAGATGGCTATCCTCGCGTCCATTGCTTTCCATACTCCGGTGGGCCTCGATGACGTCGGCTGCGTGGGAATCGAGAGCATAAGCTCGCTCGATATCGCATACGCGCGGGAGCTGGGGCTCACTATCAAGTTACTCGGTGTCGCCAGGCTATACGATGACAAGATAAACGTCAGGGTATATCCGGCCCTGCTTGAACAGGATCATCCCCTGGCCACCGTCAGCGGCGCCTACAACGCGGTATTCCTCCAGGGAAAAGCAATCGATGAGATCATGCTCTCCGGCCCCGGCGCCGGCGGTATGGAAACCGCATCGGCTGTCGTGGGCGATATCGTCACGATAATCTCCCGCAAGACTCCCGGGCCCCTGGAGTATCTCGTCGCCCACCGTGACCTCGAGTTTTTCTCGGACGAAGAGGTGGTCTCGAAGTTTTACCTGAGGCTGGAGGTCGAGGACGAACCCGGTGTGCTGGCCTCGATCGCCAGGGTCTTCGCCGACCAGAAGGTCAGCGTCGAGAGCGTCATCCAGAAGGGCCGGGGGGCGCACGCGGAACTCGTCATGGTCTTCCATCCGGTCAAGGAAAAAAGATTCAGGGCGGCGCTGGATAAAATCACCGAGCAGAATATGGTGAAATCGGCTCCGCGGCCTATCAGGGTGGAGGGCGGCGATGAGCAACAGGTTTAGGGGAGAAGCCCTGATCGAGAGGTACCGGGATTTTCTTCCGGTCACCGAAAAAACACCCGTCATCTCACTCGCGGAAGGCAGCACACCGCTTCTTCACGCACCAAATCTGAGCAAACAGCTTGGACTGAATATTTATCTCAAGCTTGAAGGGCTGAACCCGACCGGCAGTTTCAAGGACCGCGGCATGACACTGGCAGTCTCAAAGGGTATTGAGGAAGGGGCCAGCGCCGTGATTTGCGCTTCCACCGGCAACACATCCGCGGCAGCCGCAGCCTATGCCGCCAGAGCCAGCATCAGTTGCATAGTCATCATACCTGAGGGCAAGATCGCCGCCGGTAAACTTGCGCAGGCGATAACACACGGCGCCAAGGTGCTGTCGGTCGCCGGCAACTTCGACCAGGCGCTGGACCTGGTCAGGGAGATCGTAGAGAAGTATCCGGTCCAGCTGGTGAATTCAATCAACCCGTTCCGCCTGGAAGGGCAGAAAACCGGGGCTTTTGAGATTATCGACGCGCTCGGTGACGCCCCCGATTATCTGGCGATACCGGTGGGCAATGCCGGCAATATAACCGCATACTGGAAGGGCTTCAACGAATACAGGGACGCCGGCAGGAATAAGTTGCTGCCCCGCATGATCGGTTTCCAGGCCGCCGGAGCGGCGCCGCTGGTACTCGGTCATCCTGTAGATAATCCCGAGACCGTTGCCACGGCGATCCGGATCGGCAACCCGGCCCGGGGAGACCAGGCCCTTACCGCGGCGAATGACTCGGATGGACTCATAGACTCAGTGACTGACGATGAGATACTGAGTGCTTACCGCCTTGTGGCTTCGACGGAGGGCACATTTTGTGAACCGGCATCGGCCGCCAGTATAGCCGGCGTGATCAAAAAGAAGGCTGAAGGCGTGCTGCCCGACGACGCCAGCGTCGTCTGCGTGCTTACCGGCCACGGCCTCAAGGATCCGGACACCGCCATCAGCACCGGCCCGCAAGTGAACAGCGTGGCTGCCGATTTCGATCAGGTTGTCAAAATCCTCAATTTATAATATTCGATGAAATACATCGTACTTATTCCCGACGGATCCGCCGATGAGCCCCGCGATGAACTTGGCGGGAAGACTCCACTGCAGGCGGCGGCCACTCCAAATATGGACCGCCTGGCCAGCAAGGGCACGGTGGGGCTGGCCCACACCATACCTGCCGGCTTTCCTCCGGGAAGCGACGTCGCCAACATGTGCGTGCTTGGCTATGATCCTCACCTGTATTACACGGGAAGGGCCCCGCTTGAGGCCGCAAGCCTCGATATCAACCTTCCGGGCGACAGCATCGCCTTCCGCTGCAATCTCGTCTATATCGAGGACGGCGTCATGCGCGACTTTTCGGCCGGCCATATCACCACTGCCGAAGCCGGCGAACTGATCTTATTCCTCGAGGAAAACCTCGGCGGCGCTGATGCGGCTTTTCATACCGGTTTGAGCTACCGGCATATCCTGGTATCAAAGGGTAAGGCTCTCGGGGCGAAGTGTACGCCTCCGCATGACATCAGCGGAAAACAGATAGCCGGCTTCATGCCCCGGGAAGAAGGGTCTGACTGGATCAAAAACCTTATGGAGGCATCAGCAGCACTGCTGCCAGAACATCCCGTTAACCTGAAGCGTGTAAGCGAGGGCAAATCGCCGGCTAACATGATCTGGCTCTGGGGCCAGGGCAAAGCTCCCAGCATGCCAACCATGACCGAACGCTTCGGCCTGACCGGTTCAGTCATATCGGCGGTCGACCTGGTGAAGGGCCTTGGCAAATACGCCGGACTGAAAGTCGTGGATGTCCCGGGCGCGACCGGATGGCTGGATACGGATTACGCCGCCAAAGGACGCTATGCGCTTAAAGAGCTGGATAGCGTGGACTTCGTCTACGTCCATGTCGAGGCTCCCGACGAGGCTTCTCATTCAGGCGACACCGCGGCGAAAGTAACGGCCATCGAGCGCTTCGACGCCGAACTGGTGGGAACGATCCTGGAAGGGTTGTCCGAATGGCCTGAGCACAGGATACTCATAGTGCCCGACCACGCCACACCGATTTCAATAAAAACGCATAATGATGAGCCGGTACCGTTCCTTGTCTATGAACCAGGACGGACGGGTGACAGCGGATATACTTTTGATGAAGAATCTGCCGCCGGCGGCGAGCGTGTATTTGAGCAGGGCTGGCAGCTGATGGAATGGTTTCTTGGGAATAAATCAGCGGGGACTCAAGCCCTACGTTAAGTCCCCGCCGTGCCTCCCCACTACTGCGACCCCGCCCTTCCGGGCGGAAAAAACCGCCCTCGCGCCGCAGTTGTGAGCTTTGTAATCAATGTGAACTACATTTCTACTTATTCCTCATTTTCCCTTTTTCCAATCCTGGACAAATAGTACCTCAGGCCAGGGCCGGCAAAGGCCTGAATACATCTACCCGGCCTCCCGCAATCTGAGATTGAATAATGTCATGCCCATGTCTCCCGCTATGGCCTGCGCCAGCCGCTGTACCTCTTCGAGCTGCTTTTCGTCTGTCTGACTGCCCGTCTTAATGAGGATGTGCAGAACACCCAATGTGGATCCGGCTGCCTTGACCGGCATACAGACATAAGCAGGGCCGTCTTCTTCATCCTTGTTATGGTTCATATATTCCGAGGACGCCTCCTTCCCGACGTGCGGACAAGGCATCCCATGGCCGCCCTGAGTGAAAATATGGGGTTGCCCCTGCCGGAGAGACCAGCATTCGTCAGCCGTGAACTCCATCCTGGCCGGCGGATATTCACCCCACGAACCAGAGACCTTATAAAGCTGGCTTAAGTCGTCAAAAATATAGAGGGCTCCCGAAGAATCAGAGAAGATATCAGCGGCCGACAGGGCGAATGCCGCGCAGGCTTCTTCCACAGTAAGACAGCTCTGTAATAGCTCATCAAGTTCGCCGGTAAGCCGTTCGCCCCTCCTGAGGCGCTCGAGCTCATCAGTCTTTTCCTGTAACCTGGCCGCGGTCTGCTTCAGCTCAACCAGCCTCTCCTCCACGTCATCCTCCAGCTGGTCCTTGACCTTCATCAGGGATTCTTCACCATGCTTGCGGGCGGTGATATCCAGCCACATCCCGACGATGTATCCAACCTCAGCGCCATCAGGCTGCACCAGACGCAGGATATCGAGAAACCACTTGTAAGAACCATCCGCTGACCGCCACCGGTATTCGTACTCGTGATAGCCTTTCTGAAATACTTTAGGCAGCTCTTCAAAAACCCGCGGCGCGTCCTCAGGATGGATATGATCTATCCAGAATGAGGGGTCGGAGACCAGATCCGCCGGCTTGTGGCCGGTAACCATCTCGACGTTGCTGCTGACATAAGTGACGCCGAAATCATCTTCAGCCCTGCTCGTATAAAAGACGATCGGCAGTGACTCGAGCAGCAGGGACAACTGCTCACCGGTTCGCCTGAGGGCCACTGCCTGCTCGTCACGCTCGCCCCTGGTACGAAGCGCGTTTATTCCATATGAAAGGTCGCCGGCAAGCCCCATAAGAAGCTCAACTTCTTCCGCGTCGAAAGCATCGGGGTCTGAAGCATAAATATTCAGGGAGCCGAACGAAACGCCGCTGGCGCTCAATGGCAGGGCCACAGTTGACGCATAGCCCCGCGTAAGGGCCTCAGCACGCCAGGGAAGATAGCCAACATCTGTCTGCAGGTCCCTGACGACACTCGGCTTTCCACTGCGGATGGCATTGCCGGTGGGACCACGTCCAAGTTCGGTCGCTTCGTCCCAAGAAACCTTTGCCGACTCGAGATATCCCTTTTCGTATCCTGCTGATGCCACAGGACGGACCAGCTTTTCGGCTCCTTTTTCCACAAAACCTACCCACGCGAAACGATAACCCCCGACCTCGACCACAGCCTTGCAGATGTCGCGCAGCAATTCCGGCTCTCCGGACGCCCCGATAAGCGCGTGATCGGCTGCCATCGAAGTCCTGAGGGCTCTGTTTACCGCCTGAAGCCGCTCTTCCGCAAGTTTCTTCTCATCAAGCTCGAGACGCAGCCGCTCATTGAGTTTCTCAAGCTCTCCAGTCCGTCTGGCGACGACGGCCTCAAGCCCGTCTGAAGTCTGCTGGAGGGCGTCCTCCGCCCGCTTGCGTCCCGTGATGTCACGAGATATGCCGAGGACGGCTCCGAACTTTCCCGTAACCTTGTCTTTTATAGGTACCATGGATGTGCTCTGCCATGATGACTGTCCATCAAACAATGCCTGGCTCTCAAAATTTAGCGGTTTTCCAGTGCTGAACACTTCGCTCAAAACAAGCTGCTGCTGGTCTGCCATATCCTGGGGAAATACGTCATCCTGCCTCTTGCCGATAATCTCCCGCGGCAGGCTGCCGAGCTTCTCCGCTGCGTAGCTGTTCAGATATTTTATCTTCCCGTCGCGATCGAGGATGAAGATGAAATCCTGTGCGGCTTCCGCCAAGGTCCGGTAACGCTCCTCGCTTTCGACCAGCGCCTCTTCAATCTCGACTCGCTCTACAATCTCAACTTCGAGTTCGCGCCAGCGACGCATGGCAAAAACGCTTAAGGCGGCTGCAAGGATGGCGAGAGCGACAATAAGTTCGTCATACTGGAAAGGGCTGTCCTTGAGCTCGATCGAAGCAGCCTCGAACGAGTTATGAAGGTCGAAGACCGAGGTCAGGACAAACGCGAGTGCGAAGAAGAAAAAGACCACAACCAGGTCACGGAGTACCCTGAAGCTTTTTTGCTGGGTGCGTTCGGGAAGCGATATATTGTCCAGATTCCTGCTGTCTATGGCCTGCCGCGTACGATGCTTACCTGATACCAGTTGTCTGCCGCCTAATGCGGCAAGAAATCTCTTCCGTCTATTTTCAGACCGGTCCATAAGTATAATTTCCCTATCCAGGCTTCACTTCAAACCGAATGCATCATGAGTAATGCCGGTTTATCGGTATAAACGGGAGAAATCAGAAGCGGATACCCGCACCCCGATCAGCCGGACCGGCAAGCCTAGTATAAAGATCAAGCAGTCCTTTACGCCCGGGAGGAGCCCAGGTCTGCAAACGGGCCAGTCGCTGGTTGAGCATGTCTTCAACCTCATCAACGGTCTTATGCCCATCCCTGGTTCCCACGAGTTCCAGCTCGCCTGTTTCGAGGTTCACCCGGATAAGATCACCATCCTCGATTGCCGCAATCGGTCCGCCCGCGGCCGCCTCGGGACATATGTGCCCAATACATGGACCCCTGGTGGCTCCCGAAAAACGCCCGTCCGTCAACAAAACCACGCTTTTATTCAACTCGGGGTCCGAGGCCAGAGCCGCGGTCAGATAGAACATCTCGGGCATGCCCGTCGCCCTCGGCCCCTCATAGCGTACGATGACGGCGTCACCCGCCCTGATTTCGCCTGAAAAGACGGCATCCAACGCCGCCATCTGGCCATTGAAGACCCTGGCGCTGCCTGTGAACGACATCAAGCCCGGGACCACCGCTGAGCGCTTGCAGACGGCCCCGCGCGGAGCGATATTGCCCGATAGCACAGCAATGCTGCCCCGTTCATGAATGGGATCTGAAACAGGCCGGATAACATCACGCAATTCAAGGCTGAAGTTTTCAAGCCGCCTGGGATGTTCTTCAAAAAAACCATCACTCTTCAGTTTTTCCAGATTCTCACCCACGCTCATCCCGGTCACCGTCATCACTTCTTTATCAAGGAACTCCTCAATCTCCAGCATGAGCCGCGGCACCCCCCCGGCGTGCCAGAAAATATCGGCCGTGTGTGTGCCGGAGGGGTGAAGATTCGATATCCATGGCACCCGCGAGTTGATCTCGTTGACCTTTTGCCATGAGAACCCGAATCCCACCTCGTCGGCCAGCGCCGCAAGATGAAGCATGGCGTTAGTGGAGCCTCCCAGCGCCGCGTGCACGACCAGGGCATTTTCGATCGCCTTCGGCGTTATTATCCGCTCGGGAAGGATTCCATCCGCGATGAGCCCGGCTGCGCGCTTTCCAGTCTCCTGCGCCAGCCCTTCATGTTCAGGTCCGGCTGTCGGACAGCAGGCTGCACCGGGCAATGCCAGCCCAAGGGCCTCGGTCATGATCTGCATCGTCACGGCGGTGCCGACAAAATTGCACGCGCCCGCGCAGGGCGCCGCCGTAAGGCTGTGAAAACGATATTCTTCCTCGCTGACCTCCCCGCGCCTCAACTTAGCGTATAGTTCACCCATGCGGTCAACAGAGATATCTCCCGGACCGGTATGCATCACGCCGCCGGGCATAAAGATGACAGGTTCGTTCAAACGGGCGGCCGCTATCAGGTGCGCCGGGATCGCCTTGTCGCAACCCGACACCGCTACCCAGCCGTCGAAGTGGCCGGTGCGAAAATGCATCTCCGCCGCCATGGCCAGAAGCTCTCGTGACGCGAGCGAATAACTCATGGCCTCCGTCCCCTGAGCTATTCCGTCACACATGTCCGTGCAATAATAGCGGCCCACCGCCAGTCCAGTCGCCCTGGCGCCCTTGCTGACCACCTCCGCCAGCGCCGGCAGATGCACGCTGCCTGGGTGCGAGTCACCGCCGGAGCTTTCGACCAGGAGCCAGGGTTTATCCAGATCTTCCGGCTCCCAGCCACAGCCTATCCTTAACGGATCGACCTCCGGACCCCATCGCATCCGCTGGCTATGAAGCTTGCGTGAATTCATAAGGATCACCATTACTTTGATTTACAAAATCACCGGGGAGACATACGCTCCAGCCCAAAGTATAGACCCGACAGGCACGGCGCCAAAGAACTATTTATCCAGTGTGAGAATAATCAGGCCTTCCATGCCCTTCAATTAGCCTGAAATCCATTTCTGTATGCTAGAATACGCCAATCAATTCACAGCTATACGGCATTGAGTTATCACAGCACCAAAGACACAATGTTTCAGATTTCTTTAGCCAAATTCCAGGGAATAGGGCGCCATGTCTCCTGACCTGACAAACAGCCGGAAGATAAAAATCGGTAGCGAGTATTTTCAGGTACTCGCCGAAGACTCCAGCCGCGTACTCACCCAGGGCGAGCCTTTTGTCATAGTCGATGTAAAAAAGGAGAAACTGGTCGTCAAGGAAGGCGAGCTATTCCTCTACAGCGATATAGAGGGTAATGTCGCACGCGAGGACACCTCCGGCCTGGGCCTCTATTTTCAGGACACGCGCTTCCTGAGCACATACAACATGACCCTTTTCGGCTCCACGCCGGTGCTGCTTTCTTCAACTGCCGATCGCGGCTTTATGAGCCAGATCGAGCTGACAAACGCGGATTTCATGTGCGCCGACGGCACCGTCGTCCCCCAGGAAACCATCAACATCAGACGTATCCGGGTCATCAACGGCAAGATGTATGAGCTTATCCGTATCAAGAACTACAACCATTTTCCGGTAGACATCTCGCTGGAATTCGAATTCGATTCCGATTTTGCCGATATGTTCGAGGTCCGCGGCACCAAACGCACCAAGTATGGCACCAGGCTCGCGCCGAAAATAGCCGAAGATTCGATGCTTCTGGCGTATCACGGGCTTGATGCCATCCTGCGAAAGACGGATATCCGGCTGGAAACACCGCCCACAAGCATCGAGGGAACCACTGCCATATATCGCTTCCAGCTCAAACCAAGGGAGAGGCGGGTAATCAAGTACAACGTCGAGCCCATCCTGCCGACCACGACCCCGCCCGCGGCCACCGATTTCAACAAGGCTATCGGCGACGTCAGGAAGAGCTACGAATCCTGGTTCAAGAACTCCAGCCAGATTCACACGGACAATGAGCTGTTTACCGAGGTGTTGAGGAGCAGCCAGCGCGATATCCGAATGCTGCTCACGGAAACCGAGATGGGCTACTTCCTGAGCGCCGGCGTGCCCTGGTTTGTCACGCCTTTTGGACGGGACACCATAATCACCTGCCTCCAGATCATGATGCTCGACACGCATCCGGCTTTTGAGACCGCCAAGGTCTTCACTCAGCTTCAGGGCAAGGTCGTCGATCCCTGGCGGGACGAGGAACCCGGGAAGATCTTTCATGAGGTCAGGCGCGGCGAGCTGGCCAACATCCGGGCCATCCCGCACACGCCGTATTTCGGCACCGCTGACGCCACGGCCCTGTACCTGATACTTCTTTCGGACATCGTCAAGTGGTCTGGCAATCTAGAATTCGCGCAATCGATGAAGGAGGCCATAAACAACTCCCTTCACTGGATAGACGATTATGGCGACGCTGACGGCGACGGATTTGTCGAGTATGAAACCAAGTCCAAGCGCGGCCTCGTGAACCAGGGATGGAAGGATTCCGGTAACTCCGTGGTACACACCGACGGCAGGCTCGCCGAAACGCCTATCGCTCTTTCAGAAGTGCAGGCCTATGTGTATTACGCCAAACGTCGCATGGCTGAACTTTTTGCCCTTCTGGGTGACCGCGACCGCTCCGACGAACTGGCCAGGCAGGCGGAGAACCTGAAACAAAAATTCAATGAGGAATTTTGGATGCCGCGCGAAGGCTTTTACGCCATGGCCCTGGACGGAGACAAAAAGCAGGTAAAAACCATCACCTCCAATCCGGCCCACGGTCTCTGGGCCAGGATAATGGATGATGACAAGGCCGAGCAGGTAGCGGACCGCCTCATGCAGCCCGACATGTTTTCCGGCTGGGGAATACGCACGATGAGCAAATCTTCGATCAATTACAACCCCATGAGCTACCACAACGGCAGCGTCTGGCCGCACGATAACGCCCTCATCATCCGCGGTCTCAAGAAGTATGGATTCAACAAGGCGGCGGAAAGGGCGGCGTCAGGTCTCTTCGACGCGGCACTGCATTACGATTACTATCGCCTGCCCGAACTTTTCTGCGGCTTTACCAAGCGCTCGATCAGCAGGCCGGTCAGCTATCCCGTGGCCTGCAGCCCTCAGGCCTGGGCCTCAGGTACAATCTTCATGGTCCTGCAGGCGCTGCTGGGAATCGAAGCCGACGCTCCCACGAACACTCTCTACGTGAATAACCCGGTATTGCCGAGATGGCTCAATGAAGTAGATGTCCAGGGCCTCAGGGTTGGGAAAGCGGCGATATCTCTCAAATTCAGGCGCGACGGCGATGTTACCTCATTTGTTGTCACAGAGAAGATGGGGACGGTCCGGACTATCGTCACTGAGTAACTCGCTCCACCCGCTTGTCCTCCGCCGGCCACTTGTCCCGCATCGATGCAATCCTTCACATTCGCGCAGGTCGTCAGTCCTTTATCAACACTGCGCGCGCAGGAGCTCCGTCTCCGCCCCTGACATTGAGAGGAAGGCATATTAACTCATATTTTCCGGGCATGACCGCCGCCAGGTTTATTCCCTCCAGCAGGACTACGCCCGCCCCCAGCAGCTCGTGATGCACGTGATAAGTATCCGACCTGAAACGCTCGACTGAGAGATAGTCGATCCCCACAAGGCCGACTCCCGCTTCAACCAGGTAATCCGCGGCTTCATCCGCCAGGGAAACATAGTCTTTATCAAACCCGGGATGCTCCCAGAGCTTCGAGTTCCTCGTCTTGAGCAGCAGCCTGCTTACGCCTTCCAGACCCACGACGTCGAGGTCTTCACACGAAATCGAGCTTTCCACATCTTCCAGATCCATCACGAGCGCCGGCCCCATCAGCGTCTCCAGCGACAGCCTGTCGACTGTTTCACTCCCGTCCTTGAAATGATGAGGCGCGTCGACATGAGTACCTGTATGCGAACCGAGGCAGAGCCTGGTGATGTTGGCGACGTCGCCTTCAGCGATACTGCGGCTGACCGTGATCTCGGCCCCGGGGTCACCCGGATAAAAGACCATCCCCGAATAAACGGGAACTGAAATGTCGATTATCGTCCGCGGCATATCCTACTGGAGAACCTCCAGCAACACATGTTCCCTGTCCACGGAAGTCACAGCCAGCACCTCATCCTGCGCCTTCAGCCTGGTAGGCCCGCCCGGGACTATGACCTCGCCGTCCCTCATTATCACGACCAGCACCGAATCCGGTGGAAGGGCAAGCTCGCTGACCAGCTTGCCGGTTGCCTTCGATTCAGGTCCCAGCTTGATCTCGGTCAGGGCCACCTCTCCACCCTTGAGCTTAAGCAGCGTCACCAGGTCTCCCAGAGACATCTCCTCCTCTATTATCTTGGTGATGATGTCAGTCGGCGAAACAGCCACGTCTACTCCCCACTCCTTGGTATAAAGCCAGTGATTCCGGGGGTTATTGACCCTGGCGATCACCCTGGGAACGCCGAAGTGCACCTTGGCGAGCTGGGAGATGACCAGATTATCCTCGTCATCACCGGTCGTGGCAACGAGCAGATCGCTGTTGCGTGCGCCTGCCTCCTCAAGCACCGAGGGCTCGCAGCCATCAGCCCAGATGACCTTGATCCCGTCAGGCGCGCTTCCGGCCCTCTTCTCATCCGATTCGATGACAACAACCCTGTGTGTCCCGGTTTCCTTCAGGGCCTCGGCGAGATAGGAGCCGGTCCTGCCCATACCAACGATCAAAACATTCATGGCGGCCTCCTAATAGCCGATCAGGTCTTTGAATTTCCCCAGCGCTTCATTGGCGACACACGCGTAGACCAGGTCGCCGTCCTCAAATACTGTCGCCGTCGTCGGGACCATCGCCCGGCCCAGCCTTACAACGCAGGTGACCACTACCTGTCCGGCAATAGAGAGATCGCCAACGGATCTTCCCACCATTTGCGCCGGAGCCTCGAATTCAAGCAGCTCCGCCTCACCACTGCCGAATGACATCTCGCTCTTCAGCTCGGCATACAGCAGATGTTCGCGCAACTCATTGGCTCCCCATATGGTCGATGAAATCGTGGGGATGCCGAACTGCTTGTAGATATTTGCGCGTTGCGGATCATATATCCGGGTGATCACGCGCGGCACCTGGAAAACCCGCCTGGCTATCAAAGCGGAGATGATGTTGCTGTTATCCCCGTTTGTCACCGAGGCGAATCCGTCCGCCCGTTCTATGCCGGCCTTGATCAGGACGTCGCGGTCAAAGCCTATCCCCTCGATCTTCTCGCCCTTGAAGAAACTCCCCAGCCTTCGAAACGACCTGGGATCCTTGTCGATTATCGAAACATCATGGCCTTCAACATTGAGGGCGCCGGCCAACTGGGCTCCGACGCGTCCACACCCCAGAACTACGAATTTCATCGCACTCCTCCCACGGCTGGACTGGTAAGCACTTTTCTGTTGACAAGTTTTCGGAGCTCGTCACTGAGGAACATAATCGGCGCGAAAAATCCCAGCACCACCCAATGCTCCCAACCGAGCCCGGTCGTTTGAAATACTCTTTGCAGGAACGGTACATACACTATCAATACGGTGAGCACGACCTCAAACACGATACCCCAGAGTAGCCACTTGTTCGTCCAGAACCCGACGCGAAACACCGAGACCCTGTTGGTCCGGCAGGCAAAAGCCGTACCTACCTGGGTGGCCACAATCCCGGCCCATGTCATGGTCGTCGCCTGAAGATAAAGGTGTTCAGAAGAACCAAGCTCATCCCCCCAATGCCATCCTCCTGAATACAGTACCCAGAAATAGCCGCCCATCACCAGTACCGCCTCGATCAGGCCCAGGAATACCCAGGCGCGGAACAGCATGTGCCTGTCGACCAGCCGGTCCTTGCGTGAACGCGGAGGACGTTTCATGATATCGGGTTCAGCCCGCTCCACCCCCAGCGCCAGTGCGGGCAGCGTCTCGGTTCCCAGGTCGATGGCGAGAATCTGCATGACCACCAACGGAAGCGGAATCCCGAACAGCACGAAAGCTGCGAACGGCACAACCTCCGGAGTAGCGTGCGCAAAGATGTAGGCGAGAAACTTGCGCATGTTGTCATAGACGACCCGGCCCTCCTCAACCGCCCCGACGATCGTGGCGAAATTATCGTCGGTTAGAATGATCGTCGCCGCCTCCTTGGCCACATCGGTGCCGGATATTCCCATGGCGACGCCGATGTTTGCCTTCTTCAACGCGGGCGCGTCGTTGACCCCGTCCCCTGTCATCGCCACTATCTCGCCCTTTTCCTGAAGCGCGCCGGCGATCCTCATCTTGTGCTCCGGGGATACCCTGGCAAACAGTATCTGTCTGTCCTCCACGATCTCGGCCAGCTTCTCATCCGGCATGTTTTCGAGATCGCCGCCGTTTACGATCAGGGCCGGGGACGGTCCCAGCAGACCGATACGCCGGGCAATCGATTCAGCCGTGAGCCCATAGTCACCGGTTATCATGATGACCCTGATGCCCGCATCCCCGCAGTACGCGATTGCTTCCTGAACCTCTGGACGCGGCGGATCCATCATCGCCATCAGACCGACGAATACCATATCCTGCTCGACCTGCTCCGGCTTGATTTCGATATCCCGCGCGACCAGCCGATAAGACATGGCCAGCACCCGCAGGCCCGCGCGGGCGAGTTCATCGTTGCGCGAGATAATGCCAGCTTTTTGCTCATCATCCAGCGACCGGACCTCGCCGTCGAGCAGAACATGCGAGCAGAGTGACAGCACCTCTTTCGGGGCACCCTTCACATAAGCCGCCATACTATTTCCTTTTGCCTGCCCGGGACCTTCATGTCCCGCGGCCGATTGTTCCGAAACCAGACCGTCTCCGAATATCACGCTCATCCTCTTGCGGCGCGACTCGAAAGGAAGCTCGTACAGCCGCGGGTTCCTGCTTCCCTCGGCCTTGATGTCAAAACCCCACTTTTTCGCGGCAACAAGGAGTGATGCCTCGGTAGGATCACCGACTATCGTCCACCGCTCACCGGGACTTTCCGGATCCGCCAGCCTCGCGTTGTTGCAAAGCGCCGAGATCTTCATCAGCAGATCGATGCTCTTCCGGTCATGCTCCCCCAGCACACCACCGTCAGCCAGAAACTCACCCACGGGTTCATAACCCGCACCCGTCACCTCGACGAGTTTCCCATTGGCCCAGAGGTTCCGCACCGTCATCTCATTCTGGGTCAACGTTCCGGTCTTATCAGTGCAGATAACCGTAGTGCTGCCAAGCGTTTCCACGCCCGACAGCTTCTTGACCAGGGCATTCTTGCGCGCCATCCTCTTGACGGCCATCGCCAGCGATAATGTGACCGTCGGCAACAAACCCTCCGGCACGTTGGCCACAAGCATGCCTATCGCAAAAATCGCGGCCGCGGAAAAACTCAGAGGCGTAAAAAGCGCGGCCACGCCGAACAGCCCCGCCCCCATGACCAGGGCGACTGCTGCTATGATCAGCGCCACACGGTTGACTTCCTTCTGCAGCGGACTGAGTTCGACTTCGACCTTCTGAGTCATCGACGCGATCTTGCCGAACTCCGTCTTCATGCCGGTCGAAAAAACAATCGCTTTTCCGGAACCCAGAGCGACGCTGGTCCCGGTCAGCACCAGGTTGGGAATCTCGCTCGCTGTAAGCCCTTCACCCGAAACAGGCCCAGCCATTTTCCTTACCGGTTCCGATTCGCCGGTAAGCGTAGCCGCGTTTACCCTGAGCTCGCTCTCCTCGATAAGGCGGGCATCGGCCGAAATATTGTCGCCCTCCTGCAGCGCGATAATGTCACCGGGCACCAGGTCGACGGCGAGAATCTCCACCAGGTCACCGCCCCTGATCACGCGTGCGCGCACCGGGAGTATTTTCTTGAGCGCCTCAACGGCTTTCTCAGCCTGGAATTCCTGCCAGAAGCTGAAAAGGGCATTGATGAAGATGACGGCGATTATCGCCCAGCCAAGCTCTGGCATGGCGGCCACAAAAGCAAGGGCGCCGGCAGCCCACAAAAGCAATGCGAAGGTATGATAGAAATTTGCCAGGAACCGGAAGATGAGCGGTGTCTTTCTGGCCTCGACGATCTCGTTGGGGCCATACTGCGCGAGCTTTGAGGCGACTTCTTCCTGTGACAGTCCGGCTGGCCGGGACCCCAGTTCGCTGAACAGTTCCTCAGGAGACAATTGACTCAGATGCATCCACAGCTCCATTTATGAATTCTGTCGCCAAACCAACTGGCAGCAAGAAGCCTGCCGCGGCTAAACCCGGCAGGATAGACACCATTACTGTTCGCATATCTTCCCTGAAAACCTCCGCGTCTAACTTCCAGGCTTTGCCATAAATTAATGCGGCCCGCTGAAAGCGGGCCGCATTGCACCATGTCCTGAGATCAGGATCCCACAAGTTCAAGTCGCAATACCTCTTATCTGTCGACTTCCATCCACGCGGTTTCCCGGTAAACGATCCATGCAAAGAAAGGCGGGTCATTCAGGAATGCCGATGTCATGGTGAAATTGAAATTGCCGATATTTGTCATCCCCTTGCCATAAACAAAACCGGTAAAGGTGCCACCTCCGCTACCATCAGACCTTACCTCTCCATCCGGGCTGTAGATTATTCCCTGCGAAGCGCCGATCGCACTGCCAGTCAACTTGACGCTGCCGTTCAGTACGATTATGTATGCCTTTCCGGAAGTATACGGAGTGTGAGGCCACTCAAACTTGATGTTCACCTCGTTGTCATTCGGGATTCCCGATGGAAAATCAACATAGATAACAATGTCACCCGAATGACTGGGAATATCACCCTGCTGTATTATCACGCCATTACCGGGATTGTCGTTATAGTAACCTGAGGTTTTTGCCATCGCTTTGAGAGAGGCCAGCTGGCTCGCCGACAGTCCGGTGGTGCCAAAAACACTTTCCAGCTCGGTCAGGGTGAACCTGTTCCCGGTCGGTCCCCTGCTGTCGCGGTCGTTTATGTAATTTGCGGCCCAGTAACTGCTATGCCCGCCTGAGCTGGTATAAATCTGGCTGCTGCCTCCATTAGCCTTGGCATAGATGGAACCGGTAGCGCGCACCCCAGCGGGACCCCCATACATCTGGTCAGTTCCGCTGATAGTGAGCTTTTCACGCCCGTAGAAACTGCCCCGCACATATATACTTTCGTTGGCTATCGTGGGCCCGCCGTTCAGATATGCATCCCCGGTTATATAGAAAGTCAGAGGGTAACCGCTGGCCGCGACCTGAACCCGCTGTTGCAGTTTACGGTAACCGGTTCCAGACTGCCCTTCAGCCGTGATTAATATATAGGATGGATTATGTGTCGTCAGGTTAAGGCCACAGTTTGTACAATGGTTTCCATTCTCATCAACCGTATCCATATATACCGTGTAAGAATCGTTCCCTATTCTCATTTCAACCGGGTCGGTCGGGTTCTGACGGCTTGAGGCGTTCGGATCCATCAGGTAACCATAATTATTTGCGCTCTGGTCGGCGCGTTGCTGCGTCAATTGTGACTCTGTCGCGGCGTAATTCAAAATGTCCAGGGCATTCTCAATCCCGCCCTCAGCGTAATTGAATGCCTGGCCACCGGCGAAGTCCGCCTGAGTCATTTTTGACTCTCGGCTTGCGACCACATACATGCCTGCCGCTATAATCATCAATACCGCGGTCAGAATTATCACCGTCATCAGGGCGACACCTTGTTCCTCATAAATAAAACGGGCGTGAGTTTTTGGTATGGATTTCATTTCACCCCTCATTAGTCTGCCGTTCGATTTCTCAGCCACGCCTGATCCGCAAAAGTCTGGACCGATTCATTGCCGGCTCTCATGTTAAGAATGAAATCCACCCTTGCAATCTTGGATACCGCGCTGCCGCCGCAACCCTGGAGCTCTAAATCCCTGATGATGCCGTCATTATTGATGTCGCATTTGTAATCATTCCCGTAATAGACAAACTGGACGCTCTCTACATTGCTTATAAGAGTTATATTTCCTGGTGATGCTGAGGTATTTCGCCAGACTTCTCCAGGCTCACCATTAGAGCCGGGTGAAAAGCCATATGTGATCGTCTCGCTACCGCTGCCAAAATTGACCGTGAATGTGACCTGCGCCGTCTGGGCATCCGTAACCTGGGTTGACTGCTTTATCTCGCGCGTCATGCGGTTTAATCCCAACCTCGCGTTCTCGGTCATGTCCGCGCTGTTCTGGCCTGTGTTCCAGTGCCTGCTCGCGCCGAACAGGAAAGTGAACATGCCCGCCATGATTACGGTCAGGATCGAGATCGAAACCAGCATCTCGATCAGAGTGAATCCCTGCTCACGTCCGCTGCGCTCAAATTCAACCCTTTTCAATAATCTGCTCATGCCTGTCCTCTTGTCTATTGTTTCTCTAGCGAGATATCGAAAGCCCCGATCCAGGCTTGCTGAAGGCCGCCCTGGCTGACAAGGGTTATAGCGTTATTGCTTGTCTTCCATCTGATCTCAGTACCGAACTTGGCTGAAATCTTTACGAGGGCATCCACGGTTATCGCTGCGTTTTTTCCATCAGCAGTCGCATACATCGCATTGCTGATATCTTCAGCCGTATAGCTGTACCATTCCGTCATCAAAGCATTCTGCAACCTGTAGTTCGAACTGCTGAGGGGTGCGGCGGTCTGGATGGGATTTGACGGGCTGATGCTATAAAGGTCATAGCACGCGTCACCCGTACTCGAATATGTACACCCTGACTTGTTGGGGTTGAACATCCCTAAAGTAAATGCATACGTCAAGGTGTTGTATGCACTGCCTGGCGTTCCCTCAACGCTTGATTGAGCATTCGCTACAAAATCCCGGATAAAGACGATACCCTGCGCGGCGGATGGGTTTGTCGTGGTCGATGTCGGCCACTTCTGCAACGGCAGGATATTTATCGTCTGGTAACGTACCTCAGCCTTGCCCGTTGTATGTCCGTTCTCCTGCTCGATTTCGGCCTCGATGTCCTCACCATCATCCCCGCCGTTACTACCGACCGCCGTAATCGTCGGATTGAGAAAATCCCATCGTTTAAATCCGGACAGAGAGTCAGTCGGTGTTCCACTGACCTCGTTTAACTGAAGTGACTGGGTCCCGACTATCGCTTCACCCTCAGCCTCGATTTCCATCAACCCATTTTCATCCTCGATTTGGCCTCGGGCTCGGGTATTACTGATCGTCGGTTTGGGATATCCTGCCGGTGGGCCCACACTTGTGGGACCTACTGTCTGATCTACGGCAGGCGGTCCGGAGACGGATACAGTTGCGCCCGTATAAACGCTTCCGGCAGCGGTAGTCATCTGACCCCCGGTAGCGTTGACCCTTATATCAGGTACGCAGCCATAATTTGCCTCTACATGTGCTTCACCCATTTTGCCATTCACCAGGGCTGTGTAAGGATCAGCCGTTCCACTGGAAGCCGTCAATATCAGGCCAATCGCGTCGACCCGGCTGTTTGAGGCGTTGACACAACCAGCTACCTCGCTCGGAGACTGGCCGGTAGAGGAGATCAGGGAATCCAGAACATAAGTGTTTTCGCCCGCGCGATCAGCCCAGGCAGTTGTGACCTTGACCTGGACAAGCTCAGTAGGAGGTTTATCTGAATCAGCGATGTTGGAATCATATGAACTCGGAGGAACAACCACGTAACGGTTGCTGTCGACAAACCACATCTCCACAGTGGTCACGATACCCTGGCTGTCCGCAGGCGACACTTTCGTATAATGCGCGTTGCTGCCGGAATAATAGCGGCCGCTCCACCCCTGAGCATCTGTCTGCGAATATGTGTTCAGGTTCGGATAATAAATATCAAGCAGGTCGATGTCGTTTGTCGTCCCCACGTTAGGGTCGGAACTATAGGGAACATAGAAGACGCGAGCGCGCATCTCCTCGATTCTATGCTGGGCGACATCCTTGCCCATAGTAGACAGTCGCGTGCTAACCGTCGTGCGCAAACCGGTGATCAGAGATCCGGCGACACCCACAGAGATCACGAGGAAGATCATCATCGACACCATTATCTCTATTAGCGTCAATCCTTCTTCCGTAGCAATGCCCTCGTGGCCCACCCGGTGATTTATTATTTTTTTAAAAATTGATCTCACTCTCCTACCCTTTTCTAGTTAACGTTGACGTTGGCGGTCTCACCGTTCACGCTTACGGTTTTGCTTCTGCCAAAACGGTCGTGAACCACTATCTGGCCGCTTTCAGTTGTTCCCCTGGGATAGAAATCCATATATGTATCTCCGCCAAAAGATGGCAGTGAACCGGAGCTGAACTCAGTGTCACCTGGAAGCCGCTGAGCTGCCCTGACATTTACCCAGTTGCCACCCTGCCTGTATTGCATCTGATAGCTCTTCCTGTCCGGATTGCTGAAATCTATCCTGTATGTGTTTCCGGTAGACACCGCAAGTGTCTGTGCCTCTCTTATCTGGGAAGTCAGCTCCCTCGTCGATGTGTCCAGCGCCTTACCCGAAAAATAGTAGGTGAGCGCACCCGCCGTCATAACCATGAGGATGCTCATCAGCGCAACGGTGATCATTACCTCGATCATTGTGAAGCCACGCGCATCATGCGAGCGTATGGAGATTGATGAACGATTTATTGCTGAAGAGGCCTTCTGGGTACTTCTAAATGCCCACGAGGAATACTGGACTCCACATGGCAACAAACAAACGCTATGTCGAACGCAAACAGACATGGTGCAACAATCCCTTCTATAGTTGCATCGACAGCCGGGTTGATTCCTATATGGTCTGATCAGGTCCAGTTTCCCTGGGCACATTCCCAGGCGCCTTGAAATAATCATTGATGGGTTCTATTAGAAAAGGACTGGAAGAAGGTACATGCGGCGGTCCAGGCGGGAAGAGGGGAAGCTGATTACTTAGAATCTCACCCTCATCAGAAAGGCTGCTGACGGTCCCGGAGCCTGCGCAAAATAACCTGGCAGATGAAACCTGAGCTTAAGGAAATACGCTGGTGAATCGGTGTATCAGCAGTGTATCCGAAATTGCCGGACCGGATTAAGATCTGGATATCAGGGACAATTACCAAGCGTTGGGTTCGGACTGCCCGAACCACTATCCACGAACCAGACCCTTGATGGATCACCGCTATGGAAGGTCTCCATACAGAACGTGGCGCCGCTCGTGGGAATTGAGAGTGTAATATTCGCGGACCTGTTATAACCCCGGGCTTTAAGATCGGCCTCGTCGCCGGTATAAACACCGAAATCCGCGTTATAAGTCGCCTGGGCAACAGCGGCGGTATTCAGATCACTTTTACTGTTGGCATCCCAGGCTTTCTGGCGCTGGGTAAGATAAACAGGAATGGCTATCGCGGCAAGAATGGCAATGATGATGATTACGACCAGTAACTCGATAAGAGTAAAGCCGTCCCGACTGGACAGGCTTTCCCGGAAAGCGCGCATTTTCATTTTTTCTCCCCCCGCTGGATATCGACTATTGAATCGGCATCTGAACGGGTGATAGTTAATCAGCCTCTTACAGATGATGGCGGGCCGAATGGCCCGCCATCATCATATTATTTTGTTCTCACACTAGCTTCGAATTACCTCAGTCAGGCTCGCTAGCAAGTACCTGTCCGGGGATCACCATCTGTACTATTAAGATGATATCTGGTCGCGTAACCGGTATATGTTGCATTAATGCAATATCCGGCAGCATCTGCAGAGGCCACTGCGAGCGTCACGTTAGCTGAAGGATTGAATCCCTGAAGCTCCAGATTCGCAATCACGTTCGTATAAGCTGCATTGTCCGTGAAGTAACTCTCCTCCGCGACAGCGGCGTTACGTAGATCACTCTGCATGTTGGCGTTCCAGCCCTTCTGACGCTGGCTTAAGTACATCGGAATGGCGATCGCTGCCAGGATAGCAATGATGATGATAACCACCAACAGTTCGATCAGAGTAAAACCACCTTCACCCTTAACCTGCATTCTTTTTCCAAGTTTCGAAATCATGTTGTCACCTCCTTTTCAATTTTGTTTATTATTTTCGCCAGACCACAAAAAAAAGATCTGCGGCCTGATGGCAAACCACAGATCCATATCTTCCTGAACCTCTGGTGGCAGCCCAGCCGACCAAGTATTCCTGGTCCTGTAGCTTTGCGCCCCACCCTTACGAGTGGTTTGCCTTTTTCACCTTCACCCCTATACTACCCAACTGCTTTTTTCCTAGACACTTCCCGCCGGGGTAAAGCCGTGAACACGGGCCTTTATTCGGCGTCTGCCGAATAAAGCTTTAGCATTTTCTAAAAGATCTTCGTGTTCATGACAGTCTTGAGCCGCCCGAGTGCCTTTGCTGATTCCCGGGACACCTTTCGCTGGGAGAGACCCAGCTCCCTGGCGACCTGCGTTTGTGTCAGATCCTTGTAAAAAAGGAGGTAGACGATCTTCTTATGAAGTGAGCTCAGCGCATCCAGGGCTTCCTGTAGCGCAATCTTGTCTTCGATAGGCAGCACAAAGGACTCATAATGGAGTGAACGAACCACGTTTGCGTCCGGTTGAGCATTAACACCCTCATGCGAGTCCATATCATCAACGGGATGGAGTCCTACCGAAGCTACCACTCTCAGTATCTCCAGAATGCCCTCTTCGGAAATGTTGACCTCGAGTGCAAGCTCCTTAAGTGTCGGGGGACGCTTCAGTTTACGATTAAGCTCTATTGAGGCGTCTTCGATACGTTTCTCTGCCGCCCTGAGCCACCTCGGCTGACGCATAAGAACATTGTCCCTGAGGTAATGGCGAACCTCGCCGTCAACAAGCGCAGTTGCGTAACTGGAGAATCCGACACCACGATTACAGTCAAATCTTTGCACAGCCTTGATCAATCCAAGATTTGCAACCTGCAGAAGATCCTCATATGGATCAGGGAAGTATTTGAAGCGTCTCAGAACAGCGTGCAGAAGCCCCTGGTTGCGAGTAATTATCTTCTCCAGGACTGCTTGGTCTCGGGAGACCTGATATTCCGCGGTAAGCGACTCGTTTTTCCGCTCTGCCTTTTCATTGCGCGGAAAATCCAGGACAGCGCCGGTTATGACGCCATTCCCTTCGCAAACATCGGTTTGAATCTCAATTTTGCCAGACATTTAATCTGCCAATCTCACGGCGCATTTGTAATGTCAGCTACATCCTGCCGACTATTTTTCTTCCTCACGACTATTTGACAACGGACATGAGGTTGAAAATCGGCAGATAGAGAGCAATTACAATAACGCCGACCAGGCCGCCTACACCCATCATCATTATCGGCTCAAGTATGGATGTCAGTGACTTCACGGAGGCGTTAACCTCGTCCTCATAGAAATCAGCGATTTTTGTGAGCATTACATCTACAGCTCCCGTTTCTTCTCCAACAGAGATCATCTGCGTGACCATCGGAGGAAAGACGTTGACTTTTACGAGGGATTCGGACATCGGGCGGCCTTCCTTCACACCCGCCTTAACAGAGACCATCGCGTCAGATACGACAACGTTGCCTGCCGTATCACCGGTTATTTCAATAGCCTGCAGGATAGGAACACCACTGGATACAAGTGTGCTCAGAGTTCTGGAGAATCTGGCCATTGCCAGCTTGCGAATGATTTCTCCAATACCCATCGGGATATGCAACTTGGCGCGATCCCACGCAGCGGTTCCCTGAGGTGTCCTTTTAAGCCTTCCCAAACCGTATATGGCACCAACAATAGCCGCAAAGATAAAGATGCCCCAGACGCTTTTCAGGGTGTCACTGATATTAACCATAATACGAGTAAGCATCGGCAGCTGGCTTCCAAGGTCGGCGTACATCTTGGAAAAGATCGGAATGATAAACAGCATCATCGCCATCATCACAAGCAGGGCAAATACGGCGATCAGCAGCGGATAAACCATTGCCGACTTAACCATGCGCTTGAGACTGTCCTCGGCTTCCAGCTGATTTGCAACTCTTTCGAGCGTTTCGTCCAGGATACCGCCCACCTCTCCCGCCCTCACCATGCTTACATAGAGACGGTTAAATACTCTCGGGTGCTTCTCCATCGAATCCGAAAGTGCTGAGCCGCCCTCAACATCACTGCGAACCTCTGATATAACGGCTTTGAATTTGGTGTTCTGAGTCTGGTTTTCCAGGATATACAGGGCGCGGAGAAGCGCGAGGCCGGAGTTGATCATCGTCGCAAACTGGCGCGAAAACACTGTTATATGCTTTGACTTGATCCGCTGTGAGCTGCTCAATAACGAACTGAAAGAGGTGCCGGCGCTCTTTTCATTAATATCAACTACCGTGTAACCCTTGCCGCGAAGCTCTGCGGCAACCGCAGCCCTGCTGTCTGCCTCAAGCTCTCCCTTGCTGGCTATACCGCGAATATCGCGAACTTTATATACAAAAGTATTCATAGATCCACACCTGCCTTCTTCCCTTCCCTGATTGGGGCCTTATGCTACCTGTCTTCCCATCATCAGACGTTCCAGCTCTTCTGGATTACTCGATCTGCGAATCGCCATTTCCTTGGTGATCTTGTTTCTCCTGAACAGTTCCGCGAGAGAACTGTCCATGGTCTGCATCCCGAATTGGGCTCCAGTCTGCATCACCGAATAGATCTGATGCGTCTTGGCCTCTCTAATAAGATTCCTTACAGCCGGCGTCGGTATAAGAACCTCGCAGGCAGGCACGCGTGAGGTACCATCAATCGTGGGTAAAAGCTGCTGCGTACAGACTCCCATCAGCGTAGATGCCAGCTGTACCCGGATCTGGCTTTGCTGGTGGGGCGGAAAGACGTCGATGATGCGGTCGATGGTCTGGGGAGCATCCTGCGTGTGCAGGGTGGCAAACACCAGGTGACCAGTCTCAGCCGCCGTCAAGGCAGTTTGCATGGTCTCGGTGTCTCTCATCTCACCAACCAGAATCACATCCGGATCCTGGCGTAAAACTGATTTCAATGCCCGATTGAATGATTTTGTATCTGTTCCAACTTCACGCTGGTTTACTACCGACTTTATATGGCGATGCAGAAACTCGATGGGATCTTCAATCGTCATGATGTGCTCTTCGCGGGTTTCATTTATTTCCTGGATCAGCGCCGCAAGCGTCGTTGACTTACCGCTGCCCGTAGGACCCGTGACAATAACAAAACCTCTTGGCTTGTTAGCCATCTTGTGGATTACTTCGGGCAGCATTAGCTCTTTGACACTCTTTATCTGAGCCGGTATCAATCTGAAGGCGGCCCCTAGACTGTTCCGCTGAAAATAGGCATTAACACGAAAACGCGCCCTGCCTGGAACAGAATATGAAAAATCGATCTCCCACTCATTCTCTATCCTCTGCCGCTGATCCTGAGAGAGAATGCTGTAAATCAGGTCTCTGGTGTCATTGCTGGTAAGGCGGGGATAATCCAGCCTGATAAGTTTCCCTGAAATCCTGATTACTGGCGGAGAACCTACCGCCAGATGAAGATCCGAGGCGTTTCGTTCGAGGACTTCGACAAGTATATCGACAAGGTCCATTCTGCTTCCCCCTCTTTCTATTGCCCTAAAGGATCAAATGATGACCCTGGCTATCTCTTCTATCGATGTTATGCCCTGAATGACTTTATCTATGCCATCTTCACGCAGAGTAACCATTCCTTCAGCCTGAGCTACTCTCGAAATCTCATCGGCACTTTTTCTCTCCACCGTTAACCGCTCGATAGCTTCGCTCACAAGCATGACTTCATAAATTCCAAATCTTCCCTTATATCCCGTGTTGTTACAGCGGGGACAACCAGCGGAACGATACAGTGTGATGTCTTTGCCTATGACTTCCTGGGGGAAACCGTTCTGAGCCAGGGCTTCATCCGTAGGATGATATGGTTCCTTGCAGTTTGAGCAGAGGCGCCTTGCCAGTCTCTGCGCTAAAACACACTCGATGGCTGATGCTGACAGGAATGGCTCGATCCCCATCTCAGTAAGACGCGTCAAAGCACCCGGCGCGTCATTTGTGTGCAAAGTGCTCAATACAAGATGCCCGGTTAACGCTGACTCGATAGCTATCTGTGCGGTTTCTTTGTCACGGATCTCACCAACCATCACGATATCCGGATCTGAGCGCAGGATCGCCCTGAGCCCGGAAGCAAACGTCAGGCCTGCCTTGGGATTGATCTGTGTCTGGTTGATGCCCGCAAGCCTGTATTCAACAGGGTCCTCAACAGTGATGATGTTCTTCTCCTTGCAATTGAGAACGTTCAGGGTCGCATAAAGAGTCGTGGATTTGCCGCTACCGGTCGGGCCCGTGACCAGCATGGCTCCATAAGGTTTCGTGTACGATCGTTCGTAACGCTTCAACGCCTTCTCGGCGAAACCAAGATCGGAGAGATTGAGCATGACACTGCTCTTGTCAAGAATTCGCAGAACTATCTTCTCACCATAAACCGTTGGCATAGAGGCAACACGTATATCGATGGGCTTGCCTCCAACTATTAATCCTATGCGGCCATCCTGGGGTATGCGCCTCTCGGCTATGTCGATATCAGCCATGACCTTGAGGCGCGAAAGCACCGCCGACTGCATGCGCTTTGGCACCGACATAACAGCATGGAGCACGCCGTCAATCCTGAAACGGATTGCCAGTTCTTTCTCCTGAGGCTCGAAATGAAGGTCACTCGCCCCATCGTCCACGCCCTGGCTGATGACGCCATTGACCAGTTTGACGATCGGAGCTTCAGAGGCCACCTCGCGTATATCAGCGTCTACTGAGGTTTCGCCAAGCAAGTCCTCATCATCTTCTTCGACCTGGCTACTGGCAGAATCGCCCATCCGATGAATTTTTGAAATCTGATTGAAAACATCTTCCGTCGATGCGATTGCCGGCTTGATGTCATAGCCGGTCATCATGCGCAGGTCATCGATTGCAAACACGTTTGTGGGATCGACCATCGCAACCAGCAGGGTATTTTCATCCACGAACTTTACCGGTATGGCGCCATAACGCCTGGCCAGCTTCTCCGGTATCATTGTCGCGGCCAGAGAATCGATGTTGTATTCATCCAGACCAAGGCTCTCGACACCAAGTCTTTCCGCCAGGGCGATATTCAGCTGCTCCTGCGTCAGGATGCCGTCATCGACGAGGATCTCACCGAGTCGCTTCGGCGAGTCCTTCTGCTTTTCCAGGACTTCGTCAAGCTGTTCGCGAGAAATTAGTTCCTTGGCGACGAGTATCTCGCCGATAGGCTGTAATTTCTTGCGGGGTGTACGGGATGTAAGTTCGCTAGGATTCAATCGAATTCCTCATAACATCGACTGGCGGCTCTATTCCGGTCCATAAATGGAACGCAATAACTCCTTGATGAAGAAGCATGCCGAGTCCGCCCAATGTAGTTGCCCCTTTGGCTCGCGCTGCGACCAGGAGTGGATTTTTTTCCTGTGCCCTATAAATTATGTCGCAGACAACGTGATCTTTCGTTAATCTATCGACCCACACCGGTGCACTCTTTAGGTCGGCCTCCAGACCCGTTGAAGTCGCGTTTATCACTAGTTTTCCAGCAGAAATATCATCTCCGTATTCATCATCTGTCCCCTTTACAACTATCTCCAATGACGAAAAATCATGTTCGAGCAACCTTTTGAGTTCAACAGCGCGCTCCTGCGTACGGTTGATGATCACAATTCTGGATACTTTTTTTTCTGCCAACGCAAAGGCTATCGACCTGGCAGCACCGCCGGCTCCCAGCAGGACAACGGATGTAGCAGCATAATCGATCGATGTCGCATCCTCCAGAGACCGGATGAAGCCGGCGCCATCGGTGTTATGGCCTGTGAGCAATCCGTTCTTGTTAACTACTGTATTTACCGCTCCGACGTTTCTAGCGCTATCCGCCAGTCTGTCCATTAGGGCCAGCGCCGATACCTTGTGTGGAATTGTTATATTGGCGCCCAGAAACCGCATCGCCCTGAGGCCGTCGATGGCCATAGCAAGCTGATCTGCCTTGACGTTCAATGGCACATAACAGATATCCAGACCCAACTCCTCACACGCACGATTATGCATCAGTGGAGACAGGCTGTGGGATACAGGGTCACCCAGAATGCCCAGCAACTTTGTTGTGCCTGTTATTTTCACTTGGCCTCCGTTGATTTCGGGGACGATGAAAGCAAGGCCCCGACTCGTTCTTCGCTCCGTCATCGGTAGTGATAAGCCTTGCCTTGAACAGCTGCTCTAGGCGCCATTATATGCGCTCTTTGTGGATTTTGGGATGAAATGATAAGCGTGGGGCTATCGGACAGGAGAATCTGGTTAATGCTGAATTTCAGCAGAAGGACGTACGTGTTAAGAAGAAACTGTTTGTGAAAGACCTGCCTGGACCTGCCAGATAGTCAGGCTTTTAGAACAAAAACCAGAATCCCCGTGGTGATAAAAAAGAGGGTTGCTACTGCGATGGTCACGCGAGTGAGGTTCTTTTCAATCACGCTCGTGCCGCTGAATGTCTCGCTCATGCCGCCACCGAAGATACCGGATACCCCACCTTTGCCCGAGTGCAGAAGAATCAGCACTACGAGAAGGACTGCCAGTATTGAATGTATGCCGAGAGTTACAACTATCATGATTACAGGATTCTACCTCATTGGAAATTGTTGATGACCATTCAAGATGATAGCGGTCCAGCGGTCCCATCGCAAGCCGCCATAAACGATCGAAGGCTATAGACCCGTAATTATGGAGTGGCCGGTCATGTCATCAGGAACCGGGATATTGAGGAAATCTAATACGGTGGGCGCGACATCACCAAGGGCACGTCCCGACGCCAGCCGGACAGGAGCCGTTACGATAAGAGGAACCAGTTCTGATGTATGCGCGGTATCGGGTCCATTGCTGGAATCCAGCATGCGCTCGGCATTGCCGTGATCTGATGTGATCAGACATATGCCGCCCCTATTCTGAACTTTGGCGACTATACTTCCCACGCACTCGTCTACAACCTCTACGGCCTCGACGGCGGCTTTGATTATTCCCGTATGACCTACCATGTCACAATTGGCAAGATTTACTACAACGAAGTCAAAATGCTGGTGATCCAGAAGATCCAGGAGCTCATCCGTTACCTTCCTTGCGCTCATTTCAGGTTTCTTGTCGTAGGTGGGAACTTCAGTCGGTGAAGGAATCAGCTTTCTCGTCTCGCCGGGGAAAGCCTGCTCCACGCCGCCGTTGAAAAAAAATGTCACATGGGCATACTTTTCTGTCTCGGCTATGTGAAGCTGGGTTTTGTTTTCCCTGGAAAGGACGGCCGCGAGGACATTATTCAGCGTCTCAGGCGGAAACGCCATGGGCGCATCAAACATTATGTCGTATTCGGTCATTGTGACCAAGTATGGATGTGGAGGATCCTCTCCCCGATCAAAATCGGAGAAATCAGGGCTTAACAGTGACCTGGTAAGCTCACGCGCCCGATCAGGCCTGAAGTTAAAGAAGATAACGCTGTCCTCGTCGCGCAACCTTGCTTCAGACTTATCGCTTATGACCGTGGGAATGACAAACTCATCAGTGATATCAATCCTGTAGGACTCATCAACGGCATTGATGGGATTGCTGTTATGCGGGCCGGCGCCGTGCGCCATTGCGTCGTACGCGAGTTTTATGCGCTCCCAGCGATTGTCGCGATCCATTGCATAAAACCTTCCGGATATGGTTGCGATCTCACCAAGGCCGGCCTTTGCGAGAAATTTCTCCACTTCCGCTACATATGCAAGACCACTTTTTGGAGAGACATCGCGCCCGTCAAGAAAAAGGTGCAGGTACAGGCTCTGCTGCTTATGCTGCCTTGCCATTTCTAAGAGCGCTTCAATATGAGCTATATCACTGTGAACTCCGCCGTCTGACAGAAGGCCCAGAAGGTGTACGGAGCCGCCTTTTTCCCGGGCGACCTCGAAAGCTTTAAGCAACTCAGTGTTACGGAAAAAAGATCCGTCCTTGATGGCAAGGTTGATCCTCGTCAGATCCTGGTAGACGACACGGCCCGCCCCCAGATTGAGGTGCCCGACCTCAGAGTTGCCCATCTGCCCCGGAGGTAGTCCGACCGCCTCTCCGGAGGCTTTAAGGGTTGTTCGGGGATAATCCGCCGCCAGGCGGTCGAGGTTGGGTGTGTCTGCAAGCGTGACCGCGTTTGCCGGGCCGGGCGGGGCTATACCCCAGCCGTCAAGCACAAGCAGGCAAACAAAGGTCGGTTCTTCGGATGGCATTATCGCCTTACTTATAATTGACTAGCTGCGCAAAATCTGATGCTTTGAGGCTGGCCCCTCCGACAAGAGCGCCATCGATATCATCCTCGCTCATGAGTTCAGCGATATTATCCGGCTTGACACTTCCGCCATAGAGAATCCTGACCTGAGCGGCTGCCTCGGCGTCAAATTCGGCCGCCAGGGTCTCCCGGATGAAGTGGATCGTATCCTGAGCTATCTGGGGAGTCGCGGTCTTTCCTGTTCCGATGGCCCAGATGGGCTCGTATGCAACCACCATTCCCGCAAGCTGGTCTGCGCTGACGTCGGCAAGTCCTTTGACCAGCTGTCCCTTAAGCTTCTCTTCTGTCCTGCCGGCTTCCCGATCCTCGTCACTTTCCCCGACGCACAATATCGGCCTCAGGTTGGCGCTCAGCGCCTTTGTTATCTTTTTTGCCAGGTCCGCGTCATTTTCACAAAAGTATTCACGCCGCTCCGAATGCCCGAGCACTACATCCGTGATTCCCAAGTCAGTGAGCATCGATGCCGATATCTCCCCAGTGAATGCGCCTTCGTCTTCGTAATGCATATTCTGGGCCGATACCAGGACGTTGCTGCCCTGTGTCATGCGGACGACATCGGCAAGCGATGTGAAGGGCGGACAGATAACGATCTCAACATCAGACACCCCATCCACCAGCGCCAGGAATTCCGAGACATACGCTTGAGCTTCAGAGCTTGTTTTGTACATCTTCCAGTTGCCAGCGATGATCGGCGTCCTGTCGCTCATTTATCCTCCAAGATTTCGTGGTTTGGTTGAATATTTCCAAGGTGACTGCCAGGAGGTACATATCAACCCACCAGCTGATGCAAGCCAGACGGTATTTCATTATTTATAAGGGCTGCATAAAAAGCAACCTGCCGCTGGTACTGTGCTAGAATATTTTCATTGACCTGAAGGAGGTATTTCCATGACGGAAGATGTGGTTATTTACACAAAACCCGGTTGCCCGTACTGCGCGGCGGCCAAAGATGATCTCAACCAGAAGGGAGTAGCATTCGAAGAACGGGATGTTACTTCTGATCCTGCGATAAAGGAAGAGGCGGTAAGTAAGGCTGGTGTCGCGGCAGTACCGGTTATCGTGCGGGATGGCGATGTTTCGGTAGGCTTCGGCGGAAGCTGAGGAATCTAATGGTCCGGCAGGCGCCGGGCAAGTTTCTTTATAAAAGCCTTTTGATCTCATCATGTTTATGAACAAGAAAATCCTGCTATCTGCGGCGGCGATTACTCTCATCGCGGTATTGATCGCTGGCTGCGGCGGCAATAACTCCGGTAGCTCCACTTCAGGCAACGCGGCGCCCGCCAAATACGCGCCGGACTTCACGGTGACGACTCTTTCCGGAGACAGGGTCTCCTATAATGCAAACCTCAAAGGCAAACCCGTTGTATTGAACTTCGCCGCTTCCTGGTGCGGACCGTGCGAGCAGGAAGCCCCCGTTCTCGCGAAAATGTATGAGAAATATAAAGACAAGGTTGTCTTTTTCGGGCTTGCGGTAAAAGACGATACAGACAGCCAGAGGGCATTTGCTGAAAAACACGGCCTTGAGTTTCCCATTGGCATGGATCCAAACGGAGATATCGTTTATTCATATCAAAAAGCCGGCAAGGTTTCCTTCTCTGGAATTCCTACAACTTTTTTCATCGATGCAGAGGGAAATATCAAGGATTTCTTCATCGGCCCGTTGATGGAAAAGACCTTCGAGCAGAAAGTGGCTTCGATATTACCCGCCGAGGCTGATACCTCAAAGACTGTAACAGGCACAACCACCCGGACAACACCTGTCAATCCGTAGCGCTGGCTTCACCACATTCTTCACAGAAAACACGTCTCCAGCACCTGTGGAAAGTAGCTTCGCGATTAAATATGCAGCCTGGTTATACGGGGAAGATTGCGGAGCTTCTGTTTGTAGTCAAAACCGTATCCCACGAAAAACTCGTCCGGTACCTGGAATCCCTGGTATTTGACCTCGAGATCGACCAGGCGCCTGTAAGGCCTGTCCAGCAGTGTGGCAATCTCAAGTGAGGCCGGCTTTCGAAGCCAGAGGTTCTGGAGTATGTAGTTAAGAGTAAGGCCGGTGTCTATGACGTCCTCGACTATAAGGACATCCAGCCCTTCGATGTCCTGGTCCAGATCCTTGAGAAACCTGACCCTGCGTATCTCTTCACCGTCTTCACGCTTGTCGCGGCGATAGCTGGAGATAGCTATGAAATCGATAGTGACAGACATCGATATCTCGCGGGCAAGATCCGCCAGAAAGAATATCCCACCCTTGAGAATCGATAATAAGAGCAGCTCGCGGCCGCTGTAGTCATCGGAAATCTGGCGCGCCAGCTGCTTTACTCGCTCCGCTATCGCGTATTCGTCCAGATACGTCTTGCCAATCAGGCTCTGGATATCTGAATCCTGGAACAAATTCCCCCCTGAAAGTAAGCCAACTCAAGCCAGTGGCCGCATATTTATTACTTTTGATCGCTTTCGACGGACAGATCATACTTCTGGGCCAGTTTGAGAAAATCCCTCTTGTAAAAAAGTTTTATGTTGACCTCTGGAAACCTTTCCTTAACCTTGCGAATCTTCATGTTTTTCTTGGTTACATGGGCCTGCTTCATGGTGGTTAATTCTACGAAAAGATTTTGTTCCGGCAGGAAGAAGTCGGGCGTGAACGCTTCGATGACATTTCCCTCCTGGTCCCGTTCCAGTACAAAAGTGCGGGGTTCATACATCCAGGGGATTGAATAATAGTCCAGGATCTTCGCACATTCCTCTTCGCTGCGGTTGGCAAACTGAGGAGGGGTGTCCCCCATGTAGTATGTGAACTTGACTTTGGATTCGCTCATGCATTCAAACTATATCAGAGGGGGCGTCCAGCGCTCAAGACGCAGTTGCGTGTTTGACCGACAACGCCGGGCTGTGCTAACTTCAGTTCCTATGGCGATTCCAGTACCACCACTCCCAAAGTCCAGCAGGGTCAACGCAGCCGGCCACATCGAGGTTGCGGGTTGCGACGTGGTCGAGCTGGTCCGCGAGTATGGCACCCCTCTCTTTATTTATGACGAGCAGCACGTACGTGATCGTTGCCGCGAATACATACATGCGTTTTCGTCTCGAACGGATGATTTCGAAGTCGTCTATGCGAGCAAGGCATTCACATGCCTGGCCATGTGCCAGCTTCTGGCACAGGAAAACATGTCTCTGGACGTGGCCTCCGGTGGTGAGCTTTACATTGCCCTAAAGACCTGGTTCCCGCCCGAGCATATATATTTGCACGGTAACGCCAATAACCGCGATGAGCTAAAAAGGGCAATTCGCTCCCAGGTCGGGTATATCGTTGCTGACTCCCTGGATGAGCTTTCAGTCGTGAACGAGCTGGCCGGCGAGCAGGACATAAAACAGCCCGTCCTTTTGCGGATCACTCCGGGCATCGAAGCCCATACGCATGATTTTATCCAGACCGGCAAACAGGATTCAAAATTTGGATTCTGCCTGGCAGATGGCAAGGCTGACGAGGCGGTAAGCTTCGCGCTGGACTGTTCCAACCTCGAACTGGTCGGATTTCATTGCCACATCGGCTCTCAGATATTTTCCATGGACCCATACCGCAAGGCTATAGGCCTTCTTGCGGATTTCATGGACATCTGCAGCAGGAAACATGATTTTATATGCAGTATTCTCGATGTGGGGGGTGGCCTTGGGGCGACATATACTGCCGAAGACTCACCCGCCAGCGTTGATGAGCTGGCCGAGGCCATCGTCGGCGGTATTGAGGCGGAAATGTCACGCGTGGGTTTGCCGGTTCCACGCATTGTCGTCGAGCCCGGGCGATCTATAGTTGCCAACGCGGGATTGACCGCCTATACAATCCAGGCCATCAAGACAATACCGTCGGTAAAAACATATGTGGCGGTTGATGGTGGAATGTCCGACAACTTAAGGCCCATGCTCTATCAGGCCAGCTACGAAGCCTTGATTGCCAACCGCCCCGAGGCCGTTCCGACCATGACTGTCGACGTGGCGGGCAAACATTGTGAGTCGGGCGATATCCTCGTCAAAGAGGCGAACCTTCCAGACCCTCGCCCGGGCGATGTCCTGGTCACACCCGCGACAGGTGCTTATGGTTATTCGATGTCCAATAATTACAACGGACAAACACGGCCGGCAGTACTGTTCGTCAAGGATGGCACGGCACGCGTAATCATAAAACGGGAAACCTACGAAGATCTGGTGCATTTGCAGGAACGTATGGAATAATCGCGTGACCTGGAAACATTACAGCCTGGAGAGAGCCGCCGCCAGCTTTGATAATTCCCTGGATCTTACAATCGGGATTGAGGAAGAATTCCAGATTCTTGATGCCGACACCCTGGAATTGACCAACCGGTTTGAAGATCTAAGTGCTGTCGCCCATAAAAAACTGGGCACATTTGTTAAGGGCGAGCTGATTGCGTCGGAAATTGAGATAAGCACGGCCAAATGCGAAAGCATCGCGGCGGCGGAAGCGGACCTAACCCAAAAACGTCGCCTTCTGGCTGAATCCGCTTCGGAGCTGGGCTTAAAACTTGGCACGACGGGAACACATCCCTTTTCTGACTGGAAAAAGCAGCGCATCCTCGATACCCACCATTACCGCGAAGTTGAAGAACGGGTGCGTTACTGCGCCTGGCATAACCTGACTTATGGCATGCACACGCATGTGGGGGTCAGGGGAAGAGAACGCATGATTGCCGTTTTTAACTCATTGCGCGGCTATATGCCGGCAATCCTTGCCCTGTCAGCCAATTCCCCTTTTTCAGAAGGACGCTATACCTATCTTCATTCCACACGGGCACAGATCTTTACAAGGTCGTTTCCGCGGGGCAATATTCCCGGTCCCTTCAGAGACTGGGATGACTATGCAACTTTTATCGACACGCTGTTCGTGACCAATTCCATCTCCGAGCCAACCCAGGTCTGGTGGAGCTTGAGGCCCCATCCGCTGTTCGGAACGCTGGAGATACGCATCTGTGACAGCCAGAGTGATATCAGGGACACGTTAGCGATATCCGCATTGGTGGTATCTCTGGTAGCAAGACTTTCGGCTGACTTTGACGAGGGTAGGGCGCTGGTAGTATTGAACACGCGTGAAGTGGATGAGAATATCTGGCGCGCGGCGCGCTATGGACTGGCCGGAAACCTGGCGGATTTCAATAAACGCAAAGAAATACCGGTCACCGATATCATCAGGGCACTGGTCGAATTTACCGGTGATATGCAAGAGAAGCTCGGAATTGAAAGCTATGTTAGCAGAATTGCTGAAATCCTTGATGAAGGCAACGGCGCGCAGAAACAGATACGTCTGTTTGAAGAAAAAGGGGATGTAGCCGCTGTATTTTCAGACCTTTTGGATGGCAGCCCTATTATTTGATAATGCGCTTCTAAAATAAGGCCTGATCCTGGGTCTTCAGTGATTTAACCTGGGGAATCAGAACCGGGAGTGTTCTCTTGCGCGAAAATGATGAGCTACTTAATCGGGCGACAGGCTGCCTGCTGGGACTTGCCGTGGGAGATGGGCTGGGCGCACCAGTTGAAGGCAGCACCGGCATGGAAATCAGGAACCGCTTTGGCCTGCTTACCGAGATGACAGGCAGCGGCAGGTTGAACCTGCGGCCGGGCGAAACCACCGATGACACCGCCCAAACCATGGCTATGGCTGAAAGTATCGCAAGCTGTGGTGGTTTTGACGCCGACGACATCGCATTCCGTTTCACCGAATGGTTCAGAATGGATGGCAGGGGCGTCGGCAGACATACTTCCAGTGTACTAAGCCTGATCGCAGGCGGCGAAGACTGGGAAAAGGCTGCCCTGGAAACCCAGGCACGGAATCCTGACAGTTCCGGGAATGGATCCCTGATGCGATGCGCTCCGGTTGCGTTGTCGGAGTATAAAGATTCTGCACGATTGATCAGGAACAGCCGCCTGAGTTCGCGGATTACTCACCCACACCCAGATTGCCAATGGTCGTGTGTCTTCCTGAACCTTTTGATTGCCGAGCTTTTGAAAGGCAATGAACGGTTTGATGCATTAAAGCTCGCAACTGACAGATACAATGAAATCAATGAAGCCTCGCCGGAGATCCTGCGCCGATCTCAGAACGCTTTTTCAGAAAAGACTGCCGGTAAACCCTCCCCTACGGCATATGTTCTCGATACGCTGGAATGCTCCATCTGGTTGTGGCTGCACCACTCCTCCTTTGAAGAGACGCTGATTGCGGCGGTCAATCTGGGTGGTGACGCGGACACGATTGGAGCTGTCACTGGAGCGCTTGCCGGATGCACCTATGGGGCTGTTTCAATTCCTGACAGGTGGCTTGTTCACATACAAAACGCACAACGATTGGGCGAATTGGCCGAAGCTCTGGTCATTAGTTCCCGAACCTGAAACATTTTTCGATAGTTATGTTTATTTATTTCAATATCCTGGAAAAAGGGGTTTGCCAACAGGTGTTGAACTATTGGCCGAAGGGCGTGTGCCTGTTTCACCCCCTTCATCCCTTATACCCGGCGAAAGACCCTCATTTCGAGGGTCTTTCGCTTTCCTGAATAAAAAAGGCGGGCCCTTTCGGGCCCGCCCATTAACAATCTGAACAACAGATTGTCTGTGCTTACATCATACCGCCCGGCGGCATCATGGGAGCCTGCGGATTATCATCCGGAAGCTCGGCCACGACACACTCGGTGGTGAGGATGTTCTTGGCAATAGAAGCCGCGTTCTGCAGTGCGGACCTTGTTACCAGTGCCGGGTCGATAATACCGGCCTTTACGAGATTCTCGTACTTGTCGGTAGATACGTTCAGCCCGACACCCGGCTTCTCATTTTTGACCCGGTTTACCACAACCGAACCTTCCAGGCCGGCGTTATCCGCCAGCTGACGGAGGGGTTCTTCCAGAGCTCTGGCGATGATGTTCACGCCAGTCGCCTCGTCACCCTCGGCTTTTACTTTCTTAACATCAGCGATGACGTTGATTAAAGCCACTCCACCGCCGGGGACAATACCCTCTTCGAGTGCTGCCCTGGTAGCGTTGAGAGCATCCTCGACGCGATGTTTCTTCTCCTTCATCTCGGTTTCCGTGGCCGCGCCAACCTTGACGACCGCCACACCGCCTGCCAGCTTGGCCAGACGCTCCTGCAGCTTCTCGCGGTCGAAATCAGAATCTGTAGACTCGATCTCAGCCTTGATCTGCTTGATGCGGCCCTTGATATCAGCGGGTTTGCCAGCGCCATCAATAATGGTCGTGTTTTCTTTGTTCACGACGACCTTGCGGGCCCTGCCGAGCAGAGCGACTTCAGCGTTTTCCAGCTTCATGCCAAGCTCTTCGCTGATGACAGTGCCACCGGTAAGGATGGCAATATCCTCGAGCATGCGCTTGCGACGCTCACCGAAACCGGGAGCCTTGACCGCCAGACCGGTGAATGTGCCGCGCAGCTTGTTTACAACGAGGGTAGCCAGTGCTTCGCCCTCAATATCCTCGGCGATTATGAGCAGAGGCCTGCCGCTCTGGATTACCTTCTCCAGCACCGGCAGCAGATCCGCGACCGCACCGATCTTCTGGTTGGCCATGAGGATGTAAGGCTCCTCGAGAATTGCCTCCATGCGCTCCTGATCAGTAATCATATAGGGGGAAAGATAGCCCTTGTCGAACTGCATGCCTTCAGTGAACTCGAGGTCCATGCCGAAGGTCTGGCCTTCCTCGACGTTTACAACGCCGTCTTTGCCGACCTTCTCGATAGCGTCAGCGATGACGTCACCGATGATCCTGTCGTCTGCGGAGATCGTTGCGACGCGCGCTATGTCTTCCTTGCCTGATATCTCCTTGGAAAGCTTCTTGATTGCTTCGACTGCAGCGTCGACCGCCATCTCGATGCCACGCTTGAGACCCATCGGGTTGGCGCCGGCTGCAACGTTGCGTAAGCCCTCGCGGACTATTGCCTGCGCGAGCAGTGTGGCGGTGGTGGTACCGTCACCCGCCACATCGTTGGTCTTGGTCGCAACCTCACGCACGAGCTGTGCGCCCTGGTTCTCAAAAACGTCCTCTACCTCGATCTCCCGGGCGATGGTTACACCATCATTGGTGATCGTGGGTGCGCCGAATTTCTTGTCGAGCACGACATACCGGCCCTTGGGGCCGAGGGTGATTTTCACCGCATCGGCGAGCGTGTTTACTCCACGTTCGAGGGCACGCCGCGCTTCTTCATTAAACTTGATGCCTTTTGCCATAACGTCTCACTCCCTTCATTATTTTTTAACTACTTTGGCAAGGATGTCGCTGGCCTTCAGAATCAGCACTTCATTGCCTTCGATTTTAACCTCGGTTCCACCATACTTGCTGTAGATAACAACGTCGCCTTTTTTGACGTCTAACGGAATCCGCTTGCCTTCCTTGTCGAGCCGGCCATCACCGACGGCGATAACTTTGCCACGCTGGGGCTTTTCCTGTGCTGAATCGGGAAGGTAGATGCCACTGGCGGTCACTTCTTCAGATTCAACTGCCTCGACGATCACCCTGTCTTCCAGAGGTTTCAAGTTCATAATCAACCCTCCTTAATTTCCTGGTTTATAAAATAGCCAATTATCTGGCACTCTCGACTATAGAGTGCCAAGAGCGAGACATATACTAGTTACGTGACGTGGCTTTGTCAAACATGGCTTTTTGATGCCACCTGGAACCTGGATTAGGGAAAACCTGCAAAAGCACACTTGCAGGTTTTATTGAAAAAGTATTTGTTTGCAGGTATTAAGAGCAGGCTATCTTGCTTCTTTCAGTCTTCAGACGCTTCCTTCTCTTCGCGGGCTCTGTCTTCTTCAAACACATGCCGGAAACATTCACTCGCGCCCGGACACCATTCAATGCAGGACGCCACTTCCCGGCGCACCGATATACCGCAACCGGGACATTTTGCCTTTGAATCTCCCGTAAACAGCTCCACCTCTTCCCCGCATTTCGGGCAGTTTATTGTGGTTATGGTTACATCGCTTCCTGGACAATTGGTTGGCATCGCTACTCCTCTACCGCCTGAAATGAATAAATAGACAGCACTTCATACATAAGAAATATTCCCTGTTTAGCAACACCCAAACCGCGATACCATGACTTTAGTGGTATAAAGTGATGCAAATCATAAAATGGAGGCTCAGGTTTCATGATTCAGCGCAAATCCGCAGGGTACGTGCTAACCACTTTTATCCTCTCATGTTTTCTGTTGATGACTGGCTGCACGGACCAGCCGCCCGATACGTCGGCCCCCGAGCGGGTCGAAGTGGACCGCAGTGGAGGCTGGCAGAAAGCACTCCTCTATATAGCTGATGAGAATGGACCCGTTGAGGGCTGGGGCAGTATCCGCATTTATGACAACATCAGCGGCTATGTTGAGAAGACCGTGGAGCAGACAAGCGCGGCGGCTCCCAGCGACATGTTCGTCACACAAGACGGCGGATCCATGTATGTGGCCAGCGGCGCGAACGGCGTCATAGATAAGTTCCGCTGGGATGGCAATAACTGGATAGACAGCGGCGTGACTATCGAGACGCCGGCTTCAAGCCTGTCGATGCTGGCATCCGGACCAGATGGCAGGCTCTATGCCGCAGACAAGGCGCCCGCCAGCGGTTTCGGCACGCTGTTTATATTAGACCCTGCAAATGACAAGCTGCTGGATGCAGTAATAACAATCCCCGAACTTGCCCATGTGACCGGTATCGCCTGGTCACCGGACGGATTGTCTGCATATATATCGGGAGATGGAAGCGGCACTTTGCAGCTCCTTAAGACCAGATGGCCTGCAAACCTGAATGAGAAAACGGTTTCGCTTCCGGTGCAGGAGATTCATGAAGCAGTCATGTCTCCCGACGGAAGACTGGTTTATGTCCTTGCCAGGGGAAATATCATCGAGGTAAGCGCGGCCGATCTCTCCATTGCGGGCATTTACCGGCTGACAGCGGAACCGGATGACGTTTTTTATGATGCCGACTTCAGTGAAGATGGAAAGTACATGTTTGTGACCGGCTTCATGCCAGGAAAGGATGGAACCCTGTATGTTGTCGATCTATCCACGAAGACCGTGGTTCATTCAGTCAAGCATATCGCCGTAAAGGCTGCTGGGATTCAAAGAAAGGATTAAAGATAACCATTGAAAGCTAGTCCCGCATCCGCCATCTTTCAACTTCATTTTCATTTCCCTATGGCAATCCAAATTTTAAAGGGATAAAATTCCTTTCCTGGCGGGCTTTTTCCATATTTGTGGACATAGCCCCCGGCCAATAATATTTTTCAACCAAAGGAGTTGTTTCTTATGCCCGCTGTTGATCCCGCAAAAATAAGAAACGTAGCTGTAGTCGGCCACCGTGGAACCGGCAAGACCTGCCTCACCGAAGCCATCCTTTTCAAATCCGGCGCAGTGAATCGCCTGGGTTCTATCGATCAGGGTACCACGGTGGCCGACTGGGATGATGATGAGAAGAAACGCCAGCACTCCATATCAGGCACGCTTTGTCACTTCTCCTGGAGAGACCGCAGCATTAGCATTTTCGACACCCCGGGAGACCCAAGTTTTCATGCTGACACAATCGCTGCTCTCCATGTTGTGGAAGGTGCCATCCTCACGGTAAACGCAACCCATGGCGTCGAGGTACAGCACGAGCGGCTCTGGAAAAACTGTGAGGACAACGATGTCAGCAGACTGATTTTCGTGAATATGATGGACCGCGAACGTGCGGATTTCTTCGCGGCTGTAGAGCAGTTGCAGGAAAGCTTTGGACAGGGTGCTGTCGCCGCACAGCTTCCCATCGGTGCGGAAGACAACTTCAGCGGTGTTATCGATCTCTTGACCCAGAAGGCTTACCACTATGAAGATGGCAAAGTCAGCGACATTGAAATACCTGCCGAAATGGCCGACCAGGTTGAGGAATACCGCGATAAACTCATGGATGTGGTCGCCGAAAACGATGACGCCGTCATGGAAAAGTATCTTGAAGGTCAGGACATGAGTAACGAAGAACTTTTTTCCGCACTCAAGGCAGGCGTCGCGGCAGGGACTGTCTTTCCAGTGGGCGCAGGAAGCGCTACAAAGACCATCGGCATCGATTTATTGATGAACCTTATTGTCGATGCTATCCCCTCACCCGTGAAGCATGGAGGGAAAAAGGCCATAGACGGGTCATCCGGTGATGAGATTATGCTCGAGTGCAAATCCGATGGTCCACTGGCCGCCTTTGTCGCCAAGACGATGGCCGACCCGTTCAGCGGCAGAATTAACATTTTCAGGGTATATTCCGGCGAGATCAGAAGCGACAGCAATGTCTATAATCCAGTGAGCAAGACGAAGGAGCATATCGGCAAGCTGCTGAGGTTACAGGGAAAAGACAATAGCACTCTGGATGTTATCGGCCCCGGTGACATCGGTGCTATCGCAAAGCTCAAGGCGACCAACACGGGAGATTCACTATGCAACGAGGGCGGATCAGTCACCTTCGCAGCTATGGATTTTCCTAATCCAGTCATGTCGTTTGCCGTGGAGCCAAAGAACAAAGGTGATGAGGAAAAGATCGGCACATCGCTCAAGCGCCTGCAGGAAGAGGACCCCACGCTGGTGGTCAGACGCGACTCGCAGACCAACGAGCTCATAATCTCGGGCTTGAGCCAGGTACATGTCGAGGTGGTTGTAGAGCGTATGAAGCGCCGTTTTGGAGTCGAGGTAGAGCTTAAGCCGCCCCGTGTGCCCTATCTTGAAACCATACGTAACGGCGCAAAAGCGCAGGGCAAATACAAGAAACAGACGGGCGGACGCGGCCAGTACGGTGACTGCTGGCTTGAGGTTGAACCGCTTACCAGCGGTGAAGGCTTTGAATTCGTCGACAATGTAGTCGGCGGCGTAATACCGCGTGGCTTTATTCCGGCGGTTGAAAAAGGCGTCATCGAAGCGATGAAGGAGGGTGAGCTATCCGGAAGTCCCCTGGTCGATATCAGGGTGAAGGTCTATGACGGATCTCATCATCCCGTGGATTCATCCGAGATGGCCTTTAAAATAGCCGCATCCATGGGCCTGAAAAAGGCGGTCGCTAACGCCACCCCAGTGATCCTTGAACCGATAATGACAGTTCATATAACCGTACCCGAGGATAGTGTCGGGGATGTTATCGGTGATATGAACTCACGCCGGGGCAAGGTATTGGGAATGGAACCAACGGGCAGGATGAGCCAGATCAACTCGGAGGTGCCTCTGGCAGAAATGCTCACATATGCGCCAGACCTGCGTTCCATGACGGGAGGCCGCGGCGATTACACGATGGATTTTCTCCATTACATGGAAGTCCCTGCACATCTGGCTCAAAAGATCATCGATCAGGTCCAGGCAGAAAGAGAAGAGTAGTAAAGAATCGGGCATCGGAAACCACTGACTGGAAGCCCAGTGACCCACTGGGGTCTATTCAAATCAACTAAAGCGTAGTATAATACTCATGCTTTATAATCAGAAATCAGCCAGACTGAAGGAGGTGGCCGGATAAATGAAGACAACTTACGAAAAGCCTGTTCTTACGAAGAAGGATAACATCAGGAACATAACTTTTGATTGTGTGAATTTTTCGTGCAGTATAACTGTGCCGCCACCACCACAGCCCTGATAAATTATATGCTGAACAAAAAAGCGGCCGATTTCTCAGCCGCTTTTTTTATTAATCAGGAATTGTGAAACAGTTGCCACAAGAAGCGCTGTAATAGCGTTTCTAAATAGCCTCAACCGTCTCCACTTCTGGAACCTCCTGACGAAGTCTCTGCTCAACACCCATCTTGAGTGTCATCTGGGACATCGGGCAACTACCACAAGCTCCCGTAAGTCGTACGGTCACTTTGCCTTCGTCGGTTACATCCACAAGTTCAAGGTCGCCGCCGTCTGCCTGCAGGGCGGGCCTGATCTTCTCCAAAGCCTGTTCAACTCTATCTCGCAGCATAGTTCACCTCCTTATAAAAGGACGCTCTTATCGCGTCCCGGAACATTATGCCAGAAACCAATGAAGCATCCATAATTATGTTTCCCGTTTTCTGGCGGCGCTAACAACATCGGCACGCGCAACTGCCGGGCATGTTTGTTTCCATCTGGCGTGGTTGTTAGGATGCTGCTGATGTACTCTGCCACATGGCATACCGCCCCACTACCTTATGACTCCGTCAGAGAGCTTACCCAAAGCCTTGGCGTCAGCGAGATACTGGCTACCGTGCTGGTCCGTCGCGGCTATTTTGAACCTGAAACCGCCAGCCGCTTTCTCTCTCCCATGGGCGAGCTATATGATCCTTTTCTCTTTCCTGAAATGGACAGGGTATGCACACTCATCAGGACGGCCGCCGCTTCAGGCAAAAAAATATGTGTGCATGGAGACTATGATGTAGATGGCATTACCTCGACCGCATTGCTTGTTACCGTACTGGAGGAGCTGGGAGCCGCAGTCAGCTTCCATCTTCCAAATCGTTTCCGCGAAGGTTACGGTATAGCGAAATCTACTGTGGAAAAGATCGCGGCAGACGGCTGCGAACTTCTTATCACGGTTGACTGCGGCATCAGCGCCAGGGAACAGCTCGCGCGTGCCACTGAGCTGGGCATGGAATCAATTGTCATCGACCATCATCTGCCCGCAGAAGAGAATATTCCCGCCGCACCGATCATATCTCCCCTGCTATGCGATTATCCTTTCAAGGAGCTTGCCGGAGTCGGTCTGGCTTTCAAGGTGGCGCAGGGACTCCTGGCCGGGCCTGGTCCGACTGGCCGGGAAGAGAGCCTGCACCCGTCCCTGCAGAAATTGCTGGACCTGGTAGCGCTCGGCACAATAGCCGACTGCGTGCCATTGCTTGATGAGAACCGCAATCTCGTCAAACGCGGCCTCGTCCAGCTTGCGCGGACCCACAGGCCGGGTCTGATCCATTTGATGCGGGTGGGGCAGGTCGAACCATCGCGCATCAACGCCGGCATGGTTGCCTTCCGGCTGGCTCCAAGGATCAATGCCGCCGGCCGCCTGGAAGATCCAGTCCCGGCACTGGAATTGCTTCTCTCAGATAATGAGCAGGATGCGGAAAGACTTGCTGGAGATCTCGATGCTTTCAATCGCGAACGCCAGCGGATTGAAAACCGGATGGTCGCTGAGGCTGAAGCGATGATCAACGGCTGGCCCGATCCGAGGAAAGAGCAGCGTGGCTACGTTGTCAGCTCTAAAGGCTGGCATGAGGGCGTGATCGGGATTGTAGCCTCCCGGCTCGTCGACCTCCACAACCGTCCGGTCATAGTAATTGCCGAAGACGAAGGTCAGGGGTTCGGCAAGGGATCCGGGCGAAGCATACCCGGCGTCGATCTCTACCAGTTGCTGAGAAATCTTCGACCACTGCTGGAAAAATACGGTGGCCACAGCGCCGCATGCGGACTCACAATTAGCCTGGATAATATTAAGGACTTCCAGGATGGTTTTGCAGAACAGGCCGACTCTGTCATGTCGGATACGGAGCTCCACCGGACCCGCAACGTCGACGCTCTGGTCTGCGGCCGGGAGATGACACTCGATCTGGCCGACGAACTTTCCCGCATGGAGCCCTTCGGGCTCGGCAATCCGTCTGTTGAGCTTCTGGTGACGGGCTCCGGTATCAGCGCCGCCCGTGCAACGAGGGACGGCAGGCACCTGCAGTGCATGGTCGAAGCGGGTGGCGCCAGATCAAGCGCCATTGGTTTCGGCCAGGCCTATCTTCTTGAAAAGCTGAAAGCCACCGGCAAGTGGGATGTCGCCTTCAGGCTCGAGCGTAACGAATTCAACGGTTCCGTCGCACCGCAGCTGATCCTGCGTGAATTTTTCCCACAATCCGGACACCGTGATGTACCAAAGGGCATGTGTGACTGCCTATGTGATTACGAGTGTCCGCAACGCCTGGCTGGTGCGGGCCTATGGAGCCTTCTCAACGAAACGAATGTGCTTCCCGCGCGCTGGAATCACGACGATGGAATAGACCAGGACAGCCTTGAGTCGCTGGGAAAACAACTGAGAGGCAGACTGTTTGACCGGCGCGGTCAGGGCGACATAATGGGACAGTTGGCAAAAATAGTATCAGGAGGCCAGAACGTCATTCTGCTGGTATCAGACGTCGCCCGCAGAAGGCACCTGCTTTCTCAGGAATTGCCGGTGGCAAACAACTCTATCGATAACTTGTTGCTTATGAGTTCCCGTTGCAGCCCGAAAGTAATAAATGAAAGATCGATTCTGACGGCTGGGTCGGGTCAAACCATTTCCATGATGGACTTCGCTACCGCATCCTCGAATCCAGGCCTTCTGTCTACACATGATCACCTGGTCTTCATAGATCCTCCTCCCGGAATGGGATCGCTTGTGTCCATGATCGAAGATGCCCCGGACGCATGGATTCATTTATTCTACTGTGCCGATGAGGTACAATTTACTGGTAAAGTGCTTGAACACGAGTACGATTTACGTGCTCCCCTGACCAGGGTATATAAGCACCTGAATACAGGAAAAACTTGGTCCCTTGATGAAACCACCGAAAGGCTTCTCCTGGCGGGCGGCAAGTATCTCCGCCAACCGATGCTGGTCGCGAGATGTTTGCGCGTACTCGAGGAGCTGTCTTTGATTTCCATCGAGAATAAATCGGGAAAGCCGATGTTGACTTTACTCGAATCAGGGAAGACCAGTCTTGAGCGGTCATCCACATTTAACGAGGTACAGGCCTTTTATGAGGGGTGTTTAAAATTCTTGAGCAAGTCGCTAAACGAGAAGGTGATCTAGGCTCCGAAGAAGCGGCTCTTCAGGACCTGTTCAAAGCTATCTCCGAATATAATCCCGATTTTAACCAGGACCTGATCACGCGTGCGTTCCAGTACTCACGCAGCCAGCACGAGGGGCGTTTTCGCAAAAGCGGCGAGGATTTCATCTACCATCCGCTGGGCACGGCGCGAATATGCGCAGACCTCAAGCTCGACAGTGTCACCATCGCCGCAGCCTTGCTCCATGATGTCGTCGAGGATACCCCCGCAACCGTCGACACCATCCGCAAAATGTTCGGTGATGAGGTGGCCGAGCTGGTCGATGGCCTCACCAAACTGCAGAAGGTTTCGCTAAAAAGCGAGGAAGAAGAACAGGCAGACAACCTGCGCAAGATGATCATCGCCATGGCCAGGGACATCAGGGTGATCCTGATCAAGCTTGCGGACCGCACCCATAACATGCGGACAATCTGCTATATGGACAAGCAGAAGCAGATACAGAAGGCAAAAGAAACCCTGGAGATCTATGCACCACTGGCCCACCGCCTCGGTATCTACAGCATCAAGTGGGAACTTGAAGACCTCGCGTTCGGAGCATTGCATCCGCGTAAATACTCAGAACTACAGCAGATGGTGGCCCAAAGGCGTGCCGATCGGGAAACCTATGTAGCCCAGGTGGCTGAGTACCTCAAGGTAGAGCTGGGGAACGTGGGCATCGAGGCGCAAATCGAAGGACGCGCCAAACACTTCTACAGCATTTACACAAAGATGGTGAAGCGCGGTAAGGAATTCAATGAGATCTATGATCTCACCGCGATGCGTGTCCTGGTGGAAACAGTCAAGGATTGTTATGGCGCCCTGGGAATAATCCACTCCCTCTGGAAGCCGATGCCCGGGCGCTTCAAGGACTACATAGCCATGCCCAAATTCAATATGTACCGGTCGCTGCATACGACCGTGATCGGACCACAGGGCAAACCGCTGGAAATCCAGATCCGTACTCAAAAAATGCACCAGACCGCGGAATATGGAATCGCCGCGCACTGGCTTTACAAGGAACAGGCCAAGTCAAATAAGTCCAAGGAGCAGGCAGCCGACAAACTTGCATGGCTCCGTCAGATGATGGAATGGCAAAGCGAGACGGAGGATCCCAAGGAATTCATGAAGACGCTTCGTATCGACCTGTTCGAAGAAGAGGTCTATGTCTTCACTCCCAAGGGAGAAGTAATAAGTCTGGCCGCTGGATCCACCCCGGTAGATTTTGCATACGCAGTCCATACTGATGTAGGTCATCACTGTGTTGGCGCCAAGGTAGACGGCCGCATCGTCCCATTGCAGCATACCCTTCACAGCGGTGACTTCATCGAAGTCCTGACATCAAAATCAAGCCAGGGACCGTCCCGGGACTGGCTCACATTCGTAAAGACATCCCGGGCAAGAAACAAGATACGGCAATGGTTCAAGAAGGAGCGTCGTCAGGATTCCGAACATATAGGCCGCGAACTTCTTCAGGAAGCACTCAGGCGCAAAGGGCTGGCCAGCCAGAAAATCGTAGCGTCGACCGCTTTCGTCGAGATGACCCGTTCGATGGGATTCCTCAAGGCTGAAGACCTATATGTAAGTCTTGGGACCGGCAAGACCTCCCCACAACAGGTATTGACCAGGATTACACATCAGCTCGATGGCACCGGCGACATTCCATCAGTAGTCACAAAGTCAACATCAATACCAGCCCGCGAGCGGGCAGCAACGGCTACTCCGGGCAAACTTGGAATCAGCGTCGATGGAATTACTGATGTTGGCATAAGGCTGGCAAAATGTTGCAAACCACTTCCGGGCGACAAGATTGTAGGCTATATATCCCTGGGCAAAGGGGTAAGCATCCATCGCAAGGACTGTCCAAACGCAAAAGCACTTGACCAGCGCGCCAGTGAGAGATTTATTCAGGTTGCGTGGAAGGGAACCTCAGAGAAGGCCTTCCGTGCTGAATTCCTGGTAGAGGCGATGGATCGCAGCCACCTGCTCGAAGATATTTCACGCACTCTGAGCGAATCAGGCATCAACATTGTCTCGGCCCAGTGCAGCACAAACCCGGACCACATGGTGAAGGACAAATTCGTTGTGGAGATCGGCGATGCCAAGCTGCTGGATACCGCCATGGAAAGCATCAAAGGTATCGACACGGTTTTCGACGCATACCGCCTGACTCCGGGAATGGAAGAAGATTAGGCGATAAGTACCAGTCGACTGCGTTCTTAAGTTCATGCTTTTCTCCGATAGGCTTTATGAGCTCCAGGATTTCCGGGACTTTCCCCCTTGGAACGCTTATATCCTCTACTATCCGGAAGCGGAACGTGTTTCCAAGCGCGGACTCTTTGGACCTTCTCGCATCCCAGATCTTTTCAGTCTCACTTTCGTTTCGTGCCGCCCATAAAGCCTCCCCCCCCCTTTTTTTTGCAAATGCTCCCGACCAACGATTTTTTGATTTTGCGAATTAACTTCTTCATTATGCTAACCTGTATGTAAGTTTGATTAGTCGTATCAGACAGACTCTAAGATGCCTGACAGGCTATCCCGACTCCCCGGATCAAATTAAGCTCATTCCCCAGCGCAATCGGTATAAAACAAAGCTTGACCGGCCATTCGGCAGCCTCATAATTAGCTTATTCAGGGCAATTCTTCAAGCCGTTCAGGCCCAGTACCGATGAAATTATTAAGAAGCGGTATTGTTGCTGCCTGTAAAAAGAAGGCTTGTGAAAAAATCTTCCCTGGGAGTACCTGGTATCAATGAGTGAATCATTCAATAGCATCAGTTATTCAAAAAACAGGATGTTGGTTTTCATATCTGTCCTGTTTATAGCCATACTCGCCACAGTACTGATTTCAGCACCTGCGGCTTATGCATACGATGACGAAGAACTTGCATTCCTTACATTAATCAACAATCACCGGCAAGCCAATGGTCTGGCGCCTTTGACCTTGTCAAATTCACTTTACAATGCTTCAGAGGGTCATAGCTATGACATGGGCGCGAGGAATTATTTTGCCCACAACACCCCTGAAGGCGTTACGCCCTGGGACCGGATTCGAGCCGCCGGCTATACGTACAATACCTGGCTGGGAGAAAACATAGCGGCAGGTTACGGGACAGCGCAAACTGTATATGATGCATGGTTGAATTCGCCCGGCCATAACGCCAATATGCTCGGCGCCAACTTCCGTGCTATTGGCATAGGAAGGGTTTATGTGGGTGGTTCCACATACGGCTGGTACTGGACAACCGACTTTGGCGGCATTTCGGAAGACAGTACTCCGCCCTCAGTTTCCGTACCTCAACCGACAGGAAGCTCGAAAGTAAGCGGCGTGGTAACTTTTACCGCAAACGCCTGGGACAACATCGGAATTACTAAAGTCGACCTCTATATAGACGGCTCACTGGTAGCATCAGACGCATCGGCACCATATTCCTATATATGGGACACTACGGGTCTGCAGGGCTCCCATACTTTGAGAGCCGTAGCCTGGGATTCTGCTGGACTAACTGCTGAGGCCAGCACGCTTGTAACCGCAGATAATTTCACTCCGACCAAACGCTACTACTTCACGTGGTATGACCAGTACTCTCCTGGTACATATGACTGGGTACTCATGGTAAATCCCGCGGGCCGACAGGCGTCGGCGCGAACCTCAGTCAAAATCGGACAACTGACATATGCTGATCGAGATCTGGCTGTAGGCGCGCCCGCGGAAACCCCCATGTTTCCAGGAGTGGTTGGCGGGCCCGTCACAGTGAGCACTACGCAACCAATAGTCGTAAGCCAGAGAATCCTCTGGGCCGGTAAATCACTTGAGGAAGTACTGGGCACCGACGAGGCAAGGCTTTCTAACCATTATTACTGGCCATGGTACGACCAGAAAACCCGGGGGACGCTAAACTGGGTTCTGGTGGCTAACCCCAACGCATATTCGATCTATTATGAGATAAAGATTGCCGGAGTTCTGCGTGATAGCGGCACGATCAATCCCAACGAAAAAGTCACGCCAAGCTTCAATGGCATTTCGGGCGGTCCGGTCGAAGTACAGGCATGGACTCAGCAAGGCGGTTCCGCTGCTAACGTAATCTCGTCTCAACGTGTTCTTATGGGCAATGGTACCGCGTTTAACGAAGTACCGGGAATCCCGGCTTCGGAACTTTCCAGCAACTATCTCTGGACCTGGTACGACAACATTGATGGAATGAACTGGGTTCTCGTGGCAAATCCGTATACTGCCACAGATACGATCAGGGCCGAAATATGGATTGGCGGACGCCAGATGCAGGATCCTGATAATCCCGGCAGGAACTATTTCGTTCTCGCGCCCGGCCAAATGGTAACACCTCGCTTCGGTTCAATGAGGGGCGGTCCTGTTGAAGTTAGATCATATATAGAGAGCGGTAGCTGGCAGAATGCCAACGACCGCCGTCAGGTCCTGGCTTCACAGCGTATACTTTGGGGTCCCTCCTTCGAGGAAGTCCCGGGATATCCGGTTGAGCGCCTCAATTCCTCATATTACTGGTCATGGTACGATCAAAAGAGCCCCGGAAGTCTCAACTGGATACTGGTGGCCAACTCAAATAATTACGCGGTTGATTACTCCATTGAAATCGCCGGTACTGTATATCAGACAGGAACAATTGCCGCCGGAGCGAAAGTGACCCCCAGCTTTGGCGGAGTCATGGGTGGACCGGTAAAAGTCGAGGCCTGGATCAGTGGTACGCGCTCTCCGGCACCGGTAATGGCATCGCAACGCGTTCTTTGGAATGGCTATTTCAACGAAGCACTGGGGACCGTTCTTAATTAGTGCACTACGCGCCTGTCACTGGAAATCTGGATACGCTATTCTGAAGGAATTAATCTTTCTTAATTTGACTTGGGATACGTCTCGGAGCAATATCGATATGTATGAAGAGTCATGCTGGATCTGCGGAAGCGTTCTTCGGAGGACTTTCGGACACGGAGTATTAAAGTGGTAGCGGGGGCAGGATTTGAACCTGCGACCTTCGGGTTATGAGCCCGACGAGCTACCAGACTGCTCCACCCCGCGTCACCGGCGTTATTATAACACAAAGATTTTTACTGCAAGGAATTGACGAATAATACCAGCCTTCCCTTTAAGCTTTCATTTGATGAAAGTTTATTTCTTTAGGGATTCGCACAGAATCCGATAGGGACTTAGCCCATGAAACCGAAACCAGAAAATAGAAAACGACATATTGCGCTGGCCGCATCCTGCCTGATTGGCTTGTTGCTGGCAATGTGCCTGGCAGTTCCCGTATTTGCCCAGACCGCCTACACTGAGCAGGAAGGTGATGCCGGCGCGCAGATTGACAGTCTTCAATCACAGGCAAATGCACTGCGTGGTGAACTCGACCTTCTCAACCATGATCTCGAAGGTATTGTTGAAAAACACAACGCGACCCGTGCTGAACTTGAGCAATTGACTACTGAGCTTGCTGACAGCCGCCAGCGCCTGGACGATATGACGGCACAGCACAGCGCGCAGAAGAAAATCCTGACAGACCGTCTTACTGCAGTCTATAAAGCGGGTGACATCAACATAGTCAGTGTCCTCCTTAGCAGTAATAGCCTGAGTGACTTCTTCGAACAATCGCGTTATATAGCCAAAATCAGCGAGCAGGACGCGAAGCTGCAGCAGCAGTTTAAAAACAGCGCGGAAAACATACGTGATCTGACTGACGAAATCGACCAGAAAAGATCACGGCAGATGAGTCTGGAGAAGGAGCTTGGTGGTCAGAGGATTCAGATAGAATCCAATATTGAGGCGCGAAAGACGCGGCTTGAGCAGGTAGACGGCCAGGTAAGACAGATCATCGACCAGGAAATCGCCAGGCAGCGGGCAGAGCAGGCAAGAAACGCAGCTGATGCCGCGGCCCTTTTACAACAACTGGGCATCTCTAACGAAGTCCAGGCTCAGGTTGTGCAAACATCCTTCCTGTACCTTGGTGTTCCTTACGTCTGGGGAGGAGAAAGCCCCTCCGGCCTTGACTGCTCAGGACTGACAAAGTATGTGTATGCCCAGCATGGAGTCAGACTTCCCCATAATGCCGCCATGCAGTTCAACCTGGGTGTTCCCGTACCCAGGGAGTTGCTCCAGCCGGGAGATTTGATCTTCTGGGGGCCAGGTGCACCTCACCATGTTGCCATGTATATTGGAAAGGGCAAGTACATTGAGGCGCCGAATTTCGGAGAAGTGGTTAAGATATCAACGCTCTCATTCGATGATGATTACGCGGGCGCCAGGCGTTACCCGTTGATGCCCAGAGGCCCGATTACTCGCTAGGCCGCTTTTCGTACAACCTTCCAATCTTTGAATTCCCCATATTTCAGCGTGTGCCATTTCTGTTTTTCAGCCAGCTGGGGTAACATTGGGAAAACCAATTCATGGAGGACAGGTTGCTCCTTATTGAGGTTATCGCTGTTTCAATTTCCACACTGACTCTCATCATCACCGCAATTATTGCTGTTCGTACGGCCCTTGCGTTTAAAAGAACCTTTTCTTCTTTCAGACAAAATGCTGAGCCAAAATTGATTACCCTGATGAATGAAAGCGAGATAGCACAATCACGTGCTTTTGGCATTCTGGACAAGCTGGATATCCTGCTTGCAAGGGTCGAGAGCGCAAAGGTTTCTCTAAACAAGACCCGCATAATTCTAAATGCGATCAGGGATATTATGGCTAAAGTCAGCCCGCTGATGGAATACGTCGGTATCTAGAACGGTATGCTGCAGTAATCGTGGTGCAAATATTAAACCGGTTTACTTATCGGGAAACAGGCAGGCGACCGCCCGGTCTTTTTCCAGCCGCAACAAACCGGGGCGTAACTGCTGGCAACGTTCGATGGCGATCCGGCACCTTGGATAGAAAGGGCACCCCTCTTCGATACCGTTGAAACCGGTCGCTTCTGAAGTCGTCCCGCCCGCTTCCCTGCTCCTCCCAGTTAACCACAGGGCAGGGTCTGAGCCGATCAGTAGCTTTGAATATGGATGAAGCGGATGATCGAGAACTTCACGAGTCGGCCCCTGTTCAACAACCGTCCCCGAGTACATGACCATAATAAATTCCGTGATCTTCCGGACCAGCATGAGATCGTGCGCGATTATCACATAGGCAAGCCCTCTGTCCGCCTGGAGCTTAACGAGAAGATCGGCTATCTGAGCCTTGATGCGGGCATCCAGCGCCGACGCCGGTTCATCGCATATGAGGAGTTGCGGATCGGTTGCCAGGGCCCGTGCTATAACGACTCTCTGAAGTTCTCCTCCGCTTAATTCGTGAGGATAGCGATAGATGAGTTTTTCATCCAGGCTGACCTCGCGAAACAGGTTGCTGATAAATGACCGCGTTTGATCACGACTGGTCATACCATGTATTTTCAATGGCTCGGCGACCGATGCACCTACTGTCATTAACGGATCCAGTGAGCCACTGGTATCCTGCCAGACAAGCTGCAGTTTTCTTGACCTTATTTTTCGATCCATCTTTCTTGCGGGCGCGTTGTCGATTAACAGAGAACCGGCGGTGAGCGCTATCAAACCTGTCATCATAAGGGCAAGGGTGCTCTTTCCCGCTCCGCTTTCTCCAACGATAGCGACTGACTGGCCTTGCTCGACGGTCATGCTCACTTCACGGAGCGCGTGTATTTTCTCGTCCCCGGAATAGCGTTTTGAAAGAGACAAGCCTCTATTGCGTCGATGAAATACCTTGCTTACATCCTGAAGTTCAAGAAGAGGCAATTTCTTTTCCCTTCCTGACACTGCCTGTCCAAACTGATACAAGCCCGGCAGTGTATGAACTGGCAGGGTTGCCGATGACGGCATCGACGCCGCCCTCTTCAACGATCGCCCCTTCATTCATTACCATTATTCGGTCGGCGATTTTTGATACGAGCGCTAAATCGTGCGTTATGAATATCAAGCCGAGACCCGAAGCCTTTTGGCGCTCCTGAAGAAGCTCGATTATCTGAGCCTGAAGTGTGAGATCCAGCGAACTGGTCGGTTCGTCCGCGATCAGTACTTTTGGATTACAGGCGAGTGCAGCAGCTATCATGACCCTCTGGCAGAGGCCACCGCTAAGCTGATGCGCACGGGGGGCAACTGCGAATACATCATCAGTGACCTTGACGTCCGCCAGCAGGCGTCGGGCCTGAACGCGGGCTTCCTTAGGTTTAACTCCCAGGTGAAAGCGCAACGGTTCCGCTACCTGGTCTACAACTCTCATGGATGGATCCAGCGAACTCCTGGGATCCTGGAATATCATGCTTATGCCGCTGCCCCGGATACCGCACATCTCCTTTTCTGAGAGCATCAGCAGGTTTCTTCCATCATAAATAACCTGTCCATCAACATTTGCTGATCTTTCGAGGAGACCAGCGATTGCAAGAGCCATCGTGCTTTTTCCAGCACCCGATTCGCCGATAATCCCGATTGTCATACCCTCATTAAGGGTGAAGCTGACATCCTTGACAGCCGGTGATTTCGAGCCTGGACCATGCTCGACACTCAGGCCTTCAATTTTCAGCAGGGGCATGCTCACAGATACGCCCGTTCATTTCTACCGTCGATGACGCTGGAAACGGCGACACCCAGAAGGATGAAGGCGAGAGCAGTCATTGTGACCGCGATACCGGGTACGAGGATCAGCCAGGGCGCCTGCTCGAACTGTCCCATCGATTCTGCCAGCATCATACCCCAGCTGGGATTCGGTCTTTGTACGCCGAGGTTAATGAAGCTCAGACCGGCCTCCGCCAATATAGCCCCAGCCACTGCCATTGACGTATATGCCACAAGGGGGCCGGCTGAATTAGGCATCACGTGTCTTAAGAATATCCTCATGTTGGATGCACCAAGAACGCGGGCTGCCTGGACAAAAGTCCTTTCTTTTACGGAGAGGATAGTTGACCTGAAAAGCCGGGCAAACACGGGCCAGGTAAAAAGAGCGATAGCAAAAAAAATGTTCTGCCGTCCTGGCCCAAAAATGGCCATGATTGCTATCGCGCCGAGGATCGCGGGGAAGGAAAGAAATATATCGCTGATACGCATAAGCAGTGAGTCGATAAAGCTGATGCTATAACCTGCGATGCCGCCGATTACCACGCCGGCGCTGACCGCCAGGAATGTTGCCACTATACCTACCAGTAATGATGTCCTGGAAGCCCACAGAAGTCGTGATAACTGGTCGCGGCCGTGAAGGTCTGTCCCCAGAAGGTGCCCGCTGGAAGGCGCCTGCATCATCTGATCATAATCAGGCAGTAACGGATCCTGAAGTGGTAACAGGGGCACCGTCAGCGCTATCAGGGCGATTGATACCGCGAGCGTCAGGCTCACGATTGCCGTGCGGCTCTTTAAAAGTCGGCGCAGGATGCCCGTACGTGGAGTTCCATGGCTTTGCGCCGGTTCCCAGGAGGAAGAAAAGGTTTTGCGACTACCCACTGATACCTCCACCCAGCCTGATCCGCGGATCGAGAAGACCATAGATAATATCTATAAGTGTGTTAATCACGATGAATATCACTACCAGGACGATGACGCCGCCCAGGATAAGCGGCACGTCCCTTGCCTGTGCCGCGTAATAGGTCATACGTCCGAGGCCCGGCCATGAAAAAACGATCTCGGTGATCAGGGCGCCGCCCAGCAGCACTCCCAGGTCGATGCCAAGGATGGTCACAACCGGCCCCAGGGCATTGCGCATGGCATGAGATCTCATGGCCTGGCTCCGGGACAGTCCCCG
>JBAZZU010000010.1:0-70885 GCA_041658605.1 Thermoleophilia bacterium | reverse complement strand
CAGCCCGAAAAATTTTATTTCCGCCTTGGGGTAAAGCGAAGCTTTTTCACCGCCCGGTCATGCAGAAGCGGCAACGATTAGTTTAGCAAATGCAGGCTGTATAGTGTAATGGTACCCGGTACGCCGGGCTTCCGGGTTCATCCTGTTTCAGAACCGCTTCGGGCCGGCCTTAAGCCAGCTGCTGCTTGAGGCTCTCTATCCGCACCACCGGCGAAGGATCGATGCCATAAAGAATGGCGAGGTAGAGCGAAACATAATCACCGAGATTGATGCTGGAAAGCAGCCTCGCCAGCCTGCCGTCGCCGGAACTGGTAAAACGCATTATTTCGCCGACATAATTCTCCAGCAGTCCGGCGGTGACATCCATGCGCTTCCTGTTCTGGGGATGCTGTCTGCCGTCGGTCAGATAGATTACCCTGAACCTCTCCATGTCGGCGGATGGATGCTCCCAGCCGACGATCTCGTTATGGTTGAGCTCGGGGAACTGATGGGCGAAGGCAAGTGCCTTGGCGTTCTCGTTGATCTGGCATTTCCAGCGATTCGCGGCGACCGCGGTGACTTCGGCGCCATAGATAACAGGTATTCGCTCGAACAGTTCCGTTGCAAGCTGCTTGGCGGGGTTTGATGCCGCCGGGGCTTCAGGTCCGTATGAATCAACAAGGCGGGACAGCACCGCGGCGGCCTCGCGCACGTCTTCCTCGACGGCCTCGATCAAACCAAGGCTTTCAAGACAGGCGGCGATCGGCACCGAAAGCCAGCCCATGGCCGCGCGCGGCTGCAGGCTGCTGGGAACCTCGATGAAAGGAAGGTCCCTGGCGGCGGCGATATCTCCGATCTTGCCTCCCGTACTGGCGCATATTATGCGGCAGCCGCGCTCAAGCGCTTCATTAAGGCAGGAGATGGTCTCCTCGGTATTTCCCGAATAACTGATTATAAATACCAGGCTGCGGCTGCTTATCCAGTGGGGGAGATTGTAGCCCCGAACGGTTATCATCGGGCTTGGCAGCTCGGCGTCATACACGGAAGCGATCACATCGCCGCCGATTGCCGAACCACCCATACCGGCGACAGCTATCCCGCCCACCTCACCTCCGGCCTCCAGCGCCACACGGCGCCCCGCCTCGTATGCTTCAAGCAACTGGCCGGGCAGCCCGCCTACCATGCCGAACTGGTTCTGGGAATCCAGGCCGCGTATCTTTTCGATGTCGTCGAGTCTGTGCATTGGTTAGCATCCTTTATTTAATGGACATGGTGGTAAATCCTTCCACGGAGGCAGATTGATCATTGCGTCTGAATTTGGTTCCCGCTTTCCCGAGCCTGCTCCACCAGCTCTTTCATGCGGTTGAAATACTTCTCGTAGGTCCATCCTTCAGCGTAGTCGAACGCCGCCCGGCGCAAGCTCCGCCTTTTTTCCCGATCGGCAAGCAGCGTTTCGATAGCAACTCTCATACCCTGCCAGTCGCCGGGCATAACCAGAATCCCCGTTTCGCCGTCCCGGATGTATCCTTCCAGCCCCCTGATGGCCGTGGCCACCACTGGCGCACCAGCCCTGACTGCGTCGGAGAACCTCACCTGGCCCGCGCTTCCCTCAGTCTCCTTCATGGAGATGACGTAAACGGCGGCCTGTTTCAGTAGAGCTCCGTGTTCCGCGTAAGAGATGTCACTGAGAACCCGGGCGCGGCCGTCCCGGTTAAGGTTCTGGATCCGGCCAAGATCCTTCGCCCCGCACACGACCGTTAGCGGCCAGGGGCGTCCCTCCGAGGCCTCAAACAGGGTCTCCCAGTCACAGGCGGGGCGGCCAGAGGACACCACCATGTCACTATTATCCATGTAGTCAAATGGGGGCAGCTCGTCGCTGGCGGCTCTCAATGGCCAGGGGATATACACGAGACGCTCCCGCGGAATGGAAAAAAGAGCTTCGTACCGGTCTAACTCCCACTCGGTGAGCACCTGTCCGACCAGCATAGAGCGGCGCACCGCCGGCCTTGCCATCAGGCGAAACCAGAAGGGATAAATAAGTCGGCGCCAGCCGGACGGCTGGCGCCGGATAAATTCCAGAAAGATGATGCGGCGGCGCCGGACCGTGTGGCCTTTTCCCGGACCACCCAGCCAGGCTTCCAGAAACATGAGCGTCCAGGTTCCGGGAGCATCGCAGACAGCCAGGATTACAGGGTGAGAGCGGCCCAGCCAGAAGAAAACAACCCCTTTCACCAGACCTGAACGGGATGCCAGACGCGTTAGCCAGGAGGGACATCGCTTCTTCATCTCATCATTGAGGGAGACCGCCGATTCACCCAGTTCGCTGGTGAAAAAGACATCCGCGATGGCAGGACGGTCTACGGCCATATCTCCTCCCGGGAACCCGTGGCTAGCATCCCACTACTCGAGGTTAGAGGCTACGGATGGGAATTTCTTTAGCTTCGACAGTATCAACTGCTGTATCTCGTCGCGGCGCTCGGGAGTCTTCGCTTCGCAGCGCACGACGACCACGGGTGACGTGTTCGAAGCGCGTACCAGACCCCAGCCGTCTGGAAAAACAACCCTGACTCCATCGATATCGATAACCTCGTTGTCACGGGAAAATTCCTCTTTGACCGCATCGACGATGGCGAACTTCTCGTCATCGGTGGACTCGATGCGCATCTCGGGTGTCGCGTAATAAGTTGGAACATCGGATAGCAGCTCGGAGAGCTTCGCCCCTTTTCGAGAAACGAACTCCACAAGGCGGCAGGCGGCATAGATGGCGTCGTCGTATCCGAAGTAACGGTCAGCGAAATAAATGTGTCCACTCATCTCGCCCGCCAGCAGTGCTTTCTCCTCGCGGATCTTGGCCTCGATGAGCGAGTGGCCGGTCTTCCACATCAGCGGCTTGCCGCCGTGGGCTTCGATATCCTCGATAAGCGCCTGCGAGCACTTGACCTCGAAAATTATTGTGCCGCCGGGGTTGAATTCGAGGATATCGCGGGCGAAAAGGATCATCATCTGGTCACCCCAGATTATCTCGCCGGTGTCGGTCACAGCGCCGATACGGTCGGCGTCACCATCAAACGAGACACCCATGTCCGCGCCTTCGCGGGCGACCGTTGCTATCAGATCCTCGAGATTGGCGGGTACCGTCGGATCGGGGAAATGATTGGGAAAGTTTCCGTCAAGTTCGCAGTAAAGCTCTACCACCTCGCAGCCAAGCTGTCTTAGAAGGCCCGGGGCCACCCTGCCGCCGACGCCGTTCCCGGCGTCAACAACCACCTTCAGCGGATGTTCGACCTTGATGCTGGCGGCGATGTATTCAACGTATGCGGGAACCGGGTCGGCCATCGCAACCTTGCCTTCGCCGGCGGGGAAGACGCCTTCCTCGATGATGCTCCGCAGCTTCTGTATCTCCTCGCCATATATGGTACCGTGGCCGCGGCAGAGCTTGAAGCCGTTGTACTGCGGCGGGTTATGGCTGCCGGTTATCATTACCCCGGCCTGCTTGCCGTATTCCTGCAGGGAAAAATAAAAGGCTGGCGTCGGCAACTCGCCAACGTCGATGACATCGCATCCGGTGGATGTGATGCCGCTTATGAGAGCATCCCGGAAAGGCGCAGAGCTTGGCCGGTTATCACGGCCGATGATGGCCTCGTTATAGCCGAAGGATTTAATGTAGGTGCCGTAGCCCTTGCCCAGCAGCTCGACAGTTGCGATATCCAGATCCTTGCCTACCAGCCCCCTTACGTCGTACTCGCGAAAGATGTGGGAGTTGATGCTTTCGGTCACGCTATCCTCCTGTTCAGGTTAAGATTCGATCCGTATTTTACCGGAAAAGTACTATAACTGACGGGGGCCTGGCAGACAATCCGGAGCCTGTCGCCGAATCACTGGTCGATCTTCCAGGCGCCGTCTTCCATTACCATCGAGAAAGTGCGGTTGGTCGGCTCATCCTCACGCCCCGGCACGATCGCGTTGGCTGTCCAGAGGACCACTGCCATGTTGTCGCCTTCGACCCTCTCTTCGGTTACCTTGAAATCCGCCAGCCTGAAACCATCCGGATAGATGCTTTCATACTGCGCCACGAAGTCATCGCGTGATATTTCCTTGCGGATGGGTGACTGCACAGCCAGCAGATCGTAGATCTCACCGAATTTGCGCTCGTTCATCTGACGGGCAAAATCCTCGGCCACGTTGGTCGGGCTCGGGCCACTGCTGCAGCCGGCCGTGACGAACACAAGCAGCACGGCCATCAGGGCCAGCGCCGCGGCGGGCATAATCTTGAGAAACATGTTCTTCCTCATTTTTCCCCTTTCCTGTTTGCCGCTTCAGCCTGCCGGCATTTAATCAGATTTTTCCTTGCCGGAGCTTTTCCTCTTTATTAACGACCCGCCGCGCGATACGGCGCCGCGAGCGCCTCCGGTACGAAGATGATAGCGCAGACGCGCCAGATAATATCGCAGGCCCTTGTCCGGCACCGCTGAAGGCGACCTCCAGATGAACATGTCCGCTTCATCTTTCCCAGGCTCCATATGGTTTTCAGCATCCCCGCCCTCCAGGACTGAATCAATATCACCGGCCGCAAGATTCTTCAAACTTGCCGGTATGGGACACGATGTCTCAGCCAGAAACGGATTCCGATCGAGTACCTTCCTGTCACAGATTACCACTTCCGATGCGGCCGCCAGCAAACCGATATTGCGGCGGGTATAGTATACGACTGCGAAACTTCGGTGCGAATGTCCGGTTTTCTCAGGAACGGCGAGTATCACGTCATGGGTGGCCGAAAGCGCTTCGGCCAGTGTCCAGGCATTGTGATACGGCCTGACGCCGACAGACGCAGGTGCTGGTTCCGCCCCCTGCGCTAAAGACCGGAGCCCCGCCTCTGCGGCGATCGCATCCGGGGCAAGAGCGGATTCTCCGGTTATAATAAGGACTCTGGTTCTGACGTTGCCGTTCATGCCTGGTTCGTTTCCATATTCATGCTCTTTAGTTTACGCCCGGCAGTACACCATTTACAGCCATCCGGACGTGATCGGTTTTTCTGTTTCGCCCGACTTGTGCCCGAAGTCTGCAATATTTGACAGACGCCGTGTTTTGCTCTAACATCCATCGTTGCGCCCAATTAGGAAGCCTATGAAAACTTACGTCGCAAAACCTTCAACAATCGAGCGAAACTGGCTCGTCGTCGACGCCAAGGACCAACGCCTTGGCCGTCTGGCTACGCGCATCGCTGATAACCTCAGGGGCAAGACCAAGCCTGATTATACCCCGAATATCGATACGGGGGATTTCGTGGTTGTAGTCAACGCTTCGCGCATCGCCGTCACCGGGCGGAAGATGGAGAACAAGATTTATTACCGGCATACCGGCTATCCGGGCGGTCTGAAGCAGAGGACACTGGCCGAGATGATGACCAAAAGACCGGAACATGTTATCCGTCTCGCAGTCAAAGGTATGCTGCCAAAGAACCGGCTCGGCCGGGCACAGCTGAAGAAGCTCAAGATTTACGCGGGCCCCGAGCATCCCCATGAGGCCCAGAAACCTAAGGAGATGCAGCTTGGTTAGATATACCGCAACCGGCAAGCGCAAGACCTCGATCGCCCGGGTTATCCTCACTCCCGGAGACGGCAAGATGACGGTTAACAACAGGCCGGTAGATGAATATTTCGGACGCCCGCGGCTGCGCACGGAAGTGCGGATGCCTCTCGCGACCACCGGCACTGAAGGCCGGTTTGATGTTTCGGCCAATATCACCGGCGGTGGCGTCGGCGGACAGGCTGGCGCACTGAAGCATGGTATCGCCAAGGCACTGCTCCAGGCGGATGACTCCCTGAGGAAAGAACTCCGCGTAGGTGGTTTCCTCACCAGGGATTCACGCAAGGTCGAGCGCAAGAAGGCCGGCCTGAAGGGCGCCCGCAAGCGTCCGCAGTTCTCCAAGCGCTAAAGCCCGGTCGCGAAGGCTGGATTTTCAGGATGGCGGAGTTTCCGCCATCCTCTTTTTTTCTCCAGGCTCGGGTGCTATCTTCTTTCTTCATAGCGTTGATCGACCATTTGATACTCAACCTACCAAAGCCGAACCTCTCCGATGCCGAACCTGACAATCGATTTAGCAAAGATCCAGGCAAATGCCAGGCTGGTAGACTGGCTGATCAAGCCGCACGGCCTCAGGCTGGTGGGTGTCACCAAGGGCTGTCTCGGCAATGAGCTGGTCGCGGAGGCCATGCTTGCCGGCGGAGCGGCCGCCCTGGCTGATTCGCGCATCGAAAGCATCGCCAACCTGCGCCGCCACTTTCCCGGCGCTGAACTGGAACTGCTGCGCTCGCCGGTCGCAGGCCGGCAGTTAAACACGGCGGCGGACATCCATTTTGTGTCATCGCTGCAGCAGGCCATGGCTCTCACGGGTTTGAGTGCGACACGCCCCGTGCGACTCTGCCTTATGGTGGAGACCGGCGATTGCCGGGAAGGCGTGCCCGCGGAGCTGGCAGTCGAGGAGGCGGCCCTGCTTACGGAGCTGTCTGATGGCGAACTCGTCGGCATTGCCACCAACGCCGCCTGTGCCCGCGAATCGGCACCGCTGGAGGAGGCCCTTGCAACCTTTACCCATCTGGCCCAGCAACTGCACTGGCGGCTCAGGATGAAGGAGGGGCAATCGCTGCCAGTCGTTTCAGCGGGCGGTTCCGGCCTGCTTAGACTGATGATCGGCATCAGCGGCGAGGCCGGCGGCATGGACTCGCTCTTCAGCCCTTTGACCGAGCTTCGCTGCGGTGAGGCCATCCTGCTTGGGCGAATACCTTCCGGAGAGGCCGGCGACCTTTATCTGCCCAAGGCCCATCGAGACGCTATTCTGCTGGATGGCAACGTACTGGAAGTATATGAAAAAGCGGGCAGGACACAGGCCCTGGTCGATTTCGGATGCCAGGATACGAGCACCGCGGCCCTGATTCCCTACCACGAGGGCATCACGCCGATCGAGGCCAGCAGCGACTACCTGACGGTGGCATGCGACCCCCCCGAAAGCCTGAGGCCCGGCGTCGCCGTCGGCGACAGGCTCACCTTCATCCCTTCGTACTACGCATTGCTGGCGGCGATGACCTCGCCGTTCGTCGAGAAGATATTCCTGGGAACCTAACCCTCCCTGAGGCCGCGCTCCCATTCATAGCGAATGGTCACCGCCTGGGCCCACCAGGGACTGACTTCGTATTCTTCGCGCAGGTGTTTGGCGCTCTGGAAGTGGCCCTGCCGGGGAGCACCCCATGCATCCAGGATTCCGAACCACTCTTCCCAGCCCTTTTCAGTTCTTGTCCGGACCGCCTCATCGCTTATCCGGCGAAAGCCCGCTTTCATCTCTGCCACAAGTCCTCCGCTTCCCTGGCTCTGCGTCTTCCTTACATGTGGAACTTTCCCGAAAACATCCTGTTTCAATCCGGCTGCGGACACTCTTTGGAAAGATATGACACTGGTCCGAAAAAACTGCGATAATATTCAGAGATGGAAGATGAACTGAGAAAATGGCTGAAAGGGCGCGTTTCTGCGCCACGCTTTCAGCACAGCATAAGCGTGCTTGAAACAGTTGCCGGACTGGCGGACCGGCATGGCGTTGATCAGGCGCCGCTGAGGATGGCGGCGCTCCTTCATGACTGCGCCCGCGAGCTTCCCAACGAGGAACTGGTCGCTAGCGCCGAAGAGCTGGGGCTGCCGGTACGGGAGGTTGACCGCATGAGTCCGGTGCTCCTTCATGGCAAAGTGGCCGCGGAGATCGCCTCGCGTGAACTGGGTATAACCGATGCGTCGATTATAAGCGCCGTGCTCTGGCACACCGCCGGCCACCCGGAAATGAGCCTCTCTGACAAGGTTTTTTATCTTTCAGATGTCATGGAACCGACCCGGCAGCATGACTGGGTGCGGGAGCTAAGAGAGCTCGCCGGTGTAAATGTCGATCGCGCCGTGCTCATGGCCATAGATATCAATATCACCCATCTGGATAACACCGGCAGGGTCGTGGATCCTGATACTTACGCGCTGAAGGCCCTGCTGATGCAAGACCTGAATGGTTGAAGCGCTCTCTCTGCCCGCATATCCGCCTTTTATATGAACACCTACCGGTGGCGGTGGAATCGGTTATAATCGTTGTCTGTGAATTTGAAGGCGATCCCCCATCTTCTGTTTGATCTGATGAGAAAGGCGTTTTTTTGTCCCGTAAATTTTTTGGTACCGATGGAATAAGGGGAGCAGCAAACCAGATGCTCACCGCTGACTTGGCGCTTGCCGCCGGGCGGGCGGCCGTGGCGGTGCTTCCCGCTGCCAGACCACGCATTCTGATCGGACGCGATACCCGCGTCTCCGGTCCGATGCTCGAAGCTGCCCTCGTCGCCGGCATCAGCTCGGCGGGCGGCGAGCCGATCCGGGCGGGCGTAATACCGACTCCCGCGGTCGCCAGCCTTGTGATAGACCAGAACGCGGATGCGGGCGCGGTGATCTCCGCCTCCCACAACCCATACCAGGACAACGGCATCAAGTTCTTCGGAGCCTCTGGCTTCAAGCTGACCGACGAGCAGGAAGTCGAGATGGAGCGATACCTGACCGGCGAAGAACATCCACCCGTGCCGGACGACCCCGGCGCCGTGAGTTATCTCAAGAACGCTTACGAGGTCTATGTGGATCACCTGCTCGCCAGGAACGAACTCGATCTTTCCGGGCTGCGTATCCTGATCGACTGCGCCAACGGCGCCACCTACGAGAGCGCACCGCTGGCCTTTGAAAGGCTGAACGCCCGCGCCACGGTGATCGCCGACCGGCCTGACGGTTTCAATATCAACGACGGCTGCGGCTCCACCCACGTACACGGACTGCGTGACGAGGTTCTGGCCGGCGGCTTCGATGTCGGCCTCGCGTTCGACGGCGACGGCGACCGCGTCATCGCGATCGACGCCAGCGGCAACGTGATCGATGGCGATTTTATCATGGCCATCTGCGGCAACTTCCTCAAGGATAAGGGAAAGCTGCCCAAGAACACGATAGTCACCACTGTCATGACCAACCTCGGATTCCATATGGCGATGAACGAACTTGGCATCGAGGTCAGGACCACGGCAGTGGGGGACCGTTATGTCCTCGAGGACATGCTTGCCGGCGGCTACGGATTCGGCGGCGAGCAGTCGGGGCACCTGATCAACCTGGAGACCGGCACGACCGGCGACGGCCTGGCTACTGCGCTGCTGTTACTGCAGGCCATGACGGAAACCGGCATCCCTTTGAACGGGCTGGCAAAAATCATGGAGCGTCTGCCCCAGAGACTCGTCAATGTGCGGGTCGCTGACATGTCCGGCCTCAAGGAAGCGGCCGGGATCTGGGAAAAGGTCGAAACCGAAACCAGTCGCCTTGGTGACGAGGGCAGAGTCCTGGTTCGTCCCTCGGGAACCGAGCCCGTCGTCAGGGTCATGGTCGAGGCCGCGACGCTGGAGCTTTGCGATGAGATCTGCGCCGGCATCGTTTCCGAGGTAGAAAGCTGCCTCGGCACAACCAGCCTATAATTACCTGTCCCCCCGCGTATGGCTTATCATATGCGTGAACGTGAAACCTTGAATCAGGAGCATCTTTCTTAAAATGTGTGGAATCATAGCTTATGTGGGGCCAAGGCCCTGTACGGATATCCTTTACCAGGGTTTGAGAAAACTCGAATACCGCGGCTACGACTCTGCCGGCGTCTCCATGATGAACGACGGCCGCATCGAGATAATACGCGCGGTCGGGAACCTCGACAGCCTGGAGAAGGAGCTGGCCGGCAACGGTAAATCCGCGGCCCGGCTCGGGCTGGGCCATACCCGCTGGGCGACACACGGACGCCCCTCAACCGCCAACGCCCATCCCCACAGTGACTGCACGGGAAGGATATCGATCGTGCTGAACGGCATCATCGAAAATTACAAGAGGCTGCGCGAAGAGCTGTCCGCGGAAGGCCACAAGTTCACTTCGGAGACCGACGCTGAGGTCATCTCACACCTCATCGAAAAGCACTATGATGGCGATCTGCTGGAGGCCGTGCGCCTGACCGTCGGAGAGATACACGGACATTATGCTTTCTGCGCCATTCATGCGGACCATCCGGACCTCATTGCCGGCGCACGCAAGGAGTGCCCGCTGCTGATCGGCATCGGCAAGGGAGAGAACTTCATCGCCTCGGCCATTCCCGCCTTTCTTGCAGAGACTCGCGACGTGATGATCATCAATGACGATGAACTGTTCGTCGCGACTCCTGACGGCGTGCAGGTCATGGATCTGGAGAAGCGGCCGCTCGACCGCGAGGTCACGCGGGTGGACTGGGACGCCGAGGCCGCCGAGAAGGGCGGCTACGAGACTTTCATGCGCAAGGAGATATACGAACAGCCAGACTCGCTGGCAGATACTCTGGCCGGACGCTTTACAGAGGATGGCCGTGTCATGCTGGAGGAGCTTGAGATATCCGAGGAAGAGCTGGCCGGCATCGACAAGATATACATCGTCGCCTGCGGAACTTCATACCACGCGGGCATGGTGGGCCGTTATGTCCTGGAGAACTGGGCGCGGGTGGCTGTCGAGCTTGATGTCGCCTCCGAGTTCCGCTACCGCGATCCGGTCCTCTCACCGACGACCCTGGTGGTCGGCATCTCACAGTCAGGTGAGACCGCCGACACGCTGGTGGCGATGCGCCAGGCCCGGAAGCTGGGCGCGAAAGTCCTCGCCATCACCAACATCATGGGCAGCCAGGCGACCCGCGACGCGGACGGAGTCCTTTACACGCGGGCGGGCCTCGAGATCGGCGTTGCGGCCACCAAGACCCATGTCGCACAGATCGCCGCGATCCACCTGCTGGCCCTCTACCTGGCACAGGTCAAGAAAACCCTTTCGACAAAAAAGATCGCCGCGATCTCAGCCGAACTCGATTCTATCCCGGAACTGATGCGGGAGTATCTGAAGACCGAATCCAGCGCCCGCGAAATAGCGGAGCGCTATTACCAGCAGCCGTTCTTCCTCTACCTGGGCCGTGGTGTCGGCCTGCCGGTCTGCCTGGAAGGAGCCCTGAAGCTCAAGGAGATATCATACATTCCCACGGAAGCATATGCCGCCGGAGAGATGAAACACGGGCCCATCGCCCTGCTCGAGCAGGGCTCCCCGGTCGTCGTGGTCGCCAATGACGGCCACGTTCTCAGCAAGGTGGTGTCGAACATGGAGGAGGTCCGGGCCCGCCAGGCGTCGGTCATCGCCGTCGCCAGCGAGGGCAACACCGATATCTCGCATTACAGCGATGACGTCATGTTCATCCCTAAAAGCTCAGAGATGCTGTCGCCCCTGCTCTCCGTGGTCCCCCTGCAGCTGCTTGCCTACTACATCGCCCGGCTGAAGGGCTGCAACGTGGACCAGCCGCGCAACCTCGCCAAAACGGTCACTGTCGAATAAATACTTTTCCGCCAGGGAGACACTATTGCGCCAGCCTGGTTTAATTACTTCCCCATCGATGGAATAATTGCGTTTGAAAGGTGCTGATATCTTCCTGACGTGCTGGTAGGCATAGACATAATCGAAAACGAGCGCTTCGCCCGTGCCCTCGAGAGGCATCCGGGACTGGTTGAGCGCGTCTTCACGCAGGGCGAGGCGGCCTATTGCCGGTCGCGGCCGAACCCCGTGCAGCACTTCGCGGCCAGGTTCGCCGCCAAGGAGGCGGTGGGCAAGGCGCTTGGCACCGGCGTACTGTCCTGGCGTGAGATCGAGATCGGATCGGGGGGAAAGCCGGAAGTACGCGTAAGCGGCTCGATGAAAAAAGCAGCCGAGCGGCTGGACGCAGGCCCCCTGTCGTTATCAATGAGCCATTGTGGAGCAGTTTCGGTATCCGTGGCGGTCGCCTGTGTGCCGGATACGGCAGCATTGCCGAACGTGACCGCTTCCGAAGAAACACCCTGACGGCGGTATCATGGCCGTGCAGATTCTACGTATCAGTGCAGTTTCACAAACAGGGGAGGACCAGTGGCTGAACTTAACGAAGTAATCGCGTCTCATTTTCTTCCCGTATATACGTCGGCTCAGATGCGCCGCACGGACGCGGCCGCGATCCGGGGACTGGGAATGCCGGGTACCGTTCTGATGGAACGGGCCGGCATGGCTGTGGCCGAGCACCTGCTTGAACATTTTTGTGAACATCATTGTTTTGTGGTACTCGCCGGCAAGGGGAACAACGGCGGCGACGGGTTTGTGGCCGCGCGTCACCTGATCGAGGCCGGGGCCGATGTGCAGGTCCTTGCCGTCGCTGCCCGGAGTGAATATCGGGGCGATGCACTGGTAAACCTCAGGATTCTCGGGAAGATGGGAATCGAGGTCATGCATGCTCCCACGGCCGCGGCCCTCAAGCGCGCACTTTCCACGGACTGCATCATTGTCGACGCGATTTTCGGCACGGGTTTTTCCGATGAGCCCCGCGGCAAAGCCGCCGATTTTATTAAAATCGCCCGCTCCGCGTCGGAGAACCTCGGCCTCCCCGTTATCGCTGTCGACATCGCTTCGGGAGTTGATGCCTCGACTGGCGCGGCGGCTGCGACAACGCTGCCAGCAACCGCAACGGTGACCTTCCACGTCCCCAAGGTAGGCCATTTCGTGGCGCCCGGCAGCTACTATACGGGCGATCTGACACTCGCTGATATCGGTATTCCCGAAAGCTGCTCGGTCCCGGCTGACCATTTCCTGATCGATCCGGATGTACTGGCCGCGATCATCCCGCCAAAAATGGATTATGACCACAAGTTCAGCGTCGGCCGAGTCCTTGTCGCCGGCGGCTCCACGGGGCTGACCGGCGCCGCGTGCATGGCCGCGGAGGCGGCTCTCAGGGCAGGCGCTGGCGTTGTGACCGCGGCTGTCCCCGCAAGCCTGAACCGCGTTTTCGAAACAAAACTTCTTGAAGTCATGACCCTGCCGCTCGCGGACAACGGCACGGGACACCTGGCCGCGACGGGGCTGGAAAATCTCCTTGACGCCTCGGAGTCGGTCGATTGCATCGCACTGGGTCCTGGCCTGGGCAGGGACCCAGGCAGCTCCTCCCTGACAGTGAAATTCATGGCGGCCTGCGGGAAGCCGGTGGTTCTCGATGCCGACGGCCTTAACGCCTTCGCGGGCAAGGCAGGCACCCTGAAGAAACGCCAGCCGGCAACGGTGCTTACGCCGCATGCCGGCGAACTGGCGAGCATGCTCGACCTGCCGACAGGCGAAGTGACCGCTGCCCGGCTCGGACACGCCAGGGCCACCGCCAGAAAAACGGGCGCCGTCGTCGTCCTCAAGGGTTCGTCGACGATAATCACGGACGGGGAGACAACCCTGCTGAACCCCACTGGCAATCCGGGACTGGCCACGGCCGGCTCTGGAGATGTACTCACGGGTGTTATCGCCGCGCTTGTGGCCAAGGGGCTCGACCCGCTCATCGCAGCCGGCGCCGGGGCCTTCCTGCATGGTCTGGCCGCCGACATCGCGGCTGATGACCTCGGAAAGGACAACCTGATAGCATCAGACCTGATAGAATATCTGCCGCTGGCATTCGCCAGCTTAAGCGAAGAGGAACACGAAGACCATTCCCACGGTTAACGGAAAGGACCGGCCTTGAAAGATCTAACCGCCGCCGACATCATGAAAAAAAACGTAGTGACCGTGAACGAGGATACCACGGTGGAAGACCTGGCCAGGCTGCTATCGAAACACAGGATAAGCGGTGCGCCAGTTGTCGACGACAAGAACCAGGTCGTCGGAATCGTCTCCGAGGGAGACCTGGTATCACTGGATGCCGACATCCATTTCCCACACTACGTCCAGTTCCTCGACAGCGTCATCTTCCTGGAAAGCACGAAAAAGTTTGAAGAGCGGGTTCGCAAGGCGGCGGCGACCGCGGTCGCGGATATCATGATCACCGATGTGATCACGGTGCAGAAGGATACCCCGGCCCACGAAGTCGCCACCATCATGACCGACGACAAGGTCAACCGCCTGCCCGTGCTGGACGGAGACGTTCTGGTGGGGATAATCACGCGGGCCGACCTGGTTCGGGCCTTCTCCGGGAGTTAAACTGTGCGCCGAGCGCTGGCCACGATCGACCTCGAATGTGTGCGCCACAACGTGAATGCCCTGCGTCAGCGGCTTTCCCGGGGCTGTTCGCTGATGGCCGTAGTCAAGGCCAACGGCTATGGTCACGGCGCCCTGGAAGTGGCCAGGGCCAGCGTCGAAGCGGGTGCGACCACCCTGGGCGTTGCGACTGCCGCCGAGGCGGTGGAGCTCAGGAGCGCAGGGCTAACCTGCCCGATCGTGATCCTCGGCCCGCTTACCGGGGCTGAAGCACAGACGGCCATCGACTGCGACGCAGAGATCATCCTCTGGACCCCGGCGTTTCTCAAGACCCTCGTTCATCTGAATTACGACAAGGACAACCCGCTCGCCGTACACGTCAAGCTCGACACTGGTATGCGCAGGCTCGGTGTCTATCCCCGCCAGCTCCCCGACCTTCTTGATTTGATCGAGTCCGAGCCCGCAGTGAAGCTCGTCGGACTGATGACCCATTTTTCCACCGCGGACGAGGACGATGAAGATTTCCTCAGCTATCAGCTGGGCGTTTTTGAAGAAGCCACGCAGGTGGTCCTGCGCACCGGCACCAAAGCCAGCTACCATTGCGCCAACAGCGCGGCGACACTGCGCTATCCGGAATCTCATTTTGACATGGTCAGGTGCGGCATCGCCATTTACGGGCTCTCGCCCTTCCAGGGAGACGCTGCCACGGACGGCCTGCGGCCCGCTCTTGCCCTCAGCTCCTACCTGGCAGACATCAAGCCCCTGATCGAAGGCGACGCGGTCGGCTACGGCCGGACCTGGTCCGCCCCGGCGGCGACAACGATCGGCGTTGTCCCCATAGGCTACGGCGACGGCTTCAGCCGGCGGCTGTCAAACCGCGGGCGCGTCCTCATCAACGGCGGCTCGTACCGCATCGTCGGCAGGGTCTCCATGGATCAGATCACGGTCGACCTGGGCCCCGAGCCGGAAGTACAGGCAGGGGCGGAAGTCCTGCTTATAGGAACACAGGGTGACGACGCCATAACCGCCGAAGAGATGGCGCTCATGCTGGACACGATCAACTATGAGATCACCTGCAATATATCTTCCAGGGTGGAAAGAAGGTATACGGAATAAGAATAGATCCTGCGACAGCGGCGATCTCCGCGGCCCGGGATTTCCTCGCGGATTCCGGGGTCAGGACCTGGCTCGTCGGTGGCACCGTACGCGACCTGCTGCTCGAAAGAGAGTCCGGCGATATCGACCTGGTCACGGACGGTCCTCCCGAAGAAACGGCGCGGCGCTTCGCCGACAGGATCGGAGGAAGTTACTTCCAGCTGTCCGAGGAGTTTCAGAGCTGCCGCGTGATTACCGGCGATCGCCGCAATACTTACGACTTCGCCTCCCTTCGCGGCGCCGGCATCGAGGATGACTTAAGCCAGCGCGACTTTACCGTGAATGCCATCGCCGCCAGACTCGCCGATGGCGAAATAACCGATCCCCTGGGCGGGCTCGCAGACCTGGAGGCCCGCCTTCTCGTTCCCCTCGACGATGCCATCTTCGACCACGACCCTCTAAGGCTTTTACGGGCTTTACGCCTTGAGAAAGAGCTGGATCTCAGGATTTCCGGGCAACTGAAGTCGCTCATCCGATCAAAATCGGTGCTGGCCACCAGGCCCGCGGTCGAGCGTGTCTGGGCCGAGCTGAGCCGCCTGCTCGAAGCTCCGGGAGCCGCGAGGGCCATCCGCCGCATGGACGAGCTGGGACTGCTGGAGGTCCTGCTTCCTGAAATATATGCGCTGAAGGGCGTCGCTCAGAACGATTATCACCACCTCGACGTCTATAACCATGTCCTTGCGGCCACCGAAGCCCTCGACGGCATAATTGAAGACCCCTCTGTCCTTTTCCCCGGGCAGGCGGAAAAAATCGTTGAGCGGAGCAACCAGCGGATCGCCGGCGACGCCAGCTGGCGCTTTGTCATGAGCTATTCCGCGATAATGCACGATGTCGCCAAACCAGGTTGCCGGTTCACCGATGATTCCGGCGACTTCCGCTTTTTCGAGCACGACCGTATCGGCGCGGAGATGGTATCCGAAACCCTCGCGCGCATGCGCGCCAGCGCCGAGACGGCAAAAGCGATTACTCTCCTGGTTGCGAACCATATGCGCTTTGAGGGTCTCAAACATGACTTTCCTCCGAGCAGGCGGGCGCGTCTGCGTTACTTCCGGGCCACCGAACCCTATACGCCGGAAGCGATAATGCTGTCAGTATCCGACCAGCTTTCGGTCAGGGGGCCGAAGACGATGGATGCGGCCATTGAAAAACACCTCCGGCTCGCCAGTGAAATGATGGCAGAGAGCTTCGCGGTCGAGGAGGCGGAAGCCCTGCCAAAGCTGGTCCGCGGGGATGAGCTGATGCAGGAACTGGCCCTGGATCCCGGTCCGCTGGTCGGTCTGCTCCTGGCGCGGATACTCGAGGAACAGACGCTTGGAAATATCAGCTCGCGCCGGGAGGCGCTTGAGCTGGCGGCACGAATAAAGCTGGAGGGAGACCTGGAAAAATGAGTACCAGCTGCCAGACGAACCGGGGGGCCGGCACAGCCCCGAACAAGTCAGGATTGTGAGCGGCATGACTGAACCAGCAAAAGCCAGATATCTTCTGAAGGTGCTACCCGCCGGGAAAAACGACAGGGTGGTCGAGATTTCTGACGGCGAGGGTCGTACGCTCAAATATGTGTACTGCCCGCGCGGACTGGAAAAAACCAGCGAAGATTACCTGGACCTTCTTATCAAGGAAGATTGGGAAAACATGGATGCTGACCAGTTCACGGCCAAGTACGCGTTACAGGAAGCCTGATGTCTTCCATTCCCGAACACGCGTCCGCCATAGAAATCGAGAACCTGGGTAAACGATACGGAGCCATCACGGCGCTCGACGGCGCCTCCCTCACCACTGGCAGGGGGCAGATATACGGGCTGGTAGGTCCAAACGGTTCTGGAAAAACAACGCTCATCAAGGCTATCTGCGGTCTGCTTAAACCCGACCGTGGCCGTGTCAGGGTCCTTGGACGAGACGCGATTCGCGAACGCCATGCCGTCAGAAAAGACCTCGGGTATATGCCCCAGACACCTTCGCTCTACGACGACCTCAGCCCGATTGAAAACCTGCGTTTTTTTGGTGGTGCGTTCAGGCCGCCGGATATCGGCGAACGGATCCGCGAAACACTGGAATTCGTACAGCTCTGGGACCGCCGTGACGACCCGCTCCACACTTTCTCCGGAGGCATGCGTCAAAGAGCCTCGCTGGCATGCGCCCTGATGCATGACCCCGAACTGCTGGTCCTCGATGAACCCACCGCGGGGGTTGACCCTGTCCTGCGACAGAATTTCTGGCAGCATTTCGCGGAACTCTGCGACAGGGGCCGCACTATCTTCCTGAGCACGAACCAGATGGACGAAGCGCTCCGCTGCGACCATGTAGCGGTCATTCTCGGCGGCAGGATCCTCGTCTCCGAAACGCCCGAGGCCATCAGAAGGCGAGGCAAGGCGCTCGTGACAATGGAAATCGATGGCGAGCACCGGGAGGCGGAGCTCGACAGCTACGAAGAGGAGCTCCCCCGCCTGCTCGGGGAATACGGTCTCCAGGAGAGAGTGAGCCGCATCAGCATCAAACGGCAAAGCCTCGAGGAAGTCATTCTGTCGCTCCTGGAAGAGGCGAAATGATCCGCCACAGCCTCCTCATCGCGGCCCGCATCAACCGGCAGTTCATGAGGGACCGGCGCTTTCTCGGCATGTCGCTCCTGGTGCCGCTGATTTTGATGTTTCTGCTTAAATATGTTATTGACTCACTTCCGGGGCTGGTTCGTTTTGGCATCCGGGTCTCTGACTTCTCCATCCTCATCGCTGCCTACCTGGTTCACTTTCTTGCTTATGTGCTAGCCACGATTGTGCTGGTCAGGGACCGCACCGCGGGCACCCTGAGCCGCATGTTCGTCTCCGGTTACCGGCGGCGTGAGATCGTTTCCGGTTATGTCACCGGTTATTCCACTGTCGCCACCGCCCAGACGGCGCTTGTGCTCGTCAGTACCAGGTATCTGTTTGATGTGAAGATAGAGAGGGACATCGTCGCCGTGGTGCTCACCGTGCTGTCCCTGGCGATCGTTTCCGTGGGCCTGGGACTGTTCCTTTCCAACTTCGCGCGCAACGAAGGCCAGGTCTTCCCCTTCATCCCGATGGTAATCATACCTTCCGCGCTGCTCTCCGGGATGATTATCCCGATCAGTGATCTTCCCTCAGTGCTCCAGTGGTGCAGTTATCTGGTTCCCCTTACATGGGCCGTGAAAGTGCTGAGGAGTGTTGTAGTCGACGGAAGCTCGTTCTACTCGGTACTGACGCCATTTTTTGTACTGGTGGGCTTTGGCCTTGCGCTGCTGGTGCTCGCAAGTTTTACGCTGCGTGAGAAGGAATAGGGTCTAAGAGGGTTCCGCGGACGTGTTGCGGGAAAGCAGAAAGGCTCCAGTCTATGAAGCCTTGGCCTGCCTGGGCTTCAGGAGCGAGATGAAAGCATCGATGACCCTGGGATCGAACTGCTTGCCGGCGCCCATCTGGAGCTCCAGAAGAGCCTGCTCGATCGTGAGCGCCTTGCGATAGGGACGCTCGCTGGTCATGGCCTGGAAAGCGTCAGCCACAGCCAGGATTCGTGCGCCCAGGGGGATCTTCTCATCCGACAGTCCGTCCGGATACCCAGCACCGTCATAATGTTCGTGGTGATGTCGCACTACGGGCAGGAAGCTCTCCAGGCTGGTGATATGCTTGAGTATCGATTCACCGACCTCCGGATGTTCTTTTATTCTCCGCCATTCTTCAGGGCTTAAGTGCCCGCGCTTGTTGATGATATCCTCGGGAACGCTGATGAGTCCGATATCGTGCAGAAGACCGGCCACGCGGACGTGGTGCACCTGATCGTCCTCCAGCCGCATCTCGGTGGCGATCGTCGACGCCAGCCTCGCTACTGATTCCGCGTGTCGCTGGTCGTAAGTGCTGCGCTCATCAACACTTGCGGCCATCGCCTGGGCCGCCGCGATATGAAGCTCCTCTCTCACGAGGTCCTCGAGGGTCACCTCGCCAAACTCAGCCGACTCTTCGTGGAACAACGTGACCCTGTTGCCGCCATGACGCTTGCCGTAATACATTGACCAGTCGGCCTTGTCAACCAGATCACGCGCCTGCGGCGCGTCTTCCGGGAAGCTGGCCACCCCGATGCTGATAGTGAGGGGCGCACCGTTCCTCGCGTTGGTCTCAAAAGAAAACCCGGCTACGCGGCGCCTGATCCGATGAGCGATGATCTGGGCTCCCGACGTATCCGTGTCGGGAAGGATAATCGCGAATTCCTCTCCTCCGTAGCGTGCCGCGATGTCGATGGCACGTTTGGATTCTCCGATTATCCGGGAAATCTCCACAAGGGCCGTGTCACCAAGCGCGTGCCCGTTGATATCGTTGAAGGTCTTGAAGCGGTCCAGATCGCAGAAGATCACCGATATGGATTTATTGTTGCGTTGTGCGCGGTCGATCTCATCTTTCAGGCGCGAATAAAAATACCGCTGGTTATACAGACCCGTAAGGCCGTCGGTGACTGCTTCTTCCTTGCTTTGCTGGAGCACCTGGGCGTTCTGAATCGCGATTGCAGCCTGGTTGGAGAGGATCGACAGGACCGACAGGTGATCGCGACTGTAGGCGCTGAATTCCTTGCTGTAAACGTACAGGACTCCGAGCTTTTTCTTTTGCACTTTGAGCGGCAGACAGATGAACGCCTTGATTCCCTCATCGCTAGCCATCCGGCTCAGCCTGTGGGATGACATGACGTTGTCGCTGAATACGGCCTGTTCACCCAGAAGAGACTCTTCCGCCAGGCCGCCTTTGCGAAATTGCATCTTGCCGACAAAGTCGTCGCTCAGGCCCTTCGTGAATATGTCTGTAAACTCACCCCGCTCCTCGTCATACAGGGTAATAGCGGCCGCCTGGGAGTCGGTCAGCTCGATGCCTTTTTCCATGACCACATCCACCACGCGCTCCCAGTCGAGCTCGGAGCTGATGGTCAGGGCTATATCTGACAGAAAGGTGAGCTGCGCAACCTTTCGCTGGATCGCGTCCGCCATCCGGTTAAAAGAGCCACCCAGTTCCGCGATCTCGTCAAAAGTGGCGACTTCGACCCGACGATCGTAGTCGCCCCTGGCCATGGCTGCGCTCGCCTTCTTCAGCTCATTGATCGGCCTGCTGAGACGTCTTGCGGCGATTACCGAAATAAGCAGACTCAGACCAACACCTATGATGCCAGCAAGAATAAAGTATGTCCTCAACTCAGAAGCTGCATTGTCAGAGGCAGCCTGGGCCTCCCTGTTGCGCTCGCTGAAACTCACGGCGATCTTCTGGCTCAGATTATTGATCGTTAGTAAAAACTCGTCTGACTGCTTTTCCCTGGCAAGGGTTGCGGCGGTGTCTCCCGAACGCCAGGCAGGCACCAGTTCGTTCATAAAGTTGTTGTCAAAGCCCGCTGTCGCGACGGTCAGCTGCTTGAACCACTCCTGTTCTATGTCAGAAAGACCGTGGGCGCTCGCATCGGCAAGGGCGGCATCACGGACCTGACGGGCAGTCTCAAAACTTGTGATTTTGTCTTCCTTGTTTTCCAGCATGAGCTCGTAGTGGGCCTGGATCTGTTGCGCGGCGGCAATTCTGGCCTCCTCTATATGATGCACCGCGCCGGCTCTGGCAAGGGCCTCGTCAGAAGCGGCTCTCATGGTGTTTACCTCGTGAAGGACCACGACTCCGAGAGTGGAGAATATGGCTACGATTGCGATGAAGCCGGCGACCATCTTCGTGCTCAGCCGCCGGAATAGCGGAATGCCCCAAAACCTGCTCAATTTAACCTCTCGTCCCGTCTGAATCTTGCCTTGTTGAGTCAAAGCACGCCCTGATGACCACGTGTTGCGGCCTGCGTACTGAGTAATCGGCAGAGGTGGTGCTTTGCTTGAAATCGACATGTTGCGGGACGGGATTCCTGGCGAGAAGCTGAGCGGATTGATCGGTGGTGGGACTACCAGTACCCTTTTTGCAGTATGCGTACATCGGGAGCGTTGCATTTCGGACATGCATACGACCGGCCCTTCTGAAAGAAAAGCACGGATGTGCCGCACTCGCTGTGCGTGAATGTGTCGATGAGTACGTCGTGCCCCGTGAGGTCGACCTCGACAATCTCGCTACACTGGCCGCAATGGGCGGGAAGAAAACGGAAGCGTGGGTCGTCCTGGCCCACCCCCCAGCGGATCTGTTTTGACTTATAGCCACATTTACGGCATTCAAAAACGCTGTACTCGCCCATACTAATCACCCCGAGCTTTGCGGTTTATTTATTTCCTGTCATGGGGTGCCGCCTAGCCGGTCGGGTAGGATCCCAGCAACTTTACCCGGGAGAGCTTGCAATCCAAACACTTGAGCGCCGAGGCGACCTGCGGATCGTCTTTCCTGCCTTCCATGTCGATGAAGAAGACGTAATCGCCCAGCCCTTTCTTCGATGGCCTGGATTCTATCTTGGTGAGGTTCACGTAGCGATGGGCAAACTCCTGGAGGATCTGAAGCAGGCTTCCCGGCTGGTCATGCGCGATGGTGCAGACGATGGATGTCTTGTAAGGGCCCCCCTGATCCTGAGCGGCGGGGCTCGTCGACAGGAGAACGAATCTTGTCTGGTTGTCGGAGTAGTCCTCGATGTCAATATCAAGGGCGATGCAACCGTATCTTTCCGCCGCAACGGCGCTGCCGATGGCAGCCCATGCTTCTTCTGACTCGCTGACCATTCGTACCGCATCGGCTGTGCTGTTGGCCGCAACGACTTCTGCGTGGGGCAGGCTTTCCCTGAGGAACTTCCGGCACTGCGCATGCGCGTGGGGGTGGGAGATAATGCGCTCGATATCGCCGAACTCCAGGCTTGTGCGCATTATAAGACGATGGCGAATCGGGTAGACGATCTCCCTGACGATGTGCACGTTGTCGAATTCGAAGGCAAGCACGTCCAGGGTGGCGCTCACTGAACCCTCGATGGCGTTCTCCATGGGTACGATACCAGCTTCGACGTCGCCGGAAGCAACCGCCGCTATCACGTCGTACACCGAAGGCAGGGCCACTGTTTCCCCAGTGCCGCATTTGCCGCATGCCAGAAGCGCTTCTTCGGCCCAGGTTCCGGTGGGTCCGAGAAATCCTGTTCTGCTCCCGTTGGCGGCCTTGTCAGGCACCTGCTTCCCCCACCAGTTTTGGAGTTTTCGTATCCTTCAGTTTTTTCAGGCCCATGGCCTCTTTGAGCACCTGCTCCTCTTCCGGCGATAGCTGCTCTTTACTGTCACCATGGCGAACTTCCTTTACATAGATCCTGCCATGGTCACGAGACTGTATCGAGCTTATGATAACGCCAGAAAACTGGGCATCGATCAATGCCACGGATGTACTTTGCATGCCGCTCAAATCGTGGTAGGCGTCATAGCGTACAACACTGCGAAAGGTGAAGCAGTCATCGAGGCGGTGCTCACTGCGCTCAAGCCGATCGGCCATATGCTTGAGCTCATGGGAAAGGGCGTCTACCCTCTCCTGAACCGCCCTGGCGTGGGCCACGAGGTCGCGTTCACGACCTTCCCCCATGACTACTTTCTGGTCGCGGCGGTACCGGCGGAAGACAGCGATCAGGTAGCCCGCCAGCAGGAGAGCGACAACAGCGACGGCCATCGACGCTGCAAACGCCGGCATCACGTTATTTTCTATTAATGAGCTCACTGGCCCCAAACATGTGAAGGTTGAAGGTCAAATCAACCTCCAACCTTCCATTATTCGGGCCGCCGCCTTGATGCGACAGCCCTAACTAAAAGCTATTTTGTACTCGCCGACGTTGTTCTGCGTGTTGGCCTCTCCCGGCACGGGGCCGACCTCGGCCCTCAGAAGCGCCGCCTGTGAATTGGCTTCCGCCGCCAGGCCTGTCAGCTCGATTGTGCGCCTCTCGCCGGGGGCGATTGTGGGAACACGCCCATCGACTTTCTGTGGGGATGGCCAGCCGGGCGCGGTAAGGCTGAGGCTGACCAGCACTTCGGTTTCTGTAGCCTCTCCCTGATTCTCGATCTCCACCTCAAAAGTCATTGACTCCCCTGCCTTGAGGCTGTTCTCACCGTCGGCCGAAAGCGCCATGCCGCTGGGTTTTGCCTTGACGCCGGCCAGAGACACTCCGTGCAGTCCCGAAACCTGGACTGACGGACCACCCTTGAGACGTTCCAGCACGGTTACGGCGGTCTGCTGGCTGGCCAGAGCCGGATCTTTCAGGAATTTGGACTGGGGAACCTTGATGTCTGTTATTTTCTCATCCTTGAGAACCTGCTGGGCGCGCTGATAGAAGAATTCGTCATAGGTGACATCGCTCGTCAACAGGATGAGCATGGCGTGTGAAACCTGCGAGGCGCTGGCCTGATTGTCCCGCGCCTCCAGCGCGTTGAGCAACGCCGGCTGCAGATCTTTCAGTCCGCGCGCCCTTATCTGCATGGCGGCCACGAACCACTCGTTCTCTTCCTTGAAGTCGTCTGGCGCCTTGATCGCCTTGGCCCGGATCAGTTGTTCGTCCGAGGCTTTCTGTAGCTCCGCCAGCTTGGCTTCCAGGGACTGGCGTACAGCTTCATCCGGTTTCTGAAACATGTCGGAGAGCTGTTTGCCGAGATCGTCGGAGTCCTTGACAACAACGTCGACCGCATTGAAGTAGTCGCGGTACTCGCCGACTTTCTTGTTGTTGAGGCAGCTCTTGATGCCCAGGCTTGTTATCAGGACCAGGACCAGCACGGCAACCAGAATTACGATTACCCGGACGAGCGGGGACGGACCCGACGGTGGTTTTCCCCGCCGCGCCTTTTTTCTGTCTTTGGTTATTTCCTCTTCCTCGATCTGCTCTTCATCATCCTCGAAGAAAGACACAGGTATGTCCTTTCGTCTGGTGACACTGGAGAGACCCGTGCTGGTGGGCGAGGGGGGATTTGAACCCCCATGCTCGTAAGAGCACTAGACCCTGAACCTAGCGTGTCTACCAGTTCCACCACTCGCCCGCAGAGCCGACAGCGGCATTTCCAACATTGCCCGCGGCGGTAAAATACCTGCAACTGGGCCTTTTCGACAAGGCTTCAGACACCCCGCCTTGAGAGCGACTGTATTATAACACAGGCGCCCGTTCGCGGCGCAAGAACCCGCCGCTAAAAAAGTACGGAGGTCAGGATTATTTTTTTGACTGGCTGGCGTTTTCCTCAGCCAGCCTCCCGGCCTCGGCGTCGGCGTCCTCGAGTATAGCTCTCTGTTCCGTGGCCCTGGTCTGCAGCTCGGTGTATTTCAGTTTTGAGTCCTGTCCCTCGAGAGCCGGATCGCTGATCAGGAGGACTACCATCTCCTGCTGCGTGCGAAACAGGTCCTGTGCGGCTCCGAGGGCCGAGCTGCTGGCCTGAAGCTGCCGGCGATAAGAGTCACTGATATCAAGTGCCGCCGCCTGATCGGTCTTAGACCTGGCTTCGGCAATCCGGGCGAGTATCTCTTCATTCAACGCCCTGATCTTGTTAAGGGTCACCTTCTGGGCGTCAGTCAGACCCTGTGTCTGCTGATCTCCAGCCTGAAGAATCAGGGCCTCTGTCTGGGTGACCTTCTGCTGGGTGTCGCTGGTGATCACGCTGGCTTCATCGACAAGGCGGTTGGCCTCCTCCGTCTGCCTGACGCAGCCTGAAAGAAGTACGACTGTCAACAACGCGACAAAAAATAATGCCGGAATGGATAATCTTTTCATGACCCTCCTGTAATAGACCATTTTACTGTCTAACATATTTGACTTCTTAATGAAAACACTTTGGGTTATTTTTTGTGCCCGGTCAAACCGTCCAGCTCGGTTTTGGGACACCTTACTGAACTCCCGACCCCGTGGTAACCCCAAGCTCAGTCCACGCTCCCTGGAGTTCAGTAAGGTGTCCCAAAGAGGATTCAGGAAACCGGCAAAGAATTGACGAATCAGGGAGGTTATACTTTGCCAACAACCATGATCCGGGAAAACATGTCAAATCCTGTTATTCTCGGCCGATACGAGCTGCTCGAACAGATCGGCCGCGGCGGTTTCTCCACAGTCTACCGCGCCCATGACCAGAAGATGGACCGGCAGGTGGCGGTGAAGGCCGTCCACAGGTCGGAAGAGCTTGATGACCGCGCCACCAGGGAAGCCCGGGCCGCCGCAAAACTCGGCAACGCCCATATTGTCACCGTCTTCGAGCTGGCGGAGGACGATCGTAACGTTTATCTTGTATCCGAGCTTGTAGAGGGCTGGACACTTTCTCGCAGCATCTCCTCCCGCTCGCTGTCGGACCGCGACTGCCTTGAGATCACGCTGCAGGTGCTGGAAGCTCTTGACCATGCACACGATCGCGGCGTGATACACCGCGATATCAAGCCGGACAACATCATGCTTTCGCAGGAAGCGCCACCGCGGGTGAAGGTCATGGATTTCGGCATCGCCCAGCTGGAAAACACCCAGCGCATCACCCGTCAGGGCGACGTTCTGGGCACGATTGCATATATGTCACCCGAACAGGCCGACGGCAGGCTGGTGGACAGCGGTACCGATGTCTATTCCGCGGCTCTGACCCTTTATGAATGCCTTACCGGCGATCACCCGTTCAGGAGCGACACTGCCATGGAGACCATCAGCAGGATCCACGCGGGTGCGCCCCCGCTCGTTTCCGTGCGGCCTGACCTGCCGGAGGAACTTTCCGACCTGCTCGAAGAAGCCATGGATGCCGATCCCTCGATGCGCCTGGGCGCGAGAAGCCTTGCCGTCGGGCTTGAGGAGTTGCTCCCGGAGCTTTCCGGCGGGGAGCAGGCAACTACGGTGCTGCGCCGTGCCGATCAGCAGCGGCCGGGCATATATGAAGACCTGGCCGGCCGCTACGGGTTCCTGGCAGCCAGGATCTTTAACGGGTGCCTTGCGGCCCTCGTGATCGCGGCCGCCTCATATGATTCACCTTTCTATCCCCAGACGTGGCGGCTGCCCCTGTTGTTCGGTGCCGCCCTCTCTGTAGCATTGCTCCCCCGCATCGGGCTGTTCCTGCTTGCCGCTTTTGCCCTGGTTCCCGTTGTTGTCTTTTCACCCGCGCTGGGCGCGATCCTGTCGGCGGTTACTGTTCTTTACCTGCTGGTTTTCGGGACCTCCTGGCCGCGCGGAGCTCTGCTGCCCGCACTTGCGCCCGCCCTTGGCGTGGTTGGGCTTGGTCTGGTCTTTCCGGCTGCCGCCGGCGCCACCGGCCGTCTGCGGCGAGGCCTTGTGCTGGCGGTTATCGGTTGTACCGCGATGACCTTCTATCAGCTTCTAACGACAGCCGGAACACTCGACTACCTGGGCATAGCCAACACGTTTGACCTAACGGCCCGGCTACGTGGAGAATATAATCCCCTGAGCGCAGTTGCTGCCCTTGCGTCTCCTTTCGATGAGTACCCTGTATTGCTGGTCCAGCCCGCGATCTGGCTGGCGGCCGCGATTCCCGCTGCCCTGCTGGTCAAAAGACGCATTCTTTTCTACGACCTGTCCGGACTTTTCTTTTCAAACGCGCTTCTGGTGGGCGGATATCTGTCGCTGCCCTATTTGTTCAAAGACTATGTTCTGCCGCTTTCGCTCCTGAAAACGGTCGTGCTTTGCGTTATAATCCAGGTCGGGCTTCTCCTGCTGTCTCCCAGAGTCAACCATCAACCAGACACCCTCCGTGAGCGTATTAAAGAAACTTGAGGAAAAAATTCAGGGCATTTTCGAGGGCGGCTTCGGCCGCGCCTTCAAGTCTCCGGTTCAGCCGGTGGAGCTGGCGCGCAAGCTGGTCAAGGAAATGGAAGACAACAAAGTGGTCAGTGTCTCCAGGATCTATGCACCGAACGAATATACGCTGTTCCTCGCGCCCGAGGATGGCGCGCAGTTCGAGTCGTATGAGGAAAACCTTAAAAGCGATCTTGCGGACTATCTTACCGAGCACGCACGCAAGGAGGGCTATGACCTCCTGAGCCGGCCTATCGTCGTCATGAAGACGGATGAGGATCTGATAGTGGGCGAGTTCGGCATCGCTACAAGAATGGTCTCGGCCCCCGTACCGGCGGCAGGCGAAAACGTTCAGCCCGTCGCCACGCAGGCGCCGGTGGCTGTTCCCGGCATCGGCGGCGACATGCTGGGCCAGACGGTCGTATATCGCCCCCAGGGCAGTCCCGAGGGCACCATGGCAGTCAGCGCAAACGAGGCCAGGGAGATGGGGCTGGCGTGTGAGAAAATAACACTGTCAGCCGGAACCCTGAGCTACGAGGTAACGAAGCGCGTGGTGCTGATCGGCCGAAGCCGCCAGTGTGACCTGACCCTCGAGGATTCCAATATCTCGCGGCGGCACGCCGAACTACGCCAGAGAGGCAACGAATATCTGATCGTCGATCTGGACAGCACCAACGGCGTTGAGGTGAACGGAAAGAAGGTCAAGACAAAGACCTTGCAGAATGGAGATGTATTGACCCTGGGAACTACGAGAGTGAGGTTTGAAAGACAATTATGCTAGAGCCCGTCCTGTTCGGCTCCAAAATTTTGTTTCTGCTGCTTTTGTATCTCTTCATTTTCATGATAGTGCGAAGGCTTGCCCGCGATTTAAGAAACGGCGCCGAGCCCATCGCCATGCCTCTCAAGCCAGAAACCCCGCTCGCGGTCCCCGCGAGGAACGCGCGGCCGGCCGCCAAGGCGACCGCGCCACCGGTTGCGCAACCCCGGGAGCGCATGCCCATCAAGCCGGAGCCCGCCGTCCACACTGATGCCTCGACCAGCGAATTCGATTACCTGACCAGCAAGCTCAAGCCACGCCTGGTCGTCCAGCACAGCAAGGTGATCGAGGATGGCAAAGTCTTTGAGATCAGGAGCGGCGCCACAATCGGCCGCTCGCCCCGCAGCCAGGTCGTCCTCCCCGACGAGTATGTGTCCCAGACGCACGCGCGCATCTTCGCGCGCAGGCAGTTCCTGTTTCTGGAAGACCTGGGGAGCACGAACGGTACTTATATCGATGGCCGGCGCATCGAGGGAGAGCACCAGATCAAACCCGGGCAGGAGATCGTCATCGGGGATACGATTTTCCGGTTTGAGGAGTGACGGCGAAATGATTTCCATCGTTTCGAGCCTCATTTAGCCATGCCCATCACTTTTGCCACATCAACCCATACAGGACTCGTCCGCGGGTCTAACGAGGATTCTTTTTTCGCGCAGCCGCCGGTTTTCATGGTCGCTGACGGCATGGGCGGCGCCGAGGCCGGCGAAGTGGCTTCGGGAATGGCTGCCAGGGCATTCGCCTGGATCATGCCGCAGACCAGGTCACCACAGGATGAACTGTCAAAACTCATAACTCGTATCAACATCAGCATTTACGAGGCGGCGGGCGGCGACACACATCACTCGGGCATGGGAACCACGATAACCGCGGCCGCCATCGTCGGCAGCATGGTGGGCTTCGCGCATGTCGGCGACAGCAGGGCCTATCTCTGGCGGGACGGCGAACTCAGACAGCTGACCGAGGACCATTCACTGGTCGGAGAGATGCTGCGCCAGGGGACTATCACCAGCGAGGAGGCGGCGAACCATCCACAGAGAAGCATAATCACCCGGGCCCTCGGCGTTGACAGGATTGTGGATGTCGATACCGAAAGCATCGACTGGGAGCCAGGCGACGTTTTTCTGCTATGCAGTGACGGCCTCTACTCGATGATCCCCGACGAGGAAATATCCCGCGTGTTCGCCGGCAAAGAAAGCCTTGCTGCAACCGCCGACAGACTGGTCGAGGCGGCGCTCTCCGGCGGAGGCGCCGACAACGTGACCGTGGTCCTCTTCTGTCCGGATGGCTCCGTGGCCGCGGGAAATGCCGGAATGACCGAGAAGTTTGCCGTACCGGTTGCGGCCGAACCTGAGCCCGAAAATATTCCGGATGACTCCGAAACCACCAGTGATCTGATGGATGCGCCGGCAGCCCCGAAAACGAAGCGCACCTTGAGGCAATGGTTTACTTCAATTCCGGGACGCATCGCGACCGGGCTCCTGCTCGCGGCAGTCATCCTGGCCTCCGCCTGGCTTGTAACCCGGCAGTTTTATTATGTGGGTGTCGACAGGGGCAGGGTGTCCATCTTCCGCGGGGTGCCGTACGATTTCGGCCCCTGGCCCCTGTCTTCGCTGTACCGCCCCAGCCCGGCAAAATTTGATGATCTGGAGCCTTTCGAGCAGGAGCGGGTAAGCAAGCAGGACGTAAAGTCGCTGGGCGAAGCCGAGAAGATGGTTGAGAATTACACGGAGCAGGCAAGGGCCCGCAAGGAGGAAGAGGAACGCAAGGCGAAAGAGGATGAAGAGCGCAGCAAGGCCGCGACCACGCCTTCCAACATACCACCGGGAGTTTTGTACTAGATGGAGCGCAACCGCGAACTGGCAAACTTTCTGCCGGTGATATTGCTCATGGTGATCGGCTTTGCCAGCGTTTACGCCACCCGCTCGGCCCAGATCAGCGCCGCATCACTGAGTTACGGGCTCCTGTTCGTGGGGCTGTTTTTAGCGGTACACCTGCTGCTTCGTCTCGCGGCGCCGCACGCGGACCCCGTGATGCTGCCGCTGGCCGCCCTGCTTTCAGCAGTCGGGATCATGATGATCTATCGCATCGACCCCGTTCTGGCGGCCGCCCAGACCCGGTGGCTGATGATCGGACTGGGGCTCTTCTCGCTCATCGTCGTATTCCTGCGCAACTACCGCAGGCTGGATGACTACATCTACATTCTGGGAATCATTGGCGTCCTGCTGTTGATCCTGACCATAATTTTTGCCAAGGAAATAAACGGCGCCCGCCTCTGGCTGCACGCGGGCGGTTTTTCCATCCAGCCCGGCGAGTTCTCCAAGGTGCTGATCACCGTTTTTCTTGCGGGATATCTCAACAGCAACCGCGAGCTTCTCTCGACTTCGACCTGGCACATATTCGGCCTGCCGATGCCGCCCCTGAAATATCTCGGCCCCCTGGTGACCATGTGGGGCATGTCATTCGCCCTGCTGCTGCTGATGAACGACCTCGGGACCTCGATGCTCTTTTTTGGCATCTTTCTGGCCATGACTTACGTGGCGACCGGCAGACTTACATACCCCATAATCGGGGGCCTGCTCTTCTGCGGTGGCGCGGTGCTTGCATATAAACTCAGAGCCACGGTGAAGCTGCGGGTCGACACATGGATCGATCCCTGGCCGGATGCGATGGACTCGGGCTATCAGATAGTCCAGTCGCTGTTCGCCATCGGTGACGGGGGGCTGTTCGGCACAGGGCTGGGTAAAGGCTATCTGCTTTTGCAGAACGGAAGCACGATTGTCCCGGAGCTCGAAACAGACTTTATTTTTTCCGCGATCGCCGAAGAACTCGGCCTGGCGGGCGCAACAGCGCTGATCATACTTTTCATGCTCTTCTGTTACCGGGGGTTCAAGATCGCCATCGACAGCGATGACGGCTTCTCCAAGCTGCTTGCCGCCGGGATCTCGGCCGGGTTCGTCCTCCAGACGTTTGTCATCCTCGGCGGAGTCATGAAGCTCATACCCCTGACCGGAATCACCCTGCCTTTCGTCAGCTATGGAGGAAGCTCCATCGTCGCCAATTTCGGCGCCCTGGCGCTCCTGCTGCTCATAAGCAACCGCACCAACGCGGAGAAAACCAGATGAACAAACCGGTACGCAATCTTTTCTACGTATCCGTGATAATGTTCGCCAGCCTGATCCTGATGCTGGGTTACCGGCAGGTCATCCAGGCTTCGGACCTGGCTGAAAACCCCCAGAATACCCGCAAGGTCTTCGCGCAGATGCGAATAGAGCGCGGACTCATCCTGGGCAGCGACAAGGCGGAGTTCGCCAGCAACCGCAAGGAGGGCGATCTTTATTACCGTGATTATCCCACGGGTGACCTTGCACCACAGGTGGTGGGATATAACAACATCACCTATGGACAGGTCGGGCTTGAGCACTCCCAGAATAAATACCTTACCGGCACCGCCGATGAAGTGGAGCTGGTCAATCTTCTCGACACCGTGATGGGCAAGGAGAAAAAAGGCGCGGATTTGAAGCTGACGCTCGACCCCAAGGTCCAGCGCACCGCCCTCGGTGAGCTTCAGAAGCTCGGCAAGCGGGGCGCGGTTGTCGTCCTGGACGCGAGGACCGGAGCGGTCGTAGCTATGGTGTCCAGCCCTACATATGACCCCAACCAGCTTGAGGAAAACTGGAAGGTCCTCAACTCCGATCCGGGTTCACCGCTTTTGAACCGCGCCACGCAGGGCCTTTATACGCCGGGCTCGACGTTCAAGATGATTACTGCCGCGGCGGCGCTGGAGAGCGGCGATTATACGTCTCAAAGCCGTTTCCGCGATGACAAGGGCAGGACGGACATCTTCGATGGTTTTACGGTTAACAACTACCAGAAGGAGTCCTTCGGCGAACATACGCTGGAGGAGGCTTTTTCCAAATCGATCAATACGACGTTTGCCCAGATCGGCGACAAGCTGGGACAGGGCAAACTGGTGGAATACATGCAGAAGTTCGGCATGTATGAGAAGCCGCCCTTCGAACTGCCCTCAGACGAAATGAGTATCAGCGGACGATATGAGAACGGGGAACTTCTCCCGACGGGCGACCCCATGGGGCGGACCCAGGTGGTTTCGATGGCCTTCGGCCAGGAGCAGCTGCTGGTCACCCCGCTGCAGATGGCTTTGGTGGCCCAGTCGATAGCCAACGATGGCAGGATGATGAAACCGTACGTGATCGACTCCATCGCCGACTACAATGGCACGATAATCAAACAGGCCAGTCCTGACGTGTGGCGAACGCCCATCCGCCCGGAGACGGCGCGCACCGAGAAGGAAATGATGGTCAAAGTGGTAAATGAAGGTACGGGGCGCGGCGCAAAGACATCCAAGGTGCAGATTGCGGCCAAGACAGGGACGGCCGAGGTCGATGGGCGCGGCCCCAACGCCTGGTTCGTAGGCTTTGCTCCGGCGGAAAGTCCGAGATATGTCATCGCCGTTGTCGTGGAAGATTCGGATGCCGGCGGTGGCATCTCCAGCCCGGTTGCCCGGGAGACCCTGCTGGCGGCCCTGGGCCTGTGAGCAGGAAATAGCCGGCACAGTAATGAAATCGTTTATTTTACGTTATATATTTAGGAAAGAGATGAGGCGCACTGGCTGAGATATTCGACAACCGATACGAGATAATCCGCAGGCTGGGAAGCGGCGGCATGGCTGATGTATTCCTGGCGAAGGACACGCACCTGGGCCGGGAAGTGGCCATCAAGATCCTATATAAACGCTACGCGCAGGACGAAGAGTTCGTTGCCCGCTTTCGCCGCGAGGCACAGTCCGCGGCGGCGCTGAACCATCCGCACATCGTCAGCATCTTCGATCGCGGCGAGGCCGACGGCAGTTACTACATCGCCATGGAATATCTCGAGGGCAAGAGCCTCAAGGAAGTCATCCCGGAGGGTGGCCTGGAACCCGCTCGCGCCATAGAAATCGCGATACAGATTCTGCAGGCCCTCCAGTTCGCCCACGAGAACAACGTCATCCATCGGGACATCAAGCCGCATAATATCGTCATCAACGGGCGTGGCCGGGTGAAAGTCACCGACTTCGGCATCGCGCTTGCGGGAACCGCGCCGGCAATGACCGAAACCGGCTCGATAATCGGCACGGCCCAATACCTCTCTCCCGAACAGGCGAAAGGGAAAGCCGTAGAGCAGAGCTCGGACCTCTATTCCATGGGTGTCGTGCTATACGAGATGCTTACCGGAAGGGTTCCCTTCGAGGGAGAAAACCCGGTTGCAATCGCCCTGAAACATTTGAGCGATATACCCGTACCGCCGCAGGCGCTGGTGCCCCGGATTCCGGACAACCTGAACGCGGTCGTGATGCGGGCTCTCGCCAAGGATCCTCGTGACCGCTACCCGACGGCTGAGGAATTTATTGTCGACCTTGAACGCTGCCAGAAGAACCTGCCTGTGGCCGCAGTGGCGGCGACTGACAGCGCCATGACGAGCATCATCCCGGCTGGAGTCGCAGCGGCGGCGGGGGCCGCCCTGGGCGCGGGCGCTGATACCGCCTGGGCCGATTCGCCAGACCCTACAATGGTCCGGCAGACACCGCCAGGCGCGGGCGGCCAGAAAGGCGCGGGCAACAAAAAGTATCTTTACCTGCTGCTCGTATTCGTAGCTCTGGCGGCTGCTGCCACCGGCATATACTTCCTGGCCTTTGCCCAGCAGGGATCGATCCCCGTGCCCAGCGTTACAGGTCTTGACAGGGTACAGGCCGAAGCCAACATCAAGGCGGCGGGCTTGAAATCTGAAATCGAGTCCGAGGAATTCAGTGAATCCGTAGCCGCAGGCAAGGTCATCAGACAGAATCCTGAGGCGGGCGCCAAGCTCAAGCAGGACGGCGTCGTCCGCCTGGTCATAAGTAAAGGAAGCAACAAGGTGGCCGTACCCGACTTCCTGGGCCAGTCGGCCAACTACGCTGAGTCCAAGCTCAAGGAGACCGGCTTAAGCGGCGACCGGCAACCCGACGTATATTCACCGTCTATCGCTGAAGGCAATGTAGTTTCCCAGGATCCGGCGCCCGGCTCCCAGGTTCAGAAGGGCTCTACGGTAAAATATGTTGTCAGCAAGGGACCCGAGCCCCCCAAGGAAGTCACTGTCCCAGACGTTACGACCCTGACGACGAGCCAGGCGGAGAACAGTCTTTCTGCTGCGGGCCTGAAGCTGGGCGACGTGACCAAACAATTTCACGGCGCGATGCCCAAGGGCCAGATTGTCAGCCAGAACCCAGCAGCAGGGTCAAAGGCCAAAGAGGGCTCATCGGTTAGCGTCGTAGTCAGCAAGGGACCGGAACCGGTTCCGGTCACGGTGCCGGATCTCTATAACATGACACAGGCACAGGCAGAGGCGGCGCTTGGCGCAAAGGGCCTGGTCGGCTCGTTTCAGAAAGTATCCAACCCCGATCCCGCGACCCATGGTTTTGTCTACGACCAGAACCCGGGGGTTGGAACCATCGTTGACGAGGGCAGCACGGTGACTGCATATATAGGAAAACCGTAGGCGCCTGCTTCTGGTCTCACGTTCCTGATTGCCTTTGGTTCTACGCCTGAGGGGTGGATAACCGCGTGCTCAATCGGCGGATGGCGATAGAACAAGATCCGTATTGCGGTTTTTACGGCAGCCCGTCTCTTCCTCTCCGGTTACGCTGTTCTACCATGTGCGCAGGTCTCCGCGGGTGGTATCTCTGAGCAGCTTTCTGCTAGAATCAGCCCGAAGCGGCCTCTTTCGGCCGGACTACGAGGTTTAAGTAAATGCTCTACATCGAAAAGCTGAGGTACTTCTACAGCACAGAGGGCCGGCGGCTCTTTAATCCGCTTACCGCCATCCTTGGCAAGACCCGGATATCTCCCAACATGCTGTCTGTGGCAGGACTCGCCCTGACAGCCGGAGCCGCGGTCCTGATCTGGTATGAACACTTCGTGACCGCGGCGATTGTTTTTTCCCTTGGCAGTGTCTGCGACATGCTGGATGGAGCGGTGGCCCGCCTCTCTGAAAAAGTGACCCCCCTGGGGGCTTTCCTGGACTCGACTTTCGATCGCGTCGGTGAAGGGATAATCCTGACGGCGATCGCGCTGGTTTACGCGCATGACGGCAATCTCTGGATGGTGGGTGCGGCCTTCGCCACAATGATCGGGTCCTTTCTCGTGAGCTACGCGCGCGCCCGTGCCGAGGCGCTGGGCCTCGACTGCAAGGTCGGTCTCATGACCAGACCGGAGCGCCTGCTGCTGCTCGGCGTGGGCATGCTCTTCCAGAAGTTTGGCGTGCTGCCGGTTGTGATGTATATTCTAGCGGTGTTAACTGCCTTTACCGTGTTGCAACGAATACTGCACGTGCGGCGGCAGTTCAAGGAGGCGGCTTCGCCCCCGGGGAACAACTAGCTATTCCCCGCCCGCGCGGCGCCGCAAATCATATGACAGCCTGGAGGTAGAATTACCTTGAGTAAAACCGTGAGAGTCGCCATTATCGGCGTGGGAAACTGCGCCTCGTCCTTTGTGCAGGGTGTGGAATATTACAAGAAGGCCAAAACCGGTGAGCAGGTGCCAGGCCTTATGCACGTCAATCTGGGCGGGTACCATATCAGCGACATCGAGTTCGTGGCGGCGATAGACATCGACGCCAACAAGGTCGGCAAGGACCTCTCGGAGGCCATCTACGCGCCGCCCAACAATACTGTTCGCTTCTGTGATGTGCCTAAAACCGGCATCAAGGTCGCACGCGGCATGACACATGACGGCATCGGCAAATACATGGCCAAGATAATCAAGAAGGCTCCCGGCCCTACGGACGATATCGTCGGCCTCCTCAAGAGCACAAAAGCGGATGTGGTTGTAAGCTACCTGCCAGTCGGCAGCGAAGAAGCGACCAAGTGGTACGCGGAGCAGATACTGGCCGCCGGCTGCGCCATGGTCAACTGCATCCCCGTCTTTATCGGCCGCGAAGCTTACTGGCAGGCCCGGTTCAAAGAGAAAGGGCTGCCAATTATCGGGGATGACATCAAGTCACAGGTGGGCGCAACGATCGTCCACCGCACCCTGGCCAGCCTTATGCTCGACCGTGGTGTCAGGCTGGAGCGCACCAGCCAGCTCAACGTGGGCGGCAACTCCGACTTCATGAACATGCTCGAACGCGAGCGCCTTGAAAGCAAGAAGATTTCCAAGACGAACGCCGTTACCTCGTTGATCGACTACGACATCGGCGCGGACAATGTCCATATCGGCCCCAGCGACCACGTGGCCTGGCTTGAGGACCGCAAGTGGGCGTACATCCGTCTCGAAGGCCGCTCCTTTGGCGACGTGCCGCTCAATATCGAGCTCAAGCTGGAGGTTGTCGACTCTCCCAACTCCGCAGGGATAGTCATCGACGCCGTGCGCTGCGCCAAGCTGGCTCTCGACCGCGGCATCGCAGGCACGCTGGAGGGCCCTTCTTCCTACTTCATGAAATCGCCGCCGATACAGCATCCCGATGATGTTTGCCGTAATATGACTGAAGCTTTCATCGCCGGCACTTCAAACGCGGCTGTAACCGGTGTGTCCGCATCGGCAAAACCTGCAGCCAGGAAGAAGCCGGCGGCGGCAAAAAAACCTGCCGCTAAACAAAAACCTGCCGCCAAAAAAGCTCCGAAGAAAAAATAGCAGGCCGTTGAAAAGAACTATGCTCTTCAAGGGCCGCCTCCGGCGGCCCTTTTTTTAAAGCGGGAGCATGTTGCCAGCCTCCCTTCTTTCCATTAACCTGTGTCCATGACATTGCCGGCCGGACAGCTCAAGGTAGGTCTTGTCTCCCCATATGCCTGGACATCCCGCTGGGGGGTAAACCGGCACATACGCGGACTTGCCGTCACTCTTGCGGGTCTGGGCCACGAGGTATCGGTAATCGTTCCCGCAGAGGAGCGCAGTGGCGTCAGGTCGGCCCGCAAGCGGGCAAAAGCCGCCAGGCGCACCGCCCGCGGTCAGCGTAAAACCACCGGCGCGGATTCTATCCCGATGAAAGCCGCCCGGCCAGGCTCGTCCTCGAAGACCGGCGCGGACCCGTTTCGACTTATCAAGATAAGCGGAACCTTCCGCTTTCCCTACAGCGAATCCCTTGCGAACCTGGCTCTGCCTCTGGATGTGACCGAGCAGATGAACCATCTGCTCAATGAAGAGGTGTTCGATGTCCTGCATGTACACGAACCCTATCCACCCAGCCTCTCTTTCACCGCGCTCAGACTCTCTCATTGCCCGGTTGTGGCGACCTTCCATACCGGCGGCGAGCGTTTTTTGAGCTACCAGCTAATGCGGCCTGTCGTGGAACGTTTTCTTTCGCGGCTGGACGGACGCATCTGCACATCGCAGAACACGCGCCGCATCGTCTCCAGCCATTTTCCAGGAAGCTATACGGTCATCGGCAGCGGGGTGGACATGGACAGGTTTTTCCCCGGAGACAAGTGCCCCGGCGAGAGACCCCTGGTTATCTTCGCGGCGTGGGGTGAGCCCCGCAAGGGCATGGCCCTGCTTTTACGCACGATTCGCATGCTGCCGGATGACGTGTCTCCTTTTGAGCTTGCGATAGTCGGCGGCGAAGATCTGGCCTGGCGCGCCAATCTGGTTGTACCCCGGAGGCTGCGTGACAGGATTGATTTTTCCGGACCGGTCGGTGAGGATCGTCTGCCGGAAATGTACGGCCGCGCAGAAATCCTGTGCGCCCCCTATGCAACATCCGGCCTCACCACATCCATTCTCGAGGCCATGGCGGCCGGCACGGCGATCGTGGCGCCCGGACAGGGCGGCCTTAAGGAGCTGGTGGGCGAGGGGGACCAGGGGCTGCTGCTCGATCACCCATATGCCTATAATCTGGCCGCCGGCCTCGTCGATCTGTTGCATGATTCCAGATCAAGACGCGCGCTGGGGACCCGGGCGGCACGAAAAGCCGCGCGTTTTTCCTGGAGCAGAGCGGCGTCGCAAACATCGAAGGTCTACCAGCGGGCCCATAAACGCCGGCGGCGCGGTTCTCCGGCGCATGGTGCGGTCGAATCGGTGCGAGTGTGCGAAACCATCCTGGCGGACCTGCATATGCATACATCCTACTCATCTGATTGTGCAACGACCCCCGAGGAGCTTCTGGCCGCCTGCGAGGAATCCGGGCTCGAGGCCATCGCGATAACCGATCACAACACTATCGAGGGGGCGCTGGAGGTAGCGCGCCTTGCGCCAAAAAACCTGCATGTAATCATCGGTGAGGAGGTTATGACAAAAGAGGGGGAGATCATCGGCCTTTACCTGAGCGAGGAAATCCCCCGGGGCCTTACCGTGGCGGAAACCGTCAGACGAATCAAGGAACAGCGGGCGCTGGTCTACGTACCTCATCCCTTTGACCCCCTGCACCTGACGCCCTCCTATGAACTGCTCGCAAGTATCGCCGCGGATATCGACATACTGGAGGTCTATAACCCCCGCATCACTTTTGACTCCTTTAACGAAAAAGCGAGGCAGCTTGCCAGAAAATACGATCTCCCCGGCGCCGCTGGCAGCGACTGCCACGTCATCCAGGGCATAGGGTCCGCAATGTTGTCGTTGAGGAAGTTCAGCAATCCGAACGAGCTTCTTGCCAGCCTGAGAGAGGCCGACATTATCCGCAGCAGCAAGAGTCCGATTTACCTGCACTCGCTCAAGCTGCTGCAGGGCCGGCGCGGTCAGGGTCATAAAAGTCCATAGTCAGAACGGGCTTGCCTGATCAGAGCCCGGGTGGGGTTTTTCCCAGGAATTACGCGCGCGGCTGCTAGCTGGCGGCAGACTCTACGTCAGCGTATTTCTCAAAAGAGCTGTGGGGGTTTCTTCCCAGGGCGCGCAGGAAAGCTTCGACCATCCTGGGGTCAAACTGGCTTCCCACGCATCGCTTGAGTTCGGCCACTGCCTGCTCGTCCGATAGCGCTTTCCGGTAGGGCCGGTCAGAAATCATTGCTTCGTAGGAGTCCGCCACCGCCATGATCCTTGCCTCCAGCGGAATAGACTCCCCGGACAACCCGTAAGGATAGCCTTTACCGTCATAGCGCTCGTGGTGATGTCGTATGGCGGCCTTTATCGCGGGAGCGATCGGGACGGGTTCGAGTATCTTGGCGCTCATGATCGGATGTTTCTTCATCAGCTGCCACTCTTCCTGGGTCAGCTGGCTCGTCTTTCCAAGTATGCTGTCCGGTATGCCTATCTTGCCGACGTCGTGCAGATAGCCCGCATACTTCAGGGCGTCGAGCCTGCCGTTTTCCAGTCCCATCTGACGACCGATCATCATTGCATACTTGGCAACCCAGTCTGAATGCCCCCTGGTTGATGAATCCTTGGCATCGATTGCTTCCGCCAGCGAGCGGATAGTGCCTATAAACGCTTCTTCCAGCACCTCGTGCGAGATGGCATTTCCAACCGCAACCGCTCCCTGGTTTACGATGGTCTGGCAGAGGACCGCCTTTTCCGAGCTCAACGGGCTGCGCTCCCAGCTCCGGTGTTCACCGACACTTACGACTCCTACGGCCTGATCGCCAACAACCAGGGGATAGAGAAGCAGCGATTTTGCGCTGCACATCTGCTCGCGCTGTTTTTCCGGCATTGTCTCCGCCGGCCCTTCGCGCCTGCCGCCGACCACGACCGCCGCATGTGACTGGAGCGCCTTCCTGTAGTCCGGCAGTTCGTCAAGAGAAAGTGACGCGCCCATGGTATCTTCCCATTCCATGGACCTGGCTGGATGCGCAGCTACCATTCTCAGGTGGTCTCCTTTTTCATCCAGCAGAAGGACATGGCAGAAAGTCACACCGATGGCCTCCACGATGCGTTCAGAGAGCACCTGGAGCACCTGGTCGATCTTCAGCGAGGAAGAAACCGTGCTGGAAACCTCGAGCATGAGCATCAACCGTTCAGAGTGGTCGCGCTCGGCGGTTACAGCCTTATCCTTTTCAATCTGGAGTCCCCGGTTGATGCTGCTTAACAGCAACCCCGCAGCCATGAACATGATCGAACGGCCAAGTAGCGCGATTATGATCCCGCCCGCTTCCGCTGCATGCAGGAAGAAATATGGGATTAAGGCCAAGCCATATATACAGGTGGTAAGTGCGGTGGCGCCGATCGCCAAGCGGCGTGAAAAATACCTTGCGGCAATAAGTATCGGAAGAAAGTAGCCCAGAAAGATGAACTCCTGCGCCTCGTGGCTGGCAGCTGCCGCTATCTGTGCGGCCACCAGAACAACGATCAGACCGCCCGCGGCCCGGGCTGGCCTGGAACGCCACAAGGGGGCTATCCGCAAACCCGGCCGGGTTCCGGGAACAACAGCGGTGGAAGGGGTATGGGTGCTCATGCCTGGGCCCGCCTTTGTTTCGGTTGGGAGGCATCGCCTGATCTGGCCGCACTTGCAGAAGTGGTGCCCCGCTTGCCTCAGCATCGGCAATCGGATGCGGGCTCTTAAGCCGCCGCGACACGCGTTGTGTGCGCGCCCGGACGCCCGGCTGTCGATGATCAGGCAGGTTCAGAAAGCCGCGCAAGGCGGCTCGGGGGCTTGGGTTGGTGGTTTTGGCTGGTCCTGCAGGGGTATCTTTAACCCACCACCGAAGCTTTCTCCTGGTGTATTCTTATACAGGCAAGCATGGCTCAACATGGCCCTGGTCAAATCATACCGTCCTGAGAGGCCTGTGAAAGCACGTACATATGTCATAGCGCTAATCCTCGCGAGCATGGCCGGCGTAGGCCTGACAGCGCTTGTGATCGCTCTGCCTGGCGACAGGGAAGTGGACAGCGCCGCAGCCGCTCAGATTTGTTCTCCTTTTGGAATCTACAGCCCCGGCTCGCTCGATGAGGTTCCCGGCGGTCCGGGCCAGGCCATGATCGCCTCTCTCGGCCTTGATTCGTTGGACGAGTACGAGAACTTCTCGCTTGGACTGGTAGGGGAACTGGGCGCCACATGGGCCAGGGCGGATTTTGTCTATGAGAATGGTATGTTTTACGATCACCCCGGGCTGCTCGGCAAATATCGTAATAATGGGCTTGATGTGGTCGGCTGCGTTCGACCGCAAAACCCCGCCGGGCTCGTCGACCTCCCGGCTTTCGAGTCTGACCTGCGAATGTTGATCGGCCGCTATCCCTGGATTTCCGTATGGCAGATCGGCAATGAGGGAAACCTGGGCTGGAACTCTCCGGAAGATTTCGCCCGTTTCTTTGTGTCTGGACAGCGTGTGGTCAGAGAGGAGTGCCCCGACTGCCGCGTCGCGCTCGGCGGTGTCGCCACTCTGCGGCCCGGCCCGCAGGAGTCCTACGATTTTTATAAAGGCGTCGTTGCATCCATTGCTTCAAGCCCGACAAACGGGTCTCGTCCTTTTGATATCTTCGACTTTCACTTTTATGGATATTTTGGAAGAGAGGGCGAACTTGTGAAGAGTGTCGTGGAATACAGGGACCTTCTCATCACCCACGATATGGGGGATGTCGCCATCTGGATGACGGAAGCAGCCACTACAACAGGCCGGCCGGCATGGCCGCCGGAAGCTCCGGCACAAACCGAGGAGGATCAGGCCTCGGCGCTTATTATGAGATTTGTGTCCTCCCTGGGGGCCGGCGTTGAGCGGGTCTCCTGGTCGAGACCTTACGAAAACTGCACCTATGGCGGCGTTGAAGACGGTTACTTTGACAACTCCGGACTCGTCTATAACGGACTAGGTCAGGAGGCGAAACGCGGTATCGGGGGCGGCACCAGGAAGATGGCCTTCCGCGCTTATCAATTGCTCGCATCCAGGCTTACGGGGTGCTTCGGCGTGGAAGTTCTGGCTCCTGGCCAGTACAGATTTTCTTTCAGCGATGGTCGTCAGCCTGTCTTTATCGTCTGGGGTGAGCCCGGATCCCGGCTTTCCGGGGAAATAACGGGCCCTCTTACCATTACCAGCCTGGACGGTCTGACCAGCGAGGCTGATGCTGGCGATTTATCTCCGGGCCCAGTGCCGGTCTTTGTAGAGAGGCGGTAGGCTGGTGTAAAATCAGGTGGTGCAATCAGGCGGGCATCCGGTCCGCTTATCCGGGAGGTTTTCGTGCAACGCAAGTTCCTGTTTGTTTTTTTATTCCTGCTGCTGGTGCTCCTCACCATGGCATCGGGCTGTCTTCCGGGCGGGTCTGAGGAAACTGCCGCCCCAGTCAACGCAGAGCCGGCACGGCCAGCCTGGCAACAAATATATACTGACATCACTTTTTCCGGTCCCTCGCTGGGGCTTATCTCCGGGTGGCACGGAACAATCCTGCGCTCGACGGATACCGGCCAGACCTGGAGTGAGGCCAGGGTGGACTCAAAGGCAGATCTCAACTCGGTAGCCATCCTCGAAGGAAACACGGCTGTGGCCGTCGGCTCTGGTGGAAACATCCTGCGCTCGACTGATGGCGGCATTACCTGGATTCCCGTCGATTCGCCTACCGGGGAAACCCTGAACCGGGTCGCTTCCATCAGTGGCGGCGGCGCGGTGGCTGTCGGCTGGCACGGAACGATAATCCATACAGAGGATGGTGGCATAACCTGGAGCGATCAGTCCCGGGGCCTCGAGCCTTCCCTCTATTTCGAGGATGTTGATTTCACTCCTGATGGCGTGGGCATGACGGTCAGCTCTAATGGTCGCGTCTTCCGGACAACCAATGCGAAAGACTGGCATGAATTAACAATACCAGGGGAAGGTGTCAAGCTCTTCGGCGTCGACCTGTATGATGCTGATATCGCTTATCTGGCCGGCAACCTGGAAATCGAGAAGGCTTATCTGGCGGGCGGAAAGACGGTGGTCCTTAAAACCGCAAACGGCGGCATCGACTGGGCATACGGGCCAAGAGACATGAGTGCCGACCTGCTGGGGATACAAAGTGTCGGCCCGCGGGGCGTGGTGACGGTCGGCTGGAACGGCACCGTGTGGAGAAGCGCCGACGCCGGCGGAGAATGGCAGCCGGCTATATCACACACGAATCAGGCGCTTCGTGCGATTGCAGCGGCGGATGCCACCACCGTGTGCGCTGTCGGCGATGGACAGACCATCATTACCAGCCGCAATGCGGGCTATACGTGGGTAAAGCTGAGGGGATCATGAGCGGCGGCGGTTGATAAACGAAGGTTCCGGAAGGTCTTTCCGGAAGACATGCTGAAGACGAAGATTTGTGGTGGGCGTACCTGGATTCGAACCAGGGACCTCATCCTTATCAGAGATGCGCTCTAACCAGCTGAGCTATACGCCCCGTAAAAAAGAAGGCGGACGGCTTGCGTCCGGCTAACAGTTTAGCCAATACGGGTACGTGCTTGTCAAGCCGATTGGTCAAATACCTCGAAAAATAGTCCGCTTATATGCGCCCGGAATGATAAAAGACGTACATTGGTGCTGGCAAGCAAACGATCTCTCTTCTATAATGGCAATACAGGGGTGAATGTTTTGAAAGAGATGGTCCTCTACGGAATAAGCTTCGATGTGGTCGGCAAACAGCCGATCATTCTGCTCAAGACGACCGAAGCCAACAAATTTCTTCCAATCTGGATCGGCCACCAGGAGGCCGCGTCGATCCTGATGAAGCTCCAGGGAACCGAACTCCCCCGGCCGATGACACACGATCTCATGACCTCGATCCTGACACAGCTAAACGCGGAAGTACTGAAGGTGACGGTCACCGAGCTGCGCGAAAACACATTCTATGCGCTTCTTACCCTTCGCATGGATTCCGGTGAGATCGATGTCGACTCACGCCCTAGCGATGCGCTGGCCCTGGCGGTCAGAGCAAACGCGCCCATATATGCGGACGACCAGCTGATCGAGGACAACGCGATCGAATTCGACCACGAAGTGGAAGACCCGGAGGAGGTCGTGGAAAAATTCCGCGATTTTCTCAATAACGTTACCCCCGAGGACTTCAAGAGCGACTGACCGGAGGCGGTGTTGGGAGCTCGGGCTGCCCCTGATTATTTAAGCCTCGACCCCGAGCGCATCACGAACCGCCAGCAGAAAACCCTCTACCATCGGGGCACCGGCAACCACTACGTTATCGTGATCCCCGGCTATTTCTGATTCCGTAAGACCGTTGGATATCGCGTTGGACATCAGATACAGCGTTCCGACCTCGTTCGCCATCTCCAGATCCTGAGCCGAGTCTCCGCACGCAAAGGCATCGTCCCTGCCCAGGCCCGACACCTCCAGGTGCAGCCTGATGGCGCTGCCCTTGCCGGCGGCGCGGGGAATGATGTGATATGCATGAAGCTCCCCCACATTCAGGCCAAAACCGCGGTCCTCGATGATGCCGTTATCGACCACCTTGAGTTCGTGATGCCCGTGTTTCTCCAGGAGTATGTCGGCGTCGGCGGTATTGATGTAGCCTCGCATCAGGTGGGAGTATGCGTGACTTTGAGACCAGGGCAAGTGGTATGTGAGCGCGCCGGCGTAATTATCCAGCAGGAGGCCGGGAGCTCCGGTCGCGGCGATCTCGTCAAAGACGCTCATGCCTTCGACGTTCCCGAAGGGGCCGCAATTGCGCAGGGTCGTTCTTCCGGGATCCCGGACGATCACACAACCCGCCTCTCCTATGATGCTTGCCGCACCCAGGACGCGCGCGTCTTCCTGCAACATGGCAAGGCTGCGTCCGGAGACAAGTGCGAGCTCCACTCCCTGCTGATGACAAAGTTCGAGCGCCCGGGCGCCGGCGAATGTGAAGTCGCCCGTCGCCGTGCGAAACGGAGAGCCCCCCTGTCCAAACAGGGTGCCGTCCAGATCGGTATATAAAATACGCGGGGTCGGAGTCATCGTTTTTTCCCCTCCCCGTCTGACGCGGGCCTCACCTTGTGGATGCGGCGGTATTCCTCCAGCGATGCAAGCGGCGGCCTTTCCACGACCCTTATCTCCTTCGAGTCGAGTCCGTATTCGCCCTCCCTGAAGTGGATGCTGCTGTAGAGCGCGCCCGGCGCAGCCCCGCTATCCATGCGGCCCTCATCGTGCAGGCGTGTGAAAACAGCCTGCATGATGCCGAATGACATGCGTCCCAGTGCTTCCGTGCTCTGGTTGTGATGGACCCGGCGCTTCAGATCGGTCTGGGCTATTGATGTAAGACCATACTTGTGGTATATGTCGATGTCGAGGCCGATCTCCACGCCATATCCCGTGAAGAACGGGACACTCTCGAGGATGCTCCTGCGGCCTGCGTACTCTCCGGAAAGCGGCTGGATGAGCCCCGCAAGCTCTGGATAAAACATGTTTATCAGGGGGCGGGCGCAAATCTCCGTGACCCGGCCGCCACCAGTCTCTCTCTTCATCTCGCCCAGAAACAGCGGGCGGCGGTAATAGCCCTTGACGTAACCTATCCCGGGGTTTTTCAGGAGCGGCCCCACCAGGCCATATATGAACCGCGCAGAAAAGTTCTTGATGTCTGAGTCCACCCAGACGATGATATCGCCCGTGAGGGGCACCAGGCTTTTCCAGAGGGCCTCTCCCTTCCCATACGCCGGTGGCTGACCAGTCAGGTATTCGTCGTCGAAGAAGACCTCCGCACCCAGCTCCCTTGCGACCCGGACGGTGTCATCAGTGCTGCGGGAGTCGATTATCGCCAGCTGGTCGACCAGCTTGTGACGCTCCATGAGGGAGCGCTGGATCACGGGAAGGATGTTGGGGATAGTGTCCGCCTCGTTCATGGTCGGCAGGCAGACGCTTATCGTCAGACCCTGTTTCTGTTTTAGCCCCACAAGCTCTTCCACGTCCGAGAACACGGAGTAATGATATGTGCGTTGGCGAAACCATTCGGCAGGCTTCAATGAGCTTCCCTTCCTAAAGATCCCTGAACGAGACCGGCCGAACCCCGGCCACCTCGATCGCGCGGATAAACTCTTCTGACAACAGGGCCTTGAGCTCGACCTCGCGCAGGCTGTTGTATCCCGACACGCGAGAGAGAATATCGTCGGCGTAGCCGGGATGGCACATGAATTCGAGCGTGTCTCCCGGCGCCGCGAGCTCGTGTCCCAGGGAAACCGCCATATCTCTTCTTCCCATAACCTCGATGCCGGAAAACCTGTCGGGTGTATCAAGAGGCTCCCCCGCGGGCATGCGCGCGGCCGCCGATATGGCGAACCCCTTTAAACTTCTTGCTGACATATGGTAACCCCTCATCCTGGTTATACCCGCGCTACGGCACACACCGGAGACGGCTGAGCGCAGCCTCGGCAGGGCAAGCAGGTGATGATGGCTGTCTATGTGGGTGGGCTTGATTCCAAGTTCGACGCATTTGTCGATCTGGGCGCGGGCTTCGGCCGCAAGCTCGTCCGCGTGCGCGCGGCCGCTTATCAGTCTTCGGACCATGGCGGACATCCCGGGAAACAGGCCGTCGTCGCCAATCAGCGAACGGACCTCCAGTGCGTCAAGCATGGGCTTCCCGGATGTCAGGTTCAGGTGCAGTCCGACACCCAGCTGCGGATGTCTGGCGGCAGCCTCGGCGGCAGCCTCGGCGGCGCCGGCGTTCACGAGCAGCGTCGTGCTGGTGACGACGCCCCGTTCGTGGCATTCGATGATGCCGCGATTGACGCCCTCCGTGAGGCCGAAATCATCCGCGTTGACAATCAGTCTTTTCATTTTTTTCCGCTCGATCGATTTGGGACTGCCCGTTTGCATGTCCTCGCATCGCGGTTTAGAACTTCGCTGCTCCCGGGATAATTGACGGGAGGGCCGCCCGCGGAATATGTTTATGCTGGTCCATTCTATAATCTCTTACAGGAGGTCGGGTAGATGGCTGCAGCCTATGTTCTCATAAACGCAACCCCGGGTCGCGCCGGCGAGGCCCGCAAGCAGATGGCTGAGATATCCGGGGTCAAGAGCGCCCATGCGGTTACCGGCGCGTACGACATAATCGCTTATATCGAAGGCGGTGATGTGAGCGAGCTGGGCAATACGGTCGTTTCGCGGATTCAGTCCATCGACGGCATCGCTCAGACCATGACCTGCGTGGTGGTCGACCTGCCCTAGCGGCGGACAGAGCGGGCATTTGCGGCTGGCCGGGAGGAACCGGTGCGGTCCTGGTGTTTTGTTAAGGGGCTATGAGGAAAGGGGAAACAGCAGCGGCACAGGACGAGTCCTGTGCCGCTTTTATCTTTATTCAAACTCCGGCGCCCGGTAAAGCGGGTGCCTTGTTTTTCTAGCCGTTAACGAACCGGGGCGCCTCAAGTGTTTCATCGCTTTCCCTGGACTTATTCTGTTTCTTTCTGTCGTTCACCCGGTCGAATCCCGTTGCGATCACGGTTACGCAGATGGTGTCCGACATGCTCTCGTCGACAACCGTCCCGAAGATGATGTTGGCGTCCTCGGCAGCCACCGCGGCGATGACCTGCGCTGCCTCGTTGGCTTCGTGGAGCGCTACGTCATTGCCGCCCTTGACGTTAAGCAATATTCCGCGGGCGCCGTTTATGGAGGTCTCCAGTAATGGCGAACCTATGGCCTGCCTGGCGGCCTCTGTCGCCCTGTGCTCGCCGGAGGCGATGCCGATTCCCATAAGCGCGCTGCCCGCGCCGCTCATGATGGTGCGGACGTCAGCGAAATCAACGTTTATAAGGCCCGGCAGGTTGATTAGATCGCAGATGCTCTGGACCCCCTGTCTCAGAACATCGTCGGCGACCTTGAATGCGTCCAGAAGGCTGGTCTCCCTTTCCGCGACCTGGAGAAGCCTGTCATTGGGAACGACAACCACGGTATCGGCCGCCTTGCGCAGGCGGCGGATCCCTTCTTCGGCCTGGACGTTGCGCCGGGTACCCTCGAAGCTGAACGGCCTGGTGACGATGCCGACGGCCAGCGCGCCCGACTCCCGGGCGAGCTCCGCGATAACGGGAGCAGCACCGGTACCTGTGCCCCCTCCTTCTCCAGCGGTCACAAAGACCAGATCCGCGCCCCTGAGTACCCTCTTGACCTCGTCACGGCTGCGTTCGAGCGCCTCGGCGCCAATGCGCGGATCTGCCCCGCCACCAAGGCCCCTGGTCAGATCTCCGCCGACGTGGATCTTGACGTCGGCCTCACTCGATTGCAGCGCCTGGGCGTCCGTATTGATGGCGATGAACTCTACGCCCTTGATGCCGGCGGCTATCATCCGGTTGACTGCATTCGTTCCGCCGCCGCCCACCCCGACCACCTTTATGGCAGCCAGATAGGCCGTCTCCTGCCGCGAAATGATGTGCTCGCGCGGGGCCGGCCTTTTTTCCTCAACCGTTGTGTCTTCAGATATGTGCTCCGTAGGCTGGAAGAGGTTCGCTAAGGCCCCTTCCTTCATGCTCGCTCGAATTCCCATTGAGCAACTCCTTTGCCAGATTGCGATAGGTGTTCGCGGCTGCGCCTTCCGGCTCGTAGGCCATGATAGACCGGCCCTGAACCGGGGCCTCCGCAAACTTTATGGTTTTCCTCGCCACGGTGTTGAAGACGAGATCGCCGAAGCTCTCCTTCAAAATCTCAATCGCCTCACGACCGTGGATCGTCCGGGCGTCGAACATCGTTGGCAGGATGCCCCTGATGCGCACGCGCGGGTTGAGGTTCTCTCGTATCATCTCAAGCGTCTTTTCCAGCTGGGCCAGTCCCCTCAGCGAAAGATACTCGCACTGGACGGGCACAATGACGCCATCGGCCGCGGTCAGGGCGTTTATCGTCAGCAGGCCCAGGGACGGAGGTGTGTCTATGAGGATGTAGTCGTAACGGTGCTTGACTGCCATCAGCGCTTTCTCCAGCGAGCGTTCACGCCCGATGGCAGAGGACAGCGCCAGCTCGGCGCCGGCCAGATCGATGCTTGCCGGAGCGATGTCTACCTCGCAGCGCTGGATAACGTCTTCCAGTGGCTGCCTCTGGACAAGGACGTTATAAATGCTCTTGGTGAGGAAGTCGGGGTTGATTCCCTGGCTCATCGAGAGATTGCCCTGGGGGTCCATGTCGATTAAAAGAACACGGTGATGCATCTCGCGCAGGGCCACGCCAGTATTGAGAGTCGAGGTCGTCTTGGCGACCCCACCTTTTTGGTTGGCAAATGCCAGTACTGTTGTCATGTGAAGAATCTCCCGCCGTTTTCGGGATTAATATTGTCTTTTGTTCTCTCCCGGTCCTCCAATTCCTTTAACGCGCATAAAACCGTCGCCAATTTTGACTACCAGGCGCCTTCCGGCCAAAAAAGTTATCCACAGCCTTTTAACGCTTGTGGATATCCTGTAAACTAGCTCTCTTTGCGGGGTTTTTCGTAGCACCGGGTGCCCCTGCGCCAGCATTGGTCCGGGCGGTTATATGTGGTGCCGTTATCCCCAAACTTTCCACAGGGCATGTGGATAACTTGCCTGGTCCGGGTGTCTTGTTTTATCGCAGGTGCGTCTATAAAATTTCGCCAAGAAGCATCCGGGGCACCCTGAAAATCGGCGGCGGGCCGTGATTTTTCCTCTATTCAGCCGCGTTCAACGCATCTCCCGGTCAGAGTTTGATTCGTTAACAAAGAAAGCCGACAGGAGCCTTCCATGGAGGAGCAGGTAGAAACGATCTGGCAGCGCGCGAAAGAGACTATTCGCGAGACGCTGAGCACTTCCGCCTATGAGATCTGGTTTGAAAATACGGGTGCTGCGGGCATGGAGGGAACCGATTTCCTTCTTTCCGTCCCGAACGATTTTACAAAAAAGCGCATCGAGAACCGTTTTATGCCGCTGATTGAGGACTCGTTGCAGGAGGTCGTCGGCGAAGAGGTCCCGGTACGCCTGGTGGTCTCGCCAAAAAAAGAGTCGCCGGCCGCGGACCGTCAGGATATGGATATATTGCCGCCGTCTCTGATAAGCGTCTCGGAGCCGCCCGTTCTAAAGAGCCTTAACCCCAAATATACGTTCGACAGCTTTGTCATCGGTTCAAGCAACCGCTTCGCGCACGCCGCCGCCCTGGCCGTCGCCGAGGCCCCCGCCAAGGCTTATAACCCGTTCTTTATCTATGGTGGCGTCGGCCTGGGCAAGACACACCTGCTTCAGGCCATCGGGCACTATGTCGCTACCAACAACCCCGAGATGTCGGTCAAATATGTGACTGTTGAGTCATTCACGAACGATTTCATCAATCTGGTTAAGGATGGAAAGATGGATGAGTTTAAACGCAATTACCGCAGCAACGACGTGTTGCTCATCGACGATATCCAGTTCCTGGAAAACAAGGAGCGGACGCAGGAGGAGTTCTTTCACACGTTTAACACCCTTTATGAGGCCGGCAAGCAGATCGCCATCTCGAGCGACCGGCCTCCACAGGAGATCGCCACGCTCGAAGAGCGTTTGATCAGCCGCTTTGGTTCGGGCCTGACAACTGACATACATCCTCCCGACGTGGAGACCAGGATAGCGATTCTCCGCAAAAAAGTCGGCGTCTCCGGCGTCGTCATCTCTCCCGGATCCATCGATGATGTCCTTGGCTATATCGCAGCCGGGATTCCTACCAACATCAGGGAGCTCGAGGGCGCCCTCAACCGGCTTTCCGCGTACGCCATACATACCAGGTCCGAGATCACGCTTGAGCTGGCCAAGGCGGCCCTTAAGGATATACTGCCAACCAGCCTCGATACCCGCATTTCAATCGACATGATCCAGAGCGAGGTCTGTCGCACTTTCAATATTTCCATGAGCGACCTGCGGGGCAGCAAGCGCAGCCAGAACATCGTCTTTCCAAGACAGGTGGCGATGTATCTGTGCCGCGAGCTTACCGACTCATCGCAGCCCCGAATCGGACAGAAATTCGGCGGCCGGGATCACACCACGGTTATTCATTCAATCAACAAGATTTCCAACCTTATCAAGGAAGAGCGCGAGGTTTTCACGATGGTCCAGCAGATTACAGGTAAGCTGAAGAGCTCGTATCGCCAGTGAAAAAAACGTTGAGAAGCGGTGGGTGTTTTTGGGGACAACCTCCTTTTATCCACTGCCATGATGTCGCATCTCCGGTTGGACAAGGTTTTGCCATCCGTATACTCTGTTATCCTCAGGGCTATGCACGGTTGTGTTCCAGTAATAAAAACACTGTTTTGTAGGAGTTTTTCCTTTTATCCACTTTATACAGGTGACTACTACATAAAATGTTTTTTATTTATAAATTAAAAAAGATAAAGTCGGAGGTCGGTTTATGCGGATAACTTGTGCCAAAGATCTCTTGCTGGAGAATCTGCAAACGGTTTTAAAAACCGTAGCGACAAAAAGCACCATGCCTGTTTTGTCGGGAATAAGGATCGAGACGAAAGAAGGCGGCAGGGTCGAACTGGCAAGCACTGACATGGAGCTCTCTTTAAGAATGACCCTGGAAGTCAAGGTGGAGGGAGAAGGCGCGGCAGTCGCTCCCGGAAGGCTGTTGACTGACGTTATAAAAAGCCTCCCGTCCGGAGAAGTCTCGCTTGATTTTGATGAAAAGGAACAGTTGATGGAGGTAACCTCCGGATCTGCGAGCTTCCGGCTCAACTGTCTGCCGGCTGCGGATTTTCCCAGACTCCCGGAAATGCCGGAAGTCGGAGCTTTCGAGGTTGACAGCAAGCCATTGATGGAGACAATCAACATCGTTGCAAGAGCGGCTTCGCGTGACGAAACGCGGCCGGTGCTCACCGGAATACTGATCAAGTTTTCCAGGGAAAAGGTAAAGATGGTCGCTACCGACAGCTATCGCCTCAGCGTATGCGAGACAAAGGCGGTTACGACCCTGACAGACAAAAAAGAAGTTATAGTTCCGCGTTCCTCGATGGAAGAACTCGCGAGAATATGCGGCCAGGTAAAGCCGGAACGCGTAACTGTGGGCATGATAGACGGCCAGGCGATTTTCAGCGCCGGCAACATCTTCCTCACATCACGCCTTATCGAAGGCCAGTTCCCGAATTACCAGCAGCTTCTACCCGAGGAATTCAAGCACGAAATACAGGTCGACAGGGAGGAGCTTCTCGAGGTCGTGGGAAGGATCGGACTCATGGCCCAGAAGAACGCTCCCATCAAGATGAAGTTCGCCACCGGCGAGCTGACGGTGTCCGCCCAGACGCCACAGGTAGGCGAAGCCAGTGAGAGTATGCCGGTAGCCTTCCAGGGCGAAGAGGTCGAGATAGGCTTCAACCCGGAGTTTCTCAGGGACGGCGTTGAAAGCATTAAGGAGGAGCAGGTAGCCTTGAGGATCATCAGCCCCCTGAGGCCAGGCCTTCTAAAGGGCGAGGGAGACGAATTTCTTTACCTGATCATGCCTGTGCGCCTTACGGGTTAAGCGCCCGGCGCCAGACACCGGGCCGAAGGTTCCAGACTTGTATCTCAAAAGCCTAAACGTATCCAGCTTCAGGAACTATCGGGAAGGGTTTGTGGAATTTCCGCCGGGCATCACGATCATCGTGGGCGACAACGGCGCCGGGAAATCCAACCTGCTCGAGGCCGCCCAGTACAATCTTTGCGGCGCGTCTTTCAGGACCAGCCGTGATGTCGAGATGGTTGCTGAAGGCAGCAGTTTTTTTCGCACCGAGGCTGAGGTTGAGAACGGAGCAGTGTGCGTGCGCGCCGTCAGTCTTGAGAGAGGTGGAAGTGCCCGGGTTGATTCTGGAGGCGGCCCGAAATGGATCGAACCCGGATCGGTTCTTTGCTTCTCGCCAGACGATCTCCAGCTCATCAAGGGTCCTCCCTCCGACCGGCGACGCTTCCTTGACGACACCATATCCAAAAGGAACCCGTCTCACCGCAGGCGGGTTGTCGATTACCAGAAAACCCTCAGCCAGCGAAACAGTTTTTTACAACGCGCCAGGGCGGGACTGGTTCCGCTGCCGGACATATCTCCCTGGGACCGCCAGCTGGCATCGCTGGCGCTGAGCATATTCGAAGCGCGCCGCCTTCAGTGCGAGGAGCTATCACCCCATTTTGAGCGTGCGCTCAACGAGATAGCGGACGAGGATACCAGGGCTCGCATCAACCTTGTTTCGCAGATCCAGGAAGCGGCCACCGCCGCCGATCCCGAGGCGGTGCTGGTTGACAAGTATCGGGAAAACTGGTCATCCGACATGGAGAGGCTTTCCACTGGAACAGGAACCCACCGCGACGACGTCGATTTTATCCTGGACGACAGAAGCCTGAAGCCGTTCGGTTCCCAGGGGGAGCAGCGCGCCGCGGTGCTGGCGCTGATGCTGGCCGAGAGAAATCTTTCGTGGGGAGCAGGCGACAGGCGGCCGCTACTACTGCTCGACGACGTCATGAGCGAGCTTGACCCGGACCGGCGGCGGCGGCTTATGGGGGCGCTCGGCGTAAATGGGGAGTCGCCCGAAAGCGCGGGCGGTCAGGTTATAATCACGGCTGCGGACACGGACCTCTTTACCCCGGGAGAGCTGGAGCGGTCAAAGGTGATACGCGTCAGCGAAGGAAGCTTCGGAGCGCCGGGAGATGGTGGCGATGGCTAGAGAGAAAACGATAGGCTCAATCCTGCGCCGCGAGCAGAAGCGGTTATGGAAGACCTGCCCGGGGCTGGGTCTGCAATCACTTTGGGAACAGGCGGTCGGTCCTGAAGTCGCTGCCAGCACGTCAGTCATATCGATGCGCAAAGGCGTCATGACGGTGAGCTGTTCGTCCGGCGGCTGGGCCTGCGAGCTCAAGCTGAAAGGCGCCGAGCTGGTAAGCCGGATGAACGAGATGCGCCCACCCGAAAAAGTGATCGAAATACGTTTTGTGCACGAAGCCCACAGCAGCCGAAAATCACGCAAATAGCGGGAAAGTTTTCCATTTTTTCATTTGGGGCTGAACCCACCCTGTGATATACTCCGGGGAGTAATTTTTTAGGGTATCACCACCCCACGCCGGAGGCCCTGGATTGAAGGAGCACAGCCCTGTCTGAAGCGCTGCTTCCCCCACCTTTAATCGCCGCCTGCGCGTGCGGCGCCCCCGCTCTCCATTTGAGCCTTTTTATTGACAACAAGCGAATGGACTATGCCAAAACCTAGTTACGACTCAAAAGATATCACCGTTCTCGAAGGTCTGGAAGCGGTCCGGAAGAGGCCGAGTATGTATATCGGCTCCACAAGCGCCCGGGGTCTGCACCACCTGGTCTACGAGGTGGTCGACAACTCTGTGGATGAGGCGCTGGCCGGCGGTTTCTGCACCGAGATAAACGTCGTCATCAACCCGGACAACTCCATAACCGTTATTGACAACGGTCGAGGCATCCCGGTGGCGCCCCACCCCAAATACAAGAAACCTGCGGCGGAGATCGTGCTGACGGTGCTGCACGCGGGCGGAAAATTCGGCGGCGAGGGTTACAAGGTCTCCGGAGGCCTGCACGGTGTCGGGCTGTCGGTCGTAAACGCTCTTTCAGAGCTGTTGACAGTAGAGATCAAGCGTGACGGCTTTGTCTGGACGCAGGCTTTTGAGCGCGGCGTACCTATCTGCGAGCTCGAGAAGGGGGGCGCGACCAAAGATACGGGCACCTCGATCACGTTCATGGCCGATCTGGAAATATTCGAGGATATCGACTACAAGTTTTCGACGCTCTCACAGCGCCTGCGTGAGATGGCTTTTCTCACGAAGGGCCTCAGGATAACGCTGAAGGACGAGCGTGGCGAGCCGCAGGAGGCCGACTACCACTACGAGAACGGCATCAAGGACTTTGTCGCCCACATCAACAGCAACAAGGATCCGATCCACAAGAACATCCTTTACCTGGAAAAAGAGGGCAAGCGGGGCGAGGTCGAGGTGGCGATGCAGTGGAACTCATCGTACGTGGAGAGCATCTTCTCCTTCGCCAACAGCATAAACACCCAGGAGGGCGGAACGCATCTTTCCGGTTTCCGCGCGGCCCTTACCCGGGTCATAAATGATTATGCCCGCACCAAGGGCCTGCTGAAAGAGAAAGAAGAAGCGCTTTCAGGAGACGATGTGCGTGAGGGTCTGTCGGCAGTGATCTCCGTGAAGCTGCGTGACCCGCAGTTCGAGGGACAGACAAAAACCAAGCTGGGCAACTCCGAGATGCGCGGTTTCGTCGAGAGCTCCGTGGGAGCCAAGCTTTCAGAGTTCCTCGAGGAGCACCCCGGCGAGGCAAAACAGATCGTTACCAAGGCCGCCTCCGCCGCCCGGGCCCGGGCGGCCGCGCGCAAGGCCAGAGACCTTACCCGCCGCAAGAGCGTCCTGGAGAACAGCGCCCTGCCTGGAAAGCTCGCGGACTGCTCGGTCAAGGACCCGGCGGCCTCTGAGATCTACCTGGTTGAGGGCGACAGCGCCGGGGGCTCAGCCAAACAGGCGCGCGATCGCGCCTTTCAGGCTATCCTGCCCCTGCGTGGCAAGATCATAAATGTAGAGAAGGCGAGGCTCAACAACATCCTCGCCAACAAGGAAATCCAGGCGATGATAACCGCCCTGGGAACCGGAATTGCCGACGAGTTCGACATCACCGGCGCCCGCTACCACAAGGTCATAATAATGACCGATGCCGACGTTGACGGCGCGCATATCCGTACGCTCATCCTCACGTTCTTCTTCCGCTACATGAAGGAAATGATAGACGTGGGTTATGTCTATATCGCCCAGCCGCCGCTGTTCCGTATCAAACAGGGCAGCCAGGAGATCTATGTGGACAAGGAGAGCCAGCTCGAGGAGCTTCTGCTGCGCGACAAGCTTGAGCTGATCGGAGTGAGTGGCGCCGGCAACGGCAAGGTTGGCGGCAAGATGACGCTTTCCCAGGCGAAGTATCAGCGGTTCCAGCGGCTCTACAAGGAATACGTTGGTTGGGACACCAAGCTGCGGATCCTCTACGGGAATGGTGTAGTCGATTATATCCGCAGCCAGTCGCTTTTAGAGAAGGACATCAAGGATTACGCCGCCCTCAGCAAATTCTTAAAGACAAAGGACGCGTCGGCAAAATTCGATCGGCTGGAAGTAACCGGTGAAGACAGAACCGCGGGTACGATCTCGCTGAAAGTAACGGACAAGCGCACCGGTGTGGCGCACTCGGTCGAGATCAAAACCGAGTTGCTTGCCAGCCGCGAGCTGGCCAGCATGCGCGACCTGTTCGCCAGGATGAAGGAACTTCTGGGCGAGCCGCCGTTCATGCTGACCATGGGAAAGAAGGAGCAGCCGGCGGAAAGCTTCGAGGAAATGACGGCGGCGATCCTGTCTCTGGCCAAGGAAGGCATAAACCTGCAGCGGTTCAAAGGCCTCGGTGAAATGAACCCGGAGCAGCTGTGGGAGACGACCATGAATCCGGATACGCGAACCCTGCTTCAGGTTACGCTTGAAGACGCGGCCGCGGCGGACGAGATTTTTACGACACTGATGGGCGACAAAGTGGAGCCGCGGCGCGCGTTTATCGAATCAAACGCGCGGCAGGTACGTTTTCTGGATATTTAAAACCGGGGACACCTTAAATAATTCACAGGGGCGTTCAAAATCTGCAGGCGCGTTTGAATTATTTAAGGTGTCCCCAATATGACGAAGACGCAACAAGGAGATTGACAGTTGGCGATAACCGATCTTGATGGACGCATAGAACCGCGCGAGCTCGAAGAGGAGATGCGCACATCCTATCTTGATTACTCGATGAGCGTAATCGTGGGCCGCGCACTGCCCGATGTGCGCGACGGCCTCAAACCGGTTCACCGCCGCGTGCTCTACGCCATGCAGCAGCTGGCGCTTGCCTATAACAAGCCCTACAAGAAGAGCGCCCGTATCGTCGGTGACGTAATCGGCAAATATCACCCGCACGGTGATTCCGCCGTCTACGACACGATGGTGCGGCTGGTGCAGGATTTCTCGATGCGCTATCCGCTCATCGACGGACAGGGTAACTTCGGCAGCGTCGACGGCGACAGCGCGGCCGCCTACAGGTATACGGAGGCGCGCCTGTCGAAGCTCGCCATGGAGATGCTGCGTGACATCGATCAGGACACCGTCGATTTCATCCCGAACTTCGATGAGAGCACCGAGGAGCCTTCAGTCCTGCCCTCACGCTATCCCAACCTCCTGGTCAATGGATCAAGCGGTATCGCGGTCGGCATGGCAACAAATATCCCGCCTCACAACCTGGGCGAGACCATCGACGCCTGCGTCGCCATGATCGACAACCCGGATATATCCATAGACGAAATGATGGCACATATGCCGGGACCGGATTTTCCCACCGGCGGCATCATCATGGGCAGGCGCGGCATCCGCGACGCCTATACGACCGGCCGCGGCCTCGTAAAGGTAAGGGCCAAGGCCCATTCCGAGCCGATCAAGGGAAAACGGGACGCCATCATCATCACGGAGCTACCCTACCAGGTGAACAAGGCGACATTGATCGAGAAGATCGCCGACCTGGTGCGGGAGCACAAGATACAGGAGATATCCGACCTTCGTGACGAGTCCGACCGCAGCGGCATGCGCGTGGTCATCGAGCTCAAGCGCGACACCATTCCAAAAGTAGTGCTCAACAAACTTTATAAGCACACTGCCATGCAGTCGACCTTTGGCATCATCAACCTCGCGATAGTGGACGGTGTGCCGCGCACCATGTCGCTGAAGGAGATGATGCGCTGCTACATCGCGCATCAGCGCGAGGTAATAATCCGCCGCACGCGCTTCGAGCTGGAAAAGGCCCAGAAGCGGGCGCACGTTCTGGAGGGCCTGCTTACGGCGCTCGAGAATCTGGACGCGGTAGTCAAGCTTATACGCGCATCGAAGGACGGGGAGGAAGCCCGCAACGGCCTCATCAGGAAATTCGAACTCTCCCTGATCCAGGCGCAGGCGATCCTGGACCTGAGGCTGCAGAAGCTCACCGGCCTGGAGCGCAACAAGATCAAGGACGAACACAAGGACCTGACGGAACGCATCGCCTGGCTCAAGGGCATCCTCGCGGAAGAGGCAGAGGTCTACCGGCTCATCAAGGAGGAGCTGCTCGAGGTCAAGAGGATGTTCAACGACGAGCGCCGTACGCAGATAGCTCCAGGAGAGGATGAGTTCGACATCGAGGACCTGATCGCCGAGGAAGACATGGTCATCTCGATCACCAACAGCGGCTATATCAAGAGTCTGCCGCTCAACACCTACCGCAAGCAGCGTCGCGGCGGCGTCGGCGTCATCGGCATGGATGTCAAGGAAGAGGATTTCCTCGAACACCTTTTTATCACCACCACGCACCACTACCTGCTGTTTTTCACCAGTGTGGGCAAGGTATACCGCCTGAAAGTGCACGAGATACCGCTTGGGAGCAGAACCTCGAAGGGGCGTGCTGTGGTCAACCTTCTGCCACTAAGAAGCGGCGAGCGCATCAAGGCGGTCGTGGCAACCAAGGACTACAAGGACGCCAAATACCTGGTTATGGCGACCCGCAAGGGCCTGGTCAAGAAGACGGAATTCGAAGCCTATAACACCGTTCTCAAGGCCGATGGCATAATAGCCATCAACATCCGCGACGACGACGAGCTCATCGCCGTGCGTCACTCCAATGGCGATGACGACATCCTGCTCGTCAGTGAAGGCGGCCAGGCGATCCGTTTCAACGAATCCCAGACGAGGCCGATGGGCCGCGCCACAAGCGGTGTCAAGGGCATGACCCTTTCAAAGGCCGACAAGGTGCTATCCATGAACGTGGCCCGTGACGACGCCGACCTGTTCGTCGTAACCGACGGCGGTTATGGCAAGCGTACGCACATAAGTGAATATCCCCGCCACAACCGCGGCGGCAAGGGTGTCAGGACGATCAAGCACACCGAGGCCAAGGGCACGCTCATTGCGGCCAAGGTCGTGCGTGACAACCACGAGCTGGTCCTCATATCCGCTGACGGCACCATCATCCGCATACCGGTGAGCGGCATATCCTGCATGGGACGCTCAACGCAGGGCGTGAAGGTCATGAACCTGCGCAAGGGCGACCGCGTCAGCGCCGTGGCCCGTGTTGTGGCCAGCCAGCCGGGCGGCACGGAGGAAGAGATCGACGCGGAATGATCACAATTATCCTGCTGGCCGCATTCTTCATAGCGGGCGTAATCGCAGGCAAACTGCTGGTCCGTAGATTCATGCGCTGAATCACAATTTCCCCGCGAACCCATTCAGACCCCCTCGCCCAGCTGTTTCCAGACAGCGCCGATCGGCGCCACAGACGATTCCGGCATAGGAAGTAAGCCTGGGGATGTGATAATCTTTGAGCGCCTCAAGGTGGGCGTTTTTTCGTAAATAACTTTAATTGCAGGGAATCCATAGACATGACGCAACTTAATCGTGAGCAGATCAAGAAGATCATCCCGCATCGGGATCCCTTCCTCTTTCTCGATGAGATAATCGAGCTGATTCCAGGCGAGCGGGCGGTCGCCATCAAGGAGGTCCGGGCCGAGGAGCCGCACTTCGAGGGCCATTTTCCCGGCAGGCCGGTGATGCCCGGCGTCCTGATGATCGAAGCACTTGCCCAGGCGGGAGCGGTCGCGGTGCTCTCGGTTCCTGAAAACAGCGGCAAGCTGGTGCTCTTCGCCGGTATTGACGGCGTCCGCTTCAAGAGGATGGTAGTTCCGGGAGACACCCTCAGGCTCGAGGTCGAGATGACCCGCATGCGTGGCACAATCGGCAAGGGCGAAGCCAGCGCCACCGTTGACGGCGAGCTGGCCTGCAAGGCCACGCTTACATTCATGATCGTGGAGTGAGAACGGTGATCTCATTGTTTGAAACTGTTTACAGGCAGCAGCCATCGCAGATTTGCCGCGTATCGTGAACACCCGGCAGGTAAAAATCACATCAGTGGGTACCGAGGTGCCCCAGAGGATCGTGACCAACGACGAGCTTTCGCTGACCCTGGATACCTCTGACGAGTGGATAACAAGCCGCACAGGTATCCGCGAGCGCCGTATTGCCGCGGAAGGCCAGGCCGCATCTGATCTGGGGGCGGTCGCCGCAAAGCGGGCACTCTCAGCGGCCGGCATAAGGCCCGACGAGCTCGACCTGATCATAGTCGCCAGCCTTTCTCCGGATACGCTTTTCCCACCCACCGCCTCCTATCTGTCCGGTCTGATCGGCGCAAACGGCACACCGGCGTTCGATCTCTCCGCCGCGTGCACTGGCTTCATATATGCCCTGGCGGCAGGTAGCGCTTTTATCGCCTCAGGGCAGGCCGACAAAGTGCTCGTTGTAGGTGCGGAGATCGTGTCCCGGATGATAGACTGGACCGACCGGGGAACCGCCGTTCTCTTCGGAGACGGCGCCGGCGCAGTTATACTGGAACCCGCGGTCGAGGGAGAGCCGGCAATTATCGGCTTCGACCTCGGCAATGATCCGGAGGGTGTTGGCGAGTTATACCTGCCAGCCGGCGGTTCGCGGATGCCCGCCAGCGAAAAGACGGTCGCGGCGCGCCAGCATTCGATCAAGATGAACGGCCGGGAGGTCTATAAGTTTGCGACCAGGATCATTGTAAAATCGGCCGAGCGGGTGCTTGAAAGACACGGTCTGGACGTGGAGGATGTTGATTTGTTTATTCCCCATCAGGCGAACATCCGCATTATCGATGCGGCCGCCCGCAAGCTCGGGGTTTCGCCGGAGCGGGTTTTTTCAAATCTCGAACGCTATGGCAACACATCCTGTGCCTCCATCCCGCTGTGCCTCGATGAAGCGGCGGCGGCGGGACGGATCAACAAGGGAGACCTCCTGCTTATGGTCGGCTTCGGAGCCGGCCTGTCATGGGGCTCATGCCTGGCGCGCGCCGGAGACATAAAAAGGGTCTGACAGAAAGTCTGGAGCACAAAATGACCAATCGCATATGCGACATTCTGGAAATCGAGCATCCGGTCATTCAGGGCGGCATGAGCTGGACGAGCGACGCCAGCCTCGCTGCGGCCGTATCCAACGGCGGAGGCCTCGGGGTCATCGGGGCTGGAGCCATGCCAGCGGAGATATTGCGCGAAGAGATCAGAAAGACTCGTGAGCTCACGGACAAGCCGTTCGGAGTCAACCTGATCATGATCAACCCCGACCTCGGGAAGCAGATCGAAGTGTTGCTGGACGAGCGGCCGGCGGCGGTAACGCTGGGAGCGGTCCAGAGCACTGCCTGCATTCCCGAACTAAAGGCGAAGGGCATCAGGGTACTCCCTGTTGTTGCCGCGGTTGCGGTAGCGCGCCGCGCCGAACAAAACGGAGCCGACGCGATTGTCGCTGAAGGCTGCGAAGCCGGAGGCCATATAGGCGAGACCACCACCATGGTCTTAACGCCCCTAATCGCGCGCTCGGTTGAGATTCCAGTAGTAGCGGCCGGTGGAATCGTTGACGGCGCGAGCCTGGTAGCCGCCTTCGCTCTCGGCGCCGAGGGTGTGCAGATGGGAACCCGCTTTGTATGTGCCACTGAATGCACCGCGCACCAGTCCGTGAAGGAAAAATTTCTGAAAGCTGGCGACCGCGCCACCGTCGTGACCGCGCGCGCCATCGGTTATCCGGTCAGGGCCCTCAAGAACAAGCTCGCGGGGCTGTATGTAGATCTCGAGAAGGAATACCTTTTAGGCGAACGCTCGGCCGAAGATATCGAGAGGCTGGGTCTGGGCAAGCTGCGCGAAGCCATGCGCGAGGGCAATACCCGCGATGGTTCCATGATGGCGGGCCAGGCAGTCGCCCTTGTCGACAGGATCCAGCCGGCGGCGGAGATCATCGCCGAACTGGTGGCCGAGGCCGAGGCGGTTGTGGAAAGTCTCAACGGGCGCATAGTCCTGAGGCGCTGAGACGGGGGTATTTGATGGGATTTGAATCATGAAGGGCAAGCTGGCCCTGGTTTTTCCGGGACAGGGCTCCCAGTCGGTCGGTATGGGACGAGAGCTGGTCGCCTCTTTCGATTCGGCCGCCGCGATTTATGGCAGCGCCAACGAAATACTCGGATGGGACGTCGCGGGCCTCAGTTTCGAGGGCCCGGAGGACAAGCTGGCAAGCACCGAGTTCGCCCAGGTGGCCCTTTATGTAAACAGCGTGGCCGCCATGGCGGTATTGACAGAGAAGGGTGTTGCCGGAAGTGTCGTATGCGGCCACAGCCTTGGAGAATACAGCGCACTCGCGGCTGCGGGAGCAATAAATTTTGAAGACGGGCTCAGGCTGGTAGCAAGCCGTGGAAAGGCAATGGCCGCGGCGGCAGCCGAGAGGCCGGGCGCAATGGCGGCAATCATCGGTCTGGAAGACGGACAGGTTGAAGATTTATGTTCGCGGTCGGGCGAAGTCTGGCCCGTCAATTACAACTGTCCCGGGCAGCTGGTGATCAGCGGTGAGACTGGATCGGTTTTAAGGGCCATTGACGCGGCAATGACGGCAGGGGCCAGAAAAGCCGTCAGGCTGGCGGTCAGCGGTTCGTTCCACAGCCCCCTGATGCGGGACGCGGCAGGCATGATGAAGGAAAAGCTGGCGGATGTGGAAATAAAGGACCCTGTACCGCCACTCCTCTCATCGATAAGCTGTGAGTATGAGACAGCCGGGGGTTTGAAGGATCTGCTGGTAAGGCAGATCGTTTCCCCCGTTCGCTGGCGGCAGGCTGTCGAGCGCCTCATCGGCGATGGCGTTGAAAGCTTCATCGAGGTCGGCAATGGAAAAGTCCTGAGTGGCCTGATACGCAGGATCAACCGGGACGCAAGAACATCGCACACCACCGATCCGGAGAGCATGGAGAAGACGCTGGCCCTGGTATAGGCCGGCACAGTGCCGCAAGAAATTTATTAACGGGACACGACCCGCATTTGAAAACAGGTTATTCCGAAAAGACGGAAAGGCGGCATTTTCCGGGACGCGGGCAGGAGCATATGACAGTAGACAACACAGGTTATAGTCTGGCCGGGCAGGTAGCCCTGGTGACAGGCGGAGCGCGAGGTATCGGGCGCGCTACCGTGATCGCGCTCGCCAATGCGGGTGCGTCCGTGGCCATCAATTATCAGCACAGCCGCAAGGCCGCAGCGGCTTTGGCCGACAGCCTTGGCAGCACCGGCGTAAAGCTGATCACGGTACAGGGCGACGTAGCTGACGCGGCTCAGGCCAATGCCATGATAGAACAGGCCGAAGAAGCCCTTGGGCGGATCTCCATCCTAGTAAACAACGCCGGAATAACCCGGGATACCCTGACCATGCGCATGAGCGAGGAAGATTTTGACGACGTGATCGCCACTAGCCTCAGGGGAGCGTTCCTTTGCAGCAAGGCGGTCGCCCGCGGCATGATGAAGGCTCGCGGCGGGTCCATAATCAATGTTTCGAGCGTCATCGGCCGGCGTGGCAATGCCGGCCAGGCCAATTACGCCGCCGCCAAGGCCGGGCTGATAGGCTTCACCAAGTCGCTGGCCCGTGAACTGGGACCGCGGGGCGTACGGGTAAACGCCGTCGCTCCCGGGTATGTGGTAACCGACATGACCTCCGGGTTGCCTGATGAAATGAAGGACAGAATACTCGAAAACACACCACTGGGAAGACTGGCGACACCAGAAGAGATCGCCAGCGTCATCGCTTTCCTTGCTTCGCCTGCGGCCGGCTATATTACCGGCGCCGTGATTCCCGTCGACGGGGGCGTGGGCATATGAGCCGCCGCGTTGTTGTCACGGGAATCGGGGTAATCTCACCGGTGGGAACCGGCGTTGAGGATTACTGGCAGGCCCTGATGGCCGGAGTGTCCGGCATGGGCCCGATAACCCAGTTTGATACGACCGGCTACCGGGTCAGGTTTGCCGCCGAGGTCAAGGACTTCGACCCGACGGAATATGTCGATAAAAAGAGCGCCCGCCGCATGGACCGTTTCGCCCAGTTCTCGGTGGCGGCGGCCAAGCTTGCCGTCGAGGACGGCGCACTGGACATAGCCGCCGACCCGGAGAACATAGGAGTAATGGTATCGAGCGGCATCGGCGGACTGAAGACTTTTGAACGGGAGACCGAGGTTCTGCTGAAAAAGGGGCCGGACCGCATCAGCCCCCTCTTCATACCAATGCAGATTGTCAACATGGCATCGGCCCAGGTTTCCATAGTGCTGGGCACAAGGGGTCCGCTCAGCACCGTCTGCACGGCCTGCTCGTCGGCGAGCAATGCCGTCGGAGACGCTTTTGAGCTTATCAAGCGGGGCGCGGCGGATGTCATGCTGGCGGGAGGATGCGAGGCAACGATAACCCCGGTCGGGATCTCATCGTTTGCCGCCATGCGCGCGCTTTCGGAAAGGAACGAGGAACCGGAGCGCGCCAGCCGTCCCTTCGACCGCGACCGCGACGGTTTTGTCATGGGCGAAGGCTCCGCCATCCTGATCCTCGAGGAGTTTGAGCGCGCGCATGCCCGGGGCGCAAAGATTTATGCAGAGATCAGCGGTTATGGCATGAGTTCAGACGCCTATCATATCAGCGCTCCGGAACCATCCGGCCACAATCAGGCGCGCGCCATGTCGGCGGCGTTTGCCGAAGCGGGCATCAGCCCCGCGGTTGTCGACTACATAAACGCACATGGAACCTCGACTCCCCTCGGCGACGAAATCGAGACCAGGGTTATCAAGATAGCGCTGGGTGAACGAGCCGGCAGTGTGGCCATAAGCTCAACCAAGTCGATGATAGGACACTGTCTGGGTGCATCGGGTGCGCTCGAGTCAGCTGCCTGCGTACTGGCTATCGACCGGGGCGGCATTCCACCGACCATAAACCTTGAAAACGCTGACCCGGCGTGTGATCTGGACTACGTGCCCAACAAGGCGCGAATGCAGGAGGTTCGGGTGGCCGTATCCAACTCCTTTGGTTTTGGCGGCCACAACGTCACCCTGGTATTCCAGGCCGTCTAGGAGGCTGAAGTGGCTCAGCAAGTGTCTGTGGATATCAGCCGCCGAAACGGCAGCACCGATCTGCCTGGAGCCGAGAGCTGCCCTTCATGCAAGCAGCTTCTCGACGTCGGCGAGCTGGAAGCCAACCTCAAGGTCTGCTATCACTGTGGCCACCACTTTCGCCTGAACGCATCAGAGCGCATCGCCCAGCTGGTTGACGCCGGCACCTGGAATGAGATGGCGGGGAACCTGCGCTCAGCCGACCCGCTGGATTTTTTCGACCTGCGCCCTTACCCCGAACGAATAGAGGAAGCCGAGTTCGCGACCGGCTTTTCAGAGGCCATCAGGATCGGGACGGCCAGGATCCACAAGATGGATGTTGTCCTTGCAGTTATGGACTTCTCCTTTCTGGGGGGCAGCATGGGCAGCGTTGTGGGAGAGATGTTCTGGCGGGCGGCCGAGACCGCCATCGAAACCCGCTATCCTCTCGTCGTTGTCTGCGCATCGGGCGGCGCCCGTATGCAGGAAGGCATACTTTCCCTGATGCAGATGGCGAAGACCACCTGCGCCGTCGATATGCTCGGCGAGGCGCCGGTGCCGTTTGTGACCGTTCTCACCAATCCCACCACCGGCGGTGTCATGGCCAGCTTTGCGACACTTGCCGACGTTATCATTTCCGAGCCCGGAGCGCTGCTTTGTTTTTCGGGACCAAGGATTATCGAACAGACTCTCAAGGAAAAACTGGCCGCAGATTTTGGCCTGGCCGAGTCCAATCTCGCCCATGGCCAGATAGACATGATAATAGCCAGGCCGGAACTTAAAAGCCGGCTGGTTCAGATACTCGGCATGCTGGAAGGAGGTGTTGCCTGTGCCCTCCAACCCCTTTGGGAGGAAGAAGCGCGCCCTGCACGAGGAGGAGGGACGTTTGCGCAAGCGCTTGGCCGAATTAAAGCGTTTGCCAACGCTTCCTGGCGTTCATTTAAAAGATGAGGTAGCAAAGATCAGCCAGCGGCTCAGGGAATTGAGCCACGGGCGTCATCTGGACAAGGCAGTCTGGGAAAAGGTCGAGCTGGCCCGTCATCCGAAGCGTCCCTATACCCTTGACTATATCGAACACATGTTCGCAGGCTTCACCGAGCTGCGCGGCGACCGCTGCTTTGGCGACGATCCCGCGATCGTCTCGGGCCTCGCCGCCTACCATGGGCGTACACTCATGGTGATCGGCCACCAGAAAGGCCGGGACCTGCCTGCCCGTACCAGGCGCAGCTTCGGCATGGCTCGCCCGGAGGGATACCGGAAGGCCCAGCGCCTGATGCGCATGGCCGACAAGTTCGGCATCCCCGTACTGACGCTGATCGACACACCGGGAGCTTTCCCCGGCGCTGATGCGGAAGACCGCGGCCAGGCTGGAGCAATTTCGGGGTCCCTCCTGTGCATGGCCAGGCTAAGCGTGCCCACTGTGGCTGTAATTATCGGTGAGGGAGGAAGCGGCGGGGCGCTCGCCCTCGCGCTCGCCGACCGCGTGCTGATGATGGAGAACTCGATCTATTCAGTTATCTCACCCGAATCATGCGCAGCTCTTCTCTGGAAGGATTCCTCGGAGGCTCATCTTGCGGCGCAGACGTTGCGGATGACTTCCTCGGAACTCTTCGAGCTTGGCGTTATCGACGAAGTATTGCCGGAGCCGAGAGGAGGCGCACACCGCGACCATTCCGCCGCGGCACGTATTCTCAAGGAGGCCCTGGAGGATAATCTGCGCGAGCTCGACGAAATCAGCCCGCAGGTCAGGAAAAAGGAACGGTCGGAAAAATTCAGGCAGATGGGAGTCTGGAGGGAAAACGGACTAACACTTTTCTAGCGCGCGGTTAAAAACAGGCCACACGCGGCCTCAGGCTGATTCGCGTTCCCCTGCCTGGTCTTCATGAAAACCCTGATAACTGAAGTAGCCCGCTATTTCACCCGATACCATCGAATCACCGATCCGGTTGATTGCCATAATTCCCTCCAGCAGCTTGCGTTCCTCCGTGGAGTCCGAGGGGGTCACATTGTTGAGCAACGTCTCCTGAAGCGCGTTGCGGAAGGCAAGGGCCGTTGTAACGATATCCTGCAGGCCATAACCCACGGCGGCGCGGCGAAAAGACGCCTCGCGGGCCGCGCTCCAGACACTGTGCAGGACCTCGTTCCGCTGGTAATCTTCTGCCTCGAGATAATCCACCGCGTAACCCAGCAGCTTGGTGGCTACACCATTTCCCATGGGGGTTAGAAGCATCTGCTCAAAATCATCAGCAATATGGCCGTGCAGGTTTTCCAGCCAGCGCCGTAAAACTTCTTCGTGATTCATTCTTATGGATTTTGCCAGCGAATGCGTAAGCACTGAGGACCCTCCGGGTTTGTCGAACTGCTCTTTATATCGGTGATAAACGGGGATTCTGGAACTCATGCTGTTTTTATCTGCCGCGAGACTCGCTGGCCGCGACCTGGTTGGCGATAAGCGCGGCCGTCGCTCCAGCGCCAACACCGTTATCGATATTGACGGCGACAAGGCCGGGACAGCAGCTCTGCAACATGCTGAGAAGGGCGGTTATGCCGCCGCCGCCAAGTCCGTAGCCGGTCGAGGTCGGCAGGCCGATCACCGGCACCGGCACCAGCCCTGCTACCACCGAAGGCAGTGCGCCTTCCATGCCGGCGGCAACAATGATCACGGAAACCCGAGCCTCTATCATCCGGCGTAGTGGATCCACCAATCGGTGGACTCCGGCCACGCCGACGTCGTATGAACTGATTACCTCGCAGCCCATTTCCTCCGCGACCACCCGCGCCTGCCCGGATACAGGGATGTCGGCGGTGCCGGCGGAAAGGATGCCGACCTTGCCCCCGGTTTGCTGCAGATTGTAGCCGTTTCGGTGAATCACGACCATCCGTGATTCCTCGTCTGCTTCCCGCACAAGCCCGGCAAATTCCTGGTTTATGAGCTGCCTCTGCCCGGTGTTGACGCCGCTTGCAATGGCGCGCCCCGACTGCTTCAGCATCTCGGAGCAGATCTCCAGAAGTTGATTGTCGGTTTTCCCGGGAGCATAGATTACTTCCGGCACGCCTTTTCTCGCATGACGGTCGAGGTCGAGGCGGGCGAAGTCGGACACGGCGGCGATTCCCGCCAGGGACAGTTTTGACTGTGCCTCGTCTACGCTGAGCTTGCCACCGGCCAGCAGCTCCAGGGTCTCACGCAGGTTCATGAGCACACCTTATCCAGAAACGAGCAGGCGTTGCCTCCCATAATGGCTTCGCGTTCGTCCACGCTTAAGCCGGCCTCATCGAACTCCTTCACATAACGCTCCGGAGAGATGAGGGGGAAGTCGCTGCCAAAGAAGATTTTCCGGTAGCCGACAGAATCGATCGCTGTCCTGTATATCCGGGACTCGTAAAGAAACGGGCTGGCGGAGCAGTCGTAATAAACGTTGGTTAGCGCCTTCCTGACGTCGGGCATCAGCTCATAGAAAGGAAGGCCTCCGCCCCAGTGCGCATAGACCAGCTTCAGGCCGGGGTGCTGCAAGGCAAACTCGTATCCCTTGCGAGGGCTGGTGCGACCCTTGCCGGGGTACGTATGCCCCACCGGTTCGCTCAGGTGTACGAGCAGCGGCACCCCGTTTTCAGCAGCAAACGCCGTCAGGGGTTGCATGCCGCTTTCATCCGCAAGGTCAAAGCCCTGGCCGTCAGGTTTGAGTTCGCCAATGCCCTTGAGCCCCAGGTCAAGGCAGCGTTCGAGCTCCGCGGTGGCCTTCGGGTGCAGTGGCGGTATGTTTGCGAAACCAACCAGGCGTTCCGGAAAACGGGACACGGCGTCAGCGATATAGGAATTAGTCTCCACATACAGACCGAAGCTGTTCCAGGCAAAACCGCAGACGACAGCCCTGTCGATCCCGCAGCGGTCCATCTCTTCGACAAGATTGCCCGCGGTCGCCAGGCGCGCGTTCTCTGAACTGTAGAGATGGGCGAACCACTCCTCCTGAGCCAGGTACGCCCCGCGATTCGAGACTACGTCGGGTGGAAATATATGGGTGTGGAAATCAATGATCACCACGCCAGTATAATGGGAAACGCCCCTGTTTCGCTACGCGATGCTCCACGCAGACGCATCCTGCACCAGGCACTTGTTCCCGTTGTAGATGTTCTCGGCCTCTTCCACAGACATGTCGGCCAGCGTGATAGCAGAGATGGCGTCACACATGCGAACAGCCTCGTCAAGCGGTTTCTGGTGGATGTTCCTGCCGGTCGCGTTACCGATCGCTCCGCTCACGTGTATCTGGTCGTGGAGGCGCTGCAGGAAGACATTGGCGTCGGTAGACGAGCCGCCGGCCGCGACCACGTGGGTCCTGCCGGCCGCCGCGACGGCTTCCTTGAAGATCTCGTGCGACTCCTGGCCTTCGGCCTTCGGGTAGTTGACCTTGACGAAGTCGGAGCCCAGCGTGAGCGCGACGCCACAGGCGCCGGCGATCAGGTGCGGATCCATTTCATCGGCGACGTCCTTGCCGCGCGGGTATATCCAGAGAACGGTCAGCATGCCGTGGCGGTGCGCGTCGTTTACCAGCTTCGCGGCCTGGGTCAGCATCTGTGGCTCGTAAGTGCTGCCCAGATAGATCGTGTAGCCGACAGCGGGAATCTTTAAGCCGGACTCCTGCGCGAACTCGGCGACGCGGTCGACATCCAGCCACAGGTTGCTGATCGGATCCATCGTCGCGGTCTTGACCAGGTTGGTCTTTGAGTTGAGCTTTACCAGATAGGGGACATCCGCATAGTCGGCACCGTACCTGGCGATCATGCCGATCTGCGTAGCGAATACGCCGATAGTGCCCTTGCTGGCGATCCTGAACATGTGTTCGGGGTCGGCGTCGTCGGCCGGGATCTCGCCAAGCTCGTACTTGCCGACGAAGTCCTTGTTCATGTGCTCGACCTTCTGGTCGCCCGCGAAAAGCATCAGCCTGCCCGTCGACTTCGTCATCAGGTTGAAATTGTCTGTGTATACGCCCCTCTTTGCGGTAGGGACGTCCAGCGGAATCATGACATCTTCAGCATCAGCCATGGTCGTGCTCCTTTCACCTTGGAAATTAGGGTTTTTTCCTGCCGGTGACGGCCGCGAACCTGAAATCAGACGCAGCGGCCGACCCTACGAACATTTCGTATATAATATGCAGGTTCTGAGCATAATAAACTATAAGGAGTGCTTCCAGGAATCAAGATGCCTACGGTAACCGAAAAAGCAGAAGCCGCGCGGGCGGCGTCATACGAACTCTCGGTCCTGCCGACCGAGGTGAAAAACACCGCCCTGCTCGCCATGGCTGACGCCCTGGAAAGCAACCCTGGTGATATCGAAGCAGCCAACGCGAAGGACCTCGAGGCCGGCAAGGCCAAAGGGCTGACCGCCGCAATGATCGATCGCCTGATGCTGGACAAGGCCCGCGTATCGCTCATGGCAAGCAACCTGCGGGACGTGGCGGCGCTCGACGATCCGGTTGGAACGGTCATCAAGGCATGGACCGCGTCAAACGGCATGGAGATGTCGCGCGTACGCACACCGATCGGCGTCATCGGCATCGTTTACGAAGCAAGGCCGAACGTCACTACCGACACTGCCGCCCTCTGCATCAAGGCCGGAAATGCGATAATCCTCCGTGGTGGCTCCGAGGCCATCCACTCCAACAGTGTGCTGGCACGGCTTATGGCAGAAGCCGGCAGGGGAGCGGGTATGCCGGGCGGGGCCATCCAGTTCGTGGAGACAACCGACAGAACGGCAGTCGACGAACTCCTGGGCCTTACCGGCCAGATCGACCTCATCATCGCCCGCGGCAGCCACAGGCTTATCAACGCCGTGATGGAAAAATCGAAAATACCGGTGATGAAGCATTACCGGGGCCTGTGCCATGTATATATTGAAAGTTCCGCGGACCCCGACATGGCCATAGAAATAATAAACAACGCCAAGGCGAACCGCCCCAGCACATGCAATTCAGTGGAGACGGTGCTCGTTGACGAAAGCGCGGCCCTGAAAGTTCTGCCCGCGCTGGCGTCCAGGCTGAAGGAGTCGGGCGTCGAGGTGCGCGCCGACGCTGCGGCCCGTGCTATTGTTCCTGAGTGGAACAAAGCCACAGAGAAAGACTGGGACACCGAATACCTGGACTTCATCCTCTCACTCAAAGTGGTTCCGGGTTTCGATGAGGCGATCGCCCACATACGCCGCCATCACTCGGGCCTGGCCGACGCCATCGTCACCGAGGACCGGGCCCAGGCTGAACGCTTTCTGGTGCTGATAGACAGCGCCGCTACCTACTGGAACGCCTCCACCCGCCTCACCGACGGCCTGCCCTTTGGCATCGGCCCGGCAAGCGGCATCAACACCGACCGGGTTTATCCGCGTGGCCCGATGGGAATCGAGGAGATGACGGGTTCCAAGTACGTCATTCGTGGAAATGGACAGACAAGGTTATAGCAGCTCACGCGGTTTTGCAGACACTTCC
>JBAZZU010000009.1:0-70903 GCA_041658605.1 Thermoleophilia bacterium | reverse complement strand
ATCCACTCCGGAACACAACTTCTACAAGTTCCGGCACTTATAAAACCTCCTGCAATTGATAAAACATGGCCTGCAATGCAAGCTCCAAGTCGATATTATAGCCTAGTTTGGAACGGGTGGCCTCGATAACCTCCACCGCCCGGCGGTAACTGCCCGCCCTTGAGGCGAGCGCCTGGTCCTCAAGCTCCAGCTCGTAGTCCCTGTTCATGACGGCGTCCCCCGCGCCGGAGGCCATCACCATCATGTCCCGGAACCAGGATTCGAGGAAGTCCAGGGCGAGTATCAGCTCACGCCTCTGCGCGGCGCTGGATCGCCGGTGCGCGTCCTGCTCCTGGCGCTTTTTGGTGGCGACGACGAACCCCTCGGGAACGATCTCCTCCTCCACCGCCTCGCCTGCCTCCTGGGTGGCCGACATTATCTCGGCGGCCATCTGGGCGGCGCCGCCCTCCCAGGCTCCCCGGGTAAGGTTGCCGCCGATCTGCAGGTAGCGGCCGCGGCGCGCGACGAGCTCATTATCCTCACAGAGAGCCCTGGCCAGGCGGAGGTTGCCCCGGCTGACCCGGGCGAACGACTGGGCGATCGTATTCGAAATACCGTATTCCTTTAGCAGAAAAGTTTCGATGTCATCCGCGGGCACAGCTCCGAATCTCACGGTCTGGCAACGCGATACGAGCGTCGGCAGGACGTGGTCCTCGCGGCTGGCCAGCAGCAGAAAGAAAACAAACGCCGGCGGTTCTTCGAGCGACTTGAGAAAAGCGTTGGCGCTCTCGGCGTTGAACTTGCCGGCGCCATTGATTATGAATACGCGCGCCCGGCTCTCGTGGGGCCTCAGATTGAGGTTGCGGTTGATCTCGCGCACCTGGTCGACGGTGATGAAAGCACCGACGGACTCGATGACATCGATGTCGGGGTGGACGCCGCGGGCGGCTTTCTCACAGGACGGACAAACGCCGCAGCCACCTTCCTCGCAGCAGAGCGCGGCTGCGAACTTCAGCGCGGCGGCATGTTTGCCTACACCCACGGGCCCCTGAAACAGGTAGGCATGGCTGGGCTGGCCCTGGTTTATCGCCGCAGCGAGAAACTTCGAAGCATGCTCCTGGCCGATAAGGCCGTCGAGGACTTGTGGTAGTGTGGACATAGACTGATTCTCCCATATGGGAGGGGTGGATGGGAATCGGGCCCGATTTCTGGAAAGGCACCGTTGCTGACTTTAATGTCAGCTAGTTGGTTGACTAGTAAACTTTATGGCCTGCCGAACTCCAAAGTTACTCTTGGTCCCTTATATGATTTCTCGCTTGAATGAGAAGATTTTTATAGTCGGCTTCAAAAGGAACTACTAAAGTTCTTTCTAACTGTGCTTCAATATCCCAAAGTACCCTTTTTTCTGCTTGATCTTCAAATTGGTAAAACTCTTCCACGTTATTCCTTTTTACCCAATCGAAAAAAACCAAGGCCTCATCATTAGTTAATTCCAGTGATATTCCATCTTTCATTCACAACCTCCTGGCTTTTTGTGGTTGATTCTGAAAATAGAATGTCTGCTTACAGCTCGAGCCCCAGCCGCTCTTTGCACGAGGCCACCACATCACCCTGAACCTCTTCCACGCTCCTGCCGCCGTCAATCCCCACGATGCGCCCCGGATACATCTCTTCCAGCTTTCTGTATCCATCCTCGACTTTTTGATGGAAGTCGAGCGGCTCGCCCTCGATGCGGTCTTCAGCGGTCCCGCGTCCAGCGAGGCGCTCGCGTGAAGCGGCCACGTCGAGATGGAAGACAAATGTCAGGTCCGGCATCAGCCCGCCGGTGGCGCCCAGATTCAGGTCGAGGATGCGGTCGATGCCGAGCTCCCGCGCCATTCCCTGATAAACGAGTGATGAATCGATATAGCGGTCGGAGAGAACGATCCTGCCCTGCATGAGCGCCGGCTTGATGACCTCCTTTACCAGCTGCACGCGTGCGGCGGCATAGAGGAGGGCTTCAGTCCAGGCGTCCATGGTGGTGTGTTCGGGGCCGAGAAGGATCTCGCGGATCTGCTCGCCGAGCGGAGTGCCGCCCGGTTCGCGTACGCTCAGGGTTTCGATGCCGGCTTTGGAGGCGGCGGCTGCCAGTAAATCCAGCTGCGTGGACTTGCCGCTTTGATCTATCCCCTCAAAAGTGATGAAATACATGGCGCTCCCCGGGCGATTCAGCTGATTCTGCTTTAGGTGCTGCTCAAGACAGCGCTTAACTTGCCGCCGGCCTGGTTAAGAAGCTTTTTTCTTTCTCTTGACCACTTTTGTCGCCGCAGCGGCTTTTTTCACTTTCGCGGACGGCTTTGCGACCGCAGCTTCCGCGGCCTTCGCCGCCTTCCGCTCCGCCGCCTTCTTCTTGTACTCATCCTTGGTCGGACAATCCGGGTCTATGCAAAGCTCCCACGGTCGCCTTCCCCGGGTGATGATCTTGACCTTGGGCGTATTGCATGAGGGACACTCCACGTGCATGGGGATGAGCCTCCCCATCTGCGGCAGCGGATAGGTGCTGTCGCAATCGGGGTAGCCGTCGCAACCGATGAAACGCTTTTTGGTCTTTTTGGAGCGGATGATCTTCAGCGGCTTGCCGCACTTGTTGCAGCTGCCGACGACCTTGTCCTCCTGGATGCCCTTGACGATGATGCCCGCCAGCTCCTCCTTGTGCTCCTCCAGCGAGGTGTAGGCCAGGTGCAGGAGTTCGCGCGAGCGCTTGACCACTTCTTCCTTGGTCATCGCTTCTTCGGCGATCGAGTTCATTTCCTCTTCCAGTTCTGCGGTCATCTCCGGTTTGGTGATGCGGTCGGCGTAGGTATTCAGCGCCTCTACCATGCCCATGCCCGTTTCCGTCGGTTCCACCGGCGTGTTCTTGATGTAGCCGCGGTCATACAGGTTCTGGATGATGCTGTGGCGCGTGGCCTTGGTGCCAAGACCGTTCTGCTCCATCAGCTCGATCAGCCGGCCCTGGCCGTAGCGGCCCGGCGGCTGGGTCTCTTTCTGCTCGTCGTAGACTTTAATGACCCTGACCTCTTCGCCTTCGTCCAGGCGCGGCACTTCGCTGTCCTTGCCGCGGCCGTACGGATAATAGGCGAGCCATCCTTCCTCGATGATGCGGGAACCCTTGACCACGAACGGCTCTGCACCGATCGACAGGTCCACCCGGTTGCTCTCGGAGACCGCATGGTCACCAAGCGTCGCCAGAAAACGCCTTGCCACCAGGAACCATATCTTCCAGTGGGCGTCGTCGAGTTTGTCGCCGGGACCGGGGACTCCCACCGGATAGATGGGTGGATGATCAGTCGTCTGTTTCTTGCCCCGGGTGGGCGTCAGTTCAGCGCGGGCCAGCAAAGCGCTTGCATGCCCGCCCAGCTCGGTGCTGTTCTTCAGCTCGGTGAGCAGCTCCCTCAAGTCCAGGGAGGCCGGATAAACTGTGTTATCCGTACGCGGATAACTGATGAAGCCGCCCAGGTACAGGTCCTCCGCCAGGCGTATGGCGCGGGCCGCGGAATAACCGAGCGACGTGGCGGCCTTGGTGTAGGCGGTGGTGTTGAATGGCGCCGGCGGCTGCAGCTTCTTGCTGGTCGACTTGACGCCGGTGACGATGCCGGTCCCGGCGGCGCTGGAATTCTTTAACGCGGCGTCCGCCTCTGTCTTGTCCAGAAAACGTTCGGTCTTGTGCTGGCATGTGAATGCCCCCTGTGACGAATCGACGTCCGCGAAGAGCTGCCAGTAAGGTACGGCGATAAAGGCGCGGCGCTCCTGCTCGCGCGCGGCGATCAGGGCCAGCGTCGGACTCTGCACCCTGCCCACGGATAGGAACTGGTTGCCCAGCCTCGACGTGGCGAGTGATATGAACCTCGTCAGCGTGGCGCCCCATATAAGGTCTATATCCTGCCTGGCTTCTCCGGACTTGGCCAGAGGTATGGAAAGATCGGTCGGGTTGGCAAAAGCATCGGTGATCTCTTCGGTGGTCAGCGCGGAAAAACGCGCCCGCCTCACGCCCTTCTCAAGGCTGGCCTTGGCCTCGATGATCTGCTCCAGGGCCTCAAGGCCGATAAGCTCGCCCTCGCGATCGTAATCGGTCGCGATTATGACCTGGTCTGCGTCCTTAGCGGCTTTTTTCAGCGCGTTTACTACCGCTTTGGCCGACGGCGCCTTGATCAGTTCGGCGTCTATGAGCATGCGTGGCTCGACCTTGCGCCAGTCTGAATATTCCTCGGGATACTCCAGCTGCATTATGTGGCCTTTCAGCCCGACGCAGGTATATTCTTCCGAATCGCTGGAGAAAGTGTAGATGGGGATCTTGTAATACGCGCCCACCTTCGCCTTGCCGCCGCTCAGGATTCCGGCGATTTTTTTCGCTGCTGTGTCTTTTTCTGTGACTATGAGTTTCAAGATTGTCCTTCTATCGATTCCGGGCAAGGATGGTTTATAGCATATAGCGGTGGGAGTTGTCGATTTTATATAGCCGTTTCCCGCCCTGATTTAAACCAAACGGCCGCTATCCACCTCCCGGACGATATCACAATCGGCAGCGGACGCTCCTACTTTACCCCCGAATCAGGGCATGCTTGCAGCGGGGATGTCCGCCATGGCGTGGGGTTTAATGTGGTTTTTGCTTACGGCGCCGGGGTAACGGGTACCGACGTACCGGGGCTGCCCGAGACGGTGCTGGTCTGCGGCGTTACCGCCGGCAGGGCGGTAAGCTTGGTGATCTCTTCCTTTATGAGCGAAGCGTTGTTGTCATTCGGGCTCAGCTCCAGGAAACGGCTCCAGGCGAGTATTGCGGTCTGGTTCTGGCCAGCCGATTTGGCCGCCTGGCCCAGCATGAAAAACGCATACGCGTTTGTCGGCGCTGTCTGAGTCGCCTGGCTCAATGTCTTGACGGCGGCCTCGTTATCGCCTTTTTTCATTTCTGTTTTGCCCAGCAGCAGCATCACGTCGATGCTCTGGGGTGAGACAGTAAAATAATTGTTGTAATAAACGATGGCGTCATCATAACGTCCAACATCATCGCCGGCGTAAAGGTTTGCCAGCGCCAGCATGGAGTCTTTGTCCTGGGGGTTCTGTATGATCAGTTCCTTGAAGTAGGCTTCACGGTCCTCAAGAGAGCTGGAGGAATTTATGGAAGAAGACGAGTTGCCGGAGCAACCCGAGAACAGGTTGCCCGTACTGGAGCCGACCCCGAGGAATACGGTGCCCAGCGCGAACATGATCGCCAGAATGATGGCAAACCAGCGTGTCCAGCGATTGATTCTTTTTCTGTCCATCAACATAAGCTGACTCTCAGTCTTGTGGATAAACCCGGAACATTATAGCGGAAGGTTGGCTGACAGTGGTAGGAATGCGCCACCGGCCATTTGAAGGCGACACCAGCCCTGTCAGCTCCGCCGGCCGGTTTCAGAAAAAAAGAAGGACCCCGAAGGGCCCCTCGTGACGTTCTTATCAGCCTGCCTTTTAGCGGGCGCCGGCCATGGTGCGGGTCGGACGTCTGCGCGGACGCCGCTTCTTGCCGGAGAGCGCGCCGCCGTTATAAGCGAACTTGCGCACTTTTGTCGCCTCCCGGTCGGGGCTGGGGACCACGCGGTAGTCGTAGTCAAAACCCTCGACGTCCTCGCATGGAAGCGTGGTGCCGATGAGTCCCTCGATCTCCCGCAGGGAAGATGCCTCCTCCGCAGAGAGGAAACTCAGCGCGGTGCCGTCGTTTCCGGCACGCGCCGTGCGGCCGATGCGGTGGACATAGTCTTCGGCCTTGTTGGGCATGTCGAAGTTGATAACATGTGAAATATTGTCAACGTCGATGCCCCGGGCTACGATATCAGTTGCCACGAGAACGCGGTACTTGCCGCTTTTAAAGCCGTCGAGCGCCTGCTGGCGCTGGCCCTGGCTGCGGTTTGAATGAATGGCGACTCCCCTTATGCCCTTGCGGGAAAGGGTGCGGCAGACACGGTCAGCGCGGTGCTTGGTGCGCGTGAAGACGAGGACCCTGTCTAAGTCCCGTTCCTTCAGCAGCTGCACGAGCAGGTCTCCCTTTTGCGTGCTGCCGACCGGATACACGGTCTGCTGGATTGCCTCTATCGGCGTTGCGCTCGGGCTTACCTCGATGCGCATGGGATTGTTCAGTGTCGTGCCCAGGACGCCCAGTACCTTGTGGGACATCGTGGCGGAGAATAGCAGGTTCTGGCGCTTCTCGGGACAGAGATTGATGATGCGTTTGACGTCGGGCAGGAAGCCCATGTCGAGCATGCGGTCCGCCTCATCCAGGACGAGGACCTCGACGCCGCTTAAATCGACATCGCCCCGGCGCTGGATATCCAGCAACCTTCCGGGTGTGGCGATCAGCAGGTCGATACCCCGGCGGATCTTTTCAGCCTGCGGCTGGTAGCCGACACCGCCATAAACAGCGGTGACTTTCTGTCCGGTGAATCGGGTGCAGGAACGCGCAACGTCCTCGATCTGCCCGGCCAGCTCGCGGGTCGGTGTGACAACCAGCGCCTTGACGCCGCGGCCCTTGCTGATCTTCTGAAGGATCGGCAGTATGAATGCCGCGGTCTTGCCGGTTCCCGTCTGGGCGCAACCAACTATGTCGCGGCCTTCGAGAACCTTGGGGATAGCTTGCTCCTGGATGGGGGTGGGCACGGTATAGCCCATAGCTTTGACGCCCTTGAGCAGGCGCTCTTCCAAACCTAGATTTTCAAACAAAATAAAAACTCCTTTTCTGTGCGCCATTATGGATCGCACTGCATGTTGCAGACGCAGTTGGTCCATAAGGTTTCAGAAAAGGAACAAGAGGGACAACCGAGTCTTCCGTTGATGTACTTGATGCATTATAGGTTAATTGGGAGTGTAAGACCAAGTCGGAGGCGGATTAAGCCTTTGCCCGGGCTTCCTAGCGCCAGAGTTTCTCCTTTACTTCATACGCCCGGGTGGTGACCTCGGCTTCGTCGATAGTCAGCAGTACCTTCTTGTCGTAGAGCGTCCGGCCCGCGACCATCGTGAAGAAAACGTCCTCCTGGTTGGCGCCGTAGACGAGCGCCGAATAGGCGTCGTGGATCGGCGCGAAGTGGCTGTATTCCATATCGACTGCGATGAAATCCGCCTGCTTGCCGGGCTCCAGGGAGCCGATCCTGTCTTCCATGCCCATTACCTTTGCGCCTCCGAGGGTCGCCATCTGCACGCACTCTTCAGCCCCGAGCACACCGGCGTCGCCCTGCATGCCGCGGTGGAGGAAGATGGCCGTGCGCATCTCGCCGAACATATCCATGATATTGCTGCTGGCGGGACTGTCTGTGCCGAAACCGACCCTGATGCCGGCTTCGAGGAACGCGGGAAGCGGCGCTATGCCGCATCCGAGCTTGGCGTTGCTCTTGGGGCAATGGGCGATGGCAACGTCATGCTTGGCCAGTATCTCGACATCCGCCTGGCTTACGTGCACGCAATGCACCGCCATGAATTCCGGACCATATACGTTCCACTGCTGCAGATACTTGACCGGCGTAGTGCCGAAAGGCTCACGGCTGATATTGTCCCATCCGACTTTTTCCCGCAGGTCAAGAGCCAGGACTCCGGTTCCGGAACGTATATAGACTGATTCGTCCTTGCTCTCCGCGAGATGCGTGGCGACCTTCATGCCGCGCTCGCGGGCGAACTGGCTGATAGCCTGGTACAGGTTGGCGCTCACCGTGTATGTGGCGTGTGGAAAGATCCCTATCTCCCGGAGCTCGTCTGCCTGATCCTCGAGTTCGTCGATATTGTCAGTCAGCCTGGACATCGTCTCTGATATGACGGCGTCGTCGATCCCAAAGGCCTCCTGGTACACCCTGGCCCTGAGTCCGACCTCCCTGATCGCGGGAAGGCTCATGCCGGAATACATCGCGTCGCCAACGGTTGTGGTGCCGGACGCTACGCACTCCGATGCTCCCAGGCGGGCGCTTACAGAATAGTCCGCGATGGAGAGCATCCCCTTGTGATCGAGAAAACTGAGCATCCAGGGACCAAAGTTCATATTGTCGAGCAGACCGCGGAAGACCGCGTATTCCATATGGCTATGGCAATTCACAAAACCGGGCAGGAGAATGGCGTGATGAAACTTGATGACCTCGGCATCGGGGTGAGCCGCAATGAGCTCATCAGCCGGGCCGACCGCCATAATCTTGTCGTCCAGAACGGCTACCGCGCCCTTGTGTATGGGTTCCCTGGCGATAGGCATGACCCAGGAAGCCCTGTAAATCCTCATCTTTCCATCTGTTCCAGAGCCCTGTTCTGCCATTTCGGCGCTTTCAGTCATACTTCACTGTCTCCTTTGGCCTTGTACCCCTGGACAAACTCCCTGCTCGTCCTTCCAGGATTGCACCAGTATAAAAGACCGGACGCCCAGAGCAAAACGCACCCTGCCGCCAGCCGCCTTGAGCATTACGTTGTCTTTCTATAAGATATTGCGGCTAACAGGAATATCCTTCCCGGCCGGCCGTACCGGCCGTCAAGCCGCCTGGCAGATCGGACCGAGGCGATGAGATACCCGACAAAAGCCCATCTTAAAATCAAAAAGTTCTGGAGCCAGGGCAGCACCCACCAGTTGCCGGTCCTGGCGACCGTCGGGTCGCTCTCCTTGGTAGCCTATTTCATTTTCGCCATCATGCCTTTTTTCATTCCCGGCACGGATGACACCCACTTCCCCCCATACCTGGCACTGCCCCAGGGCGGCTTCGACCTCTCGCGATATTACCTTCTATACATATTCATATGCCTTAACGCCCTGATGCTCTTCGGCCTTTACCTCCTGGCCCTGAAGGCGGTCGGAGCCCATATACATGAAGAGGATGAGCATCTCTCCCGCCCGGAAAACAAAAAAGACCCTGTCACGTATTGCATCTTCGGGTTCGCGGTAGCCTTCCATGTGATCATGTTCTTTACTCCGTTCCTTTTATCAACGGACCTCTTCGACTATATCCGCCATGGCCGCATCCTTTCGGTCTACGGGGAGAACCCGCTGGTGATTCCCGCTACCTACTTCCCTGACGACCCGTTTTTCGGACTTGGCGGCTGGGTCGGCACCGGCTCAGTTTATGGACCGCTGCATGTATACCTGACCGCCGCGCTTTCGCGCCTTGCCGGCAATGGAATCATCGCAAACTTCCTTCTTTTCAAAGGGTTTTTTATCTGCATCAACCTGGTCAATCTCGCTCTCATATGGAGAATAGCCGCCCGACTCAAACCCGGGCTCGAGAAAAAAGCGCTGCTGTTTTACGGATGGAACCCGTTTGTGCTGACGTTCGTTGTAGCCAACGGGCACAACGACATCCTTATGCTGGCGCTGGTACTCGCGGGTATCCTCGGTTATCTGGATAAACGCTATCTCGTGGGCGCGCTCTGCCTCACTCTCGCCACACTGGTAAAGTTCATAACACTGCCTATCCTGCTGGTCTATATCGCCCTCGTGATGCGCAAACAGCCGGAACTCTGGAAAAAACTGGCCATGGGGGCGGGCTCGTTTGCGATCGCGGGCGTGGTTACCGTTGTCAGCTATCTGCCTTTATGGGCGGGACGTGACACATTTAATTACCTGACCACCGTGGGCCAAAAAACAAATTTCACCCTGGCCTCGATCATCAGGGACATGGCTGCGGACCATCTGCAGCTCTCGCTTTCCAACACCGTGGTACAGCTGTCGATCGCCGGTCTCCTGGCCGCCTATCTGCTCTGGCAGATGATCGGGGTCCGGGACACCGCGGGGCTGCTCTCAGCTGCCGCCGGACTGGCTTTTCTGACTCCGCTTGCGCTCTTCTGGTTTCAGCCATGGTACCTGACGCTGGCCCTGGGCCTGGTAGCGCTCAGGCCCTGGCGCCTGATGTACATAGCCTGTCTTGCCTTCTCGTTCAGCGTCATGTTCTTCGACAGTTTCTGGTGGCATGCGCCGGTGGACATGTCCATCCAGAAACCTTTACGGGTCCTGGTTGTCTTTGGACCGCCGATGCTGCTTTTGCTTGTTCTGAAGGCGCGTGAAACCATCCCGGGTGTCTGGAATAAAACCGTCGCCTGGTCACTCGAAGGGACGGGAAGCCCTGATAAATCACAGGCGGGTGAGGGAGTTTCAGATCCTTCGTACGTTCGCCTGGCTGTTGAAGTCTCCGCGCTTCTGGTCGCAGCCATCATTCCCATGGCGGTCGTTATCTCATCCTCGCCACAACTGAGGTCGATAGCCAACCTCGTGGCGTTGAAATTCAAACTGCTTACCAACCTGTAATGCTGACCTGGCGATATCACCTGTTGTCCCTGATGGCCATCTTCCTGGCCCTGGGCCTCGGCGTTCTTGTTGGCATCAGCATATCCGGCAACGGCGTACTCGACGTGGGGCGCGAGGTGATAGTGGAGGACATCCAGAAAGGCCTGGACGAACTTCGTGAGGAGAACAACATTCTTAGCCGTCACCAGGCAAACAGCCAGCGATTCCAGGAGGACACTTTTCCTTTCCTGGTGGGAGGGCGGCTGCAGGGGAAAAAGATAGCTTTAGTGGCCTCATCGAATACCAGTGACGAAATCCAGCGCCAGCTTACGTCCGCGGTTCATGGCGCCGGTGGACAGATCGTTTCCACAACGATCCTGAACGCGCATTTCGACTCAGCGGCGGCAACCGCGAAGGTCAAGGCCGAGCTGAAATCCGATCCCCAGTTCGCCGCCCTGGACGATTCCCATTTCACCGCCGTGGCCGGCAGGCAGCTGGCCAGGGATATCGGCAAGACAGGTGGTTCGAAGCTGCTTCCCGTCCTGCAGGGGTCGCTGGTGGATTCGACCAGCGGGCGATACGATATCCCGGTCGACGCGGTCGTCCTCATAACCCGCGCCGATGATAGCCAGGCTCCGGCGTATGATGATCTGGAAAAGAACATGCTGCTAAGCCTCAAGGAGCTGGGCCTGCTCGCGGTCGGTTCCGAGCCTGAGGATGCGCCCAGGTCGGAGATACCGCTATTCCTGAGCGTGGATGTCTCGTCGGTGGACAATCTCGACAGCAGGATCGGTCAGGTTTCCCTGGTCTATGTGCTGGCGGGGGAAAAGGGCGCCTTTGGAGTAAAACCCACCGCGGACATGCTTATTCCCATTTTGAGAATCCCGAAGCTGCCTGCTTCTGCCACAACAGTTCCAACAAATACCACCCAGACATCAACGACGTCGGCTTCGACAACCCCGACGACGGAATCCCCCTGAACGAGAACGGTATGACGGCTCGCACCCTTAATCGAACACGTCTGCATTTCCTGGCGCTGGCGCTGGCGCTTTTGGTCCTGCTAATTCTTGCGGCTGGCTGTGGCGGCTCGGAAACAGATGCTACGGATGCTTCCACCGATGAGGAACCGGCTCTTTGTCATACACCCGAACCATCAGAAACGGTGGGTGGCGATGATAATAAAAGCAGACTTTCTTTCGAGCCCCTGAGCTTTCCCGTGCAGGCTCCCAGCCCTGCCAGAGAGGTCAAACTGCCGGTTCTCATGTTCCATCACGTTGGAGACCCGCCCGCCGATGCCGATGAGATCCGCCGCGGCCTCACTGTTTCCGCTTCCGATTTCGAGGCCATGATGGGATTTCTTAAAAAGTCGGGCTACAGTCCTGTTTCTGAAAAACAGCTTTTCAGGGCGCTCTTCTCGGGAGAGCCGCTGCCGACGAACCCGGTGATGCTCACTCTGGACGACGGCTATCTGGACAACTACACGGTCGCTGCTCCCATCCTCGAGAAGTACGACTTCCCGGCCACTTTCTATATCGTCAGCGAAATGGTCGGCACGCCTGAATACATGACCTGGGAGCAGGTCGCCGGGCTCGACTCAAAAGGAATGGATATCGGCTCACACACCTGCACCCATGCCGACCTGACGACTCTTGCGGGCGCCGATCTGAACCGCGAACTGAAAGACTCGGCCGCGGCGATCGAATCACACCTCGGCCATCCTGTCTACTGGTTTTGCTATCCTGCGGGAAAGTACGACGCCGATGTGACGCGCGCGGCGCAGGGAGCGGGCTATCTGTTGGCTACAACTACCAAAACAGGTGAGATACAGGCGAGCAGTGGCCCATATGAACTGCTGCGTTACCGGGTGAGGTCGGACACAGGGGTAGAGGGGTTCGGAGAACTGGTAAAGTAGCCCGGCTTTCTTTCCGCGACGCCGGGCGCCCCATGGCGCCTTTGTGGATTGCTGAAGCAGGCGAAGCATGTGGACCGGGATTTTCCCTGTCGCGGGACGCTGCCGGAATGCTACTGTTTTTCTTCCCTGACTTTTCTAAGTCTGCGCCGGATCTCAAGCAGCTCCTGAATCATCCTGAAGGGATCGCTTGTCAGGTTGATGCGGGAGTCTGATGAATCCACAAGCAGGCGGACCGGAACCTCGGTGATGCTGTATCCGAAAATCCTTGCCAGCGCCAGCGCCTCCACATCAAAAGCAAAACCGTTGGCGGCGCAGTTGGTGAAGATATCGTGGGCCGCCTGGGACCGGAAACCCTTGAAACCACACTGGGTGTCGGTGAACCCCTTTATCACCAGGCTTCTGACCATCGTCTTGAAGACAGGGCCGGCGATGCGCCGAAGCAGCGTTGGCGTGATCTCGATCGCCGAGTCCGGCATGTTGCGGGAACCTACGGCGACATCGTAATCCGCAAGTGCGTCCACGCAAAGGCCGATTGTCTCGACGGGATAAGAAAGGTCCGCGTCAGTGAAGATTATTACGTCTCCCCGCGCCGCCAGCACTCCCCGCCGCACGGCTGCTCCTTTGCCACGGTTCTCCCTGTCCCCGATGAGCCTGACGTTTTCGTTGCCGGCGAAGCGCTCTCGCACAAGGCGCGGGCCGTCATCGTGGCTGCCGTCGTCCGAGATTATTACTTCATAGCTCCTGCACTGGGAGCCCAGATAGGCGCTCAGCAGGGTTACCGTATTGACAATGCGTTCCTCTTCGTTGAAAACGGGAACTACGACCGACAGGTCGACAAGACGGGTGTGCGGTTCATCCGGGATCGCCATCCCCGGCGCCGGCTCGAACAACGCAGCTGTATTCCTGTCCAGTTGTGATTCCATCTAACCCGCCGTGTCTCCGGCACTGTCGTCGGCCAACTCGATCTCCTCATCGTCCTTGCTCGCCTTCGTCCTCTGGACGAACCTGCTGGCCAGCACGCTTATTTCGAACAGTAGCAGGAACGGTATCGCCATCATCAGCATGGAGAAAATGTCCTGCCCGGGAGTCAGCGCGGCGCTCAATATGGCGCCGATGAGAATTGCGTACTTGCGGTTTTTCCTGAGCATGCGGGTATTCACGATTCCCAGCCTGGCCAATGTCAATATCATGACCGGTGTCTCGAAGATTATTCCAAAGCCAAGCAGGAACATGGTAACAAAGGAGAAGTACTGATCGGCCTGCAGCTGCTGGTTAAAGTAATCTGCCTGATAATTGAGGAGAAAATCAAGCCCGCGCGGCAGCACCACATACCATGCAAAGACGATTCCGATCAGGAAAAGTATCGTGGTAAAGAAGGATGCGAAATATATTACCCGCTTCTCTTTCGACTTGAGCCCGGGCGCCATGAAAGCCCATATCTGGTAAATGATCACCGGGGACGCAAGGATCATCCCGGCATAACCAGCGACCTTCAGCGTCGTCATAAAAGATTCAGTGGGAGAAAGGGTAATGAGCTCTCTGCCATTGAGCGGTACTACCAGGATATACAACAGGTAGTCCTTGAACCCGAAAGCTAAGGCGACACCCAGAACAAGCGCTATGATTGACCTGATTATCCGTTTGCGCAGCTCTTCCAGATGCTCAAGCAACGGCATATGGTATTCTTTGGTTAACTCAGACACCGGAGGGGATTTTACCGTGGCTTACGGTAAGTTTAAGTCGTTTTGGTTTCAGAAGTCTTTGACTCAGCGTTTTCTGCCGGCTTCTTGGCAGCCTCTTCCTTCTCTGCTGTTTCTGCCGTAGTCTTCTTCGGTTCTTCAGCGGTCAGCTGCTCCGTGAGTTCGTTGGTCGATTTTTTGAACTCCTTGATACCCTTGCCCAGCGAACGCCCGAGTTCCGGCAGACGCTTGGGTCCGAAGATGACCAGAAGGATCACCAGGATGATTATCCACTCACCCATACCTGGCATATTAAAAGGCATTATTTTCAGCTCCCTTGAATTGATAAGCAGTTATTGCCGAAATCTGTATTCATTTGACATTGTAGGATACGTAAGAGGTCAAGTCAAAAAGTCTCTACGCTGACATTTCCCCGTTGTCTTTACTCGACTTCTTGAACTCCAGTATTCCCTTGCCTGTTGAGCGGCCCAATTCCGATAACCTTTTGGGCCCGATAATAACAAGAAGGATAATTAATACGATAATTAGCTCCTGCCAGCCGATTGATGGCATTTTGTTTGCTCCTTTATCCAGTTACATTGATAAGAAGACTGCATGAACATGGGGCCCGCATGGGGCCCCATGTCTCGAATCACTTACTGACTTATATGTTTTCTATGGCGCAGGTGGTGGTGGAACCGTGACGCTGCACTGCCATTGTGGACACTCGAATGTGATTTTCTTCAGGTTGTCTTGTTTCGCAACCGCTGGTTTCACATATAGCTCCCGACTGCCGCATCGCATGTCTGACATATCGTGCTCCTTTCACATACGCAAAATAGCCATTTGATCACGTATGACTACTCTATGGTGTTGGCATCGGTCCCGGGTAACTGTATGAATTACCACACTGATCACTGGTTGTCGCGTAAACAGTCGTGTTATAGGAACCGACTCCGGGTGGCACGGTGTATTTCACCGTCACAAGCTCACATTCGCCGGCAGGGACCATATTTACATTGCGTCCATTGTCGAGCAAAGTCACACCGTTCGTACTGGTGGCGCCGACAATCTCAAGGCTGTGAGCATTTGCATAGTTAGCTGAGTTATTGCTTATGTCATAATTAACTGAAAGAGCCCTGCTCGTGTAATCACTATAGCTGCCCCAGTACACACTTGCTTTGGTCAGGCTTAACAGGGGCTGCGTACAATAACACGATACCGGATCCGGGGGTGTGCTTGCGCTGACAATACCGCTAGCTCCCAACGACAAAGCCAGGGTCATCAAAGCAGCTACCGCAGCGACAAGGCCCAGTTTCCTTTTTAACTTCATTTCCTTCTCCTCTTGATTGTTTGTGAAGTCATTCTGGGTAACCTGTTCACTGCCTATGCAGTATGGCAATCGCCACAATTGTACTGTGAGGGCCGTCCGGGATCGGACGTAACTGAGGCGCTTCCGTTAGCGTGGAAGCCACCGGCTACATAGGTGCCGGCTTTCCAGGCGTTGAGCAGCTCTACAGTCTTTCTGGCCATTGTTCCCGCGACCCTGGCACATCTTTCTTTTCTCTCATTGCTACCGGACAGAATCGGGACTCCGCCGTTTGCTATCGTGGCCGCTGCCATCCATTTGCTTGTTGATACATGGCATAGCGGTGAATCTGAGATTGATGTGGGAATTATCCCACCAGGCAGATATTCGGGCTTGGTGCCGCCTACCGCCGCGTATTTCGATACGACAGGTGTATACAAAGGGAATGATGACTGAGCGTAATAACCCATAAGATCATTACCCATCTGGGAGCCCTTGTCGGCTGTACCGGTTACGCCGGCTATGATGTTGGCGCAAAGAACGCCGCCTAAGCACGTGCCACACGTTGTACCCCAGCCATTGATACCGCCGGCCCCGAACTTGAAGGCCATCAGATCAAGATTCGTATAAGGAGAACCCAATGTTTCCTGGAGGGTGCCGATGACACCATCCACGACAGCCCAGCAGCAGGCATTTACCCAAAAACCCTGATAAGCCCGCTCGGCAACCGCGTTGGCGTCCAGGCCAGCGGTGGGATAGCCCCAGGTGCCGCGAGGATGCTTGACGGTGCCGGGAAGCGTCGCGCAGGTTTGTGCGCTCGCAAATGAACTACCCAGCAAGCCCAGACCTCCGGTTGCGGCAACGGTGGCTCCGGCGGCTCCCACAACCAGAGCGCCCCGACTCATGAACTTACGCCTCGATATAACGCTACCTGGTTTGGAGCCTGAAGTGATCTCTTCCAGCTCTTTCTTATCCTGTTTTACCTTCATTTTCACTCCTTCGTTTTCTAGAACTCGCAATAGGTAAAAGCTCCTATCCGGTCATTCAATTTTTCAATTACCACCTCCCAAAAAGCATATCCAGGTAGCTTCAGACATCTCTGACTTTGGGGAAAGGCTTGATGCGAATTATTTGGATTCGAGGAAGCAGCAATCCGATCGCAACACCATTCCCAGTCTTTGTCTCAATTTCAGAAAGTCTTCAGCTGGGTCTATATTCTCCGGCGCTGAAACTGGGGGGTGCGTTAACCGGCTGTCTGTAAGGCTCCGGTGGTTAGCCGGAGCCGGAGGATGATGAAAAAGCGAACATTTGACCCAGACCGAAGAGTGAAGGAACAAATAAACGCTTTCACGTTCCTAAAGAGCAGAAATCGTGCCAACTTTTGAATTATTCAAGAAGATAACCCCGAAGAAACTAAAAACCTGACCTGAATGCTCCTTTTAATAGCACAGAAGCAGGGCGAGGCGAATGCGCTTAACATCCATAATGAAAGAAGAAAGGTAGGTGGGATCTGCAATCCACATACGAATCTACGCCAAATGCCACAACCGAGTGTATGATTTAACACAGAAATTTGCATTGGTTTTGAGATCCTGGCGTTTTAACACTGAAATTTCGCGGCCACAATCACGTCTGTAAAGAAAACCCTACTTTGGCATGAAATTTGCAGTAATCTAAAAGCAACGTGTACTAACGATAACTATATAGGTGTGTGAAAAATGACCTTCGTAACACCCAGAAAAAACAGGCGAATATCCCGCGGCGCAACAGTCCTTATTTTTGGAACTCTTGCGGCCGTTCTGCTATGCGCCCTGATAACCGGTTGCGGTTACGGCACTGGTGCTTTTCGTAATGACTCCACTCAAAAAGATGCCTCTGAGCCTCCTTTGCTAACGCAGGTATATCTCCAGGAAGCTGTTTCCGGCGGCTTTGGCAGGACAATGCAGGTGCGACATGCAACCCTCTCAGGCGAAGGAATGGATAAGATTGTTGAGATCGGAGTCGACCGGCCTGCAACGTGCGGCGACGGTTCCGTTGAGGGAACAATGGCCTCATCTTCCGGTAATGTAATGGCTTACCTGTTCGAATATCCTGAGATATCCAGGGTAACGGTCACTATGTACGGGGTCGACCAGGGGATTAAGAGCGACGAGATTGCTGCAAAGGTAACAGTAAACCGTACAACGGCAAAGGATATCGACTGGTCCATGTTCGGCCCGATGACCATGTCGTCGATGGTAGACGAGTACTATATCTATCCCAGGCTCCAGACATTTCCGGCGGCTTAAAGCGGCGATTTAACGGCCATGCGTGGCTGATTTAAGGAAGCCGGTACCTGTAGCCTGCTGCGTTGCATTATCCCGGGTATAATTCACATTTAAACGTGAGGCCCCCCATTTTTTCCTGTGCTTTTCCAACTGCTATGCTTGAGTTTGTACATTCGCTACAAATAAACTGAAAAATATTACAGATCTGAGCATATTGAACAAACCGGGACTAAATGAAGAGCTGGAGCTGGAAGTAAACAACCTCGCCTTTGGCGGCAAGGGGGTCGCCCGACAGCAGGGCTACGTTATCTTCGTTGAGGGCGCCGTACCCGGAGATGTCGTAAGAGCGGTTATAACGAAATCAAAGGCGTCCTGGGCGGAAGCCCGTACACTGGAAATCCTGAACCCATCCCGCGCGCGGATAGCACCTGCCTGTAGGCACTTCGGCGTCTGTGGCGGTTGCTCCTGGCAGACACTGACGTACGAGAAACAGCTCCAGTACAAACAGAGCCAGGTGGTCGAGTGTCTTGAGCATATAGGCGGACAAAGCGGCTTTGAGATCGATGCCCCCATAGGTGCCGACCCTCTCTGGCGCTATCGCAACAAGGTCGAGTTCTCCTTTGCTGAAAACGAATCCGGCCTCGTGCTTGGCTTTCATTTACCGGGCCAGTGGCGCTCGGTCATGGATGTGGAGGACTGCCTGCTACATTCCAAAATCACAAACGGGATAAGAAACCATGTCCGCGGATTTGCCCGCGCTTCCGGCGCCGGGGTCCATGACCAGGATAGCGGGAAAGGCTTCTGGCGCCACCTGGTCATCAGGGAGGGCAAAAACACCGGCGAGGTCATGGTCAATATCGTAACGGGACAGGGAGATTTTCCGGACGCGGAACGTCTCGCAAGCGGGCTGGCTGCCGATTTTCCCCAGATCAAATCTCTCGTCTGGAGCGTCAACGCGACCAGGGCCTCGGTCGCGGGGGGTTTTCCATATACAGTTCTCGCGGGGCGGGACCATATCTTTGAGGAGCTTTGCGGCCTGCGACTTCAGGTTTCTCCGTCATCGTTCCTTCAGACAAATACCCTGATGGCTGAGCGCCTTTACCGCAAAGCACTCTCATACGCAGAGCCGCGAGGTGACGAGCATGTCCTTGACCTGTACTCAGGCATCGGCTCCATCGCCCTGTTCTTCGCCCAAAGCTGCCGCGAAGTCATGGGGGTGGAGATAGTCGAGGACGCCGTCAGGCTGGCGGACATCAATGCTTACGCCAATCGCATCGGCAATGCTACATTCTTGGCTGGAAGAGTGCGATCGGTCCTGAAAGACCTGCGGCCTGAAGCGGCGCCTGACCTGATCGTACTCGACCCGCCCCGGGCCGGCGCCAGCAAAAAAGAGATACAGCGAATCCTCGAGCTGGAAGCGCCCAGACTGGTATATGTGTCGTGCAATGCATCCACGATGGCAGGCAACGCAGCACAGCTGGCCGAGGGCGGCTACCGGCTTTTGAGGATCGGCGCCGTCGACATGTTCCCGCACACACCCCATATCGAGGTTGTGGCGCGATTTGAACTGCAAAGGCCGGCCTGAGGGCAAACCTCCCCCCAATACCGCCGATTGCAGGAATTATCACCGATGCGACTAATAACTAATAGCTTGCGGCCCGGCTCGGCGCCCGTTTGATGGAAGGGTTTTCGAAACACCTCATTCCAGGGCAACCCGGCAGGGAATTCCCTGCCATAAAAACACGAGGTACTATTGTCCAGGCCAGACGATATCTACGACAAACACCTGACCCGTGCGATTTCCGACATCAATGAACTATGCCGGGAACTGACCCATTGTGAGAAATGCTCCCATGGCCGGGCGGTGCCGGTCATCGGCTCCGGCCATCCGCTGGCGGACATCTTCCTCGTCAAATACAAGACCCTGCCGAGTGAGGCTTCCGAGGGTGTCGCTTTTTTCGGACGTTCCGGTGAAGCCGTTATGAAGGGCTGCCAGAAACTGGGTATCGACTCGCTGCTCCTGTACGGCACTAACATCATCAAATGCGCCAGTGTTCAGGAACCCGAAGCGCGAGAGAACTGCCCGGGGTACCTTGTCAGGGAGCTGATGATTGTCCAGCCCAAGCTGGTCGTGATAATGGGTGAGCCCGCGCTCGAGGCAATCAACGCCCTGGATTTTCCCATGGCACAGGTGCTGGCCTACAAGCCGGGTGAGATCCAGCCATTCACGCCGACTACAGAAGTGCTGGTCACGCCCGAGATAGATTCATCGCTGAATGATCAGCGCGAGAAAACCCGTTTCTGGAAAGCCTTCAAGGTCCTTGGCGACTGGTTCGAGTCTCTTCCACCTTACTGAAAAGGTGGAAAGACGTGTTTCAAGGCTCGACCGCAGATCGAGTCCGGCAGGAGAATTGATACGGAAGCCGTTTATCAACGCCCGGCTGGAACTTAAAACCATCCTCATCTACGCCGGCCTTATAGCCTTAATGGCTGCATCCCTTGCCGCACTTCCCGCCCTGGGCATGATTGGTGAAGAGTCGGACGCCCGGCTCATCCTTGCCTTCTCACTCGGCATCGTCATCACCTGCGCCTTCTCCTCAAGCCTGGCCTTTCTGATAGCCCTGAAGCACCGCCTTTTGCTGATAACACTTGGCGCCCTCCTTGCTGCCGCGGGTGCAATAATTGTGGGCCTGACGCCGCTGGAGGGGCTTGCAAAAGTCATCTTCGCAACCAGCCTCGGCCTCTGGATATCCCTGATTCTGACTTCTGTCGGCCAGGTACTGCTGATCTCCCTTTTGATCATCATCGTCGACTTCTATAGCGTATTCCTGGGACCGACCAAAAAGATGGTCGAAAGCGGCGGCCCCTGGCTGGAATATCTGACGATAAGCATGCCCGTTTTCGGGGAATCAGGTGCGTCCAGGATCGGCGCCGCCGACATCATCTTTTTCTCCATCTTTGTTGGTTGTGCCCTGACTTACCGGTTAAGGCGGACCACAACCGCGCTGGCGATAACACTATCGTTCGTCAGCACAATGGTGATCGGCGTGCGGCTGGATATCGGCGTCCCGGCGCTCCCGCTACTATCAATATTCTTTATTTTGTCAAATGCGGACCTGCTCTACAGGCGCTTTCTGGATGAGCCTGACGAACACAGGAAAAAGAGGGATGCCTGAATGCCCGCTGTAGTGATCCGGTAAAATCGACGGGAGGCGCTGAAGGAATTTGCGCATATTCATGTTCATATACACGGTTCTGATGATTGCCGGCAGCGCCTTCACGCTGGGCCTGGTTCCGCGTGCCCTCAGGGACCTCGGCCATGAGCGCGCGCGACTGGCCGAGATAGTGCCGGGAGCCGAGTTCAAGCGCATGGTCGACGCCGGATACAGGCTTAACTCCTTATTGCTGATGATCGAGGTTTTTTACTATTACCTGCTTTTGCGCAACACGGGCCCCGAATGGCAGTTCTTCTTCGGGGGGTTCTTCTTCGGGATGATCCACATCGTTTATCTGATAATGGGGAGAATCGAAAAAGGCAGGCTGGCAGGCGGTTCCACCCGGACGCGTTTTGCGCGGCTGATAATCCTGGTCACGGGTGCGCTGACCGGTGTTGAGATCATGTTCCTGATCTGGGTGTGCTACCTGCTGCAGGGACCGGCGCCTGAGTAGCTCGGCCGTCCCCCTATTCGTCCAGCGGCCTGACCAGCTCGATGCTGTTTAGATTCACTGCCAGATAAGCGGTGGTATATACGGGTTTTTTGAGATTGTCAAAATGATACACTGACGCGTCGGTGACGGAGAGAAAGCCTGCTTCTTTCTGGTTCAGAAGGTCGGATAACCGGCTGCGGTACGCGACCGCCGGTGTGTGCACGGTGCCGATTATGGCGCAGTTGCGTGTCTCGATGTTTACGCGGATATGTTCTGTTTTTACTTTTGGCGTATTTGCTTCCATGTATTAACCAACCTGCCCTTCTGCCACATTTTTGTATTCCCGCGAATACGCATTTGAAACTGGTTCACGCGGGAATCAGGATACCGCCAGCCGTTGCTTTTCCGGAGCGACGCTGACCTTGTTGCGCCCGCTCTTCTTCGAGAGATACAGAAGCTGGTCAACGCGGTCCAGGAGCTCCTGCTTTGAGCCCGCCCCTTTTGGATAACAGCAAACGCCCGCGCTGACGGTTATCTCCGTGGTCGCGCCGCCGCCAACCGGGATCTTCAGTTGTGAAATAGCCTGCCGCAGCCGCGTTGCTGTCTCGATTCCCGCGGCTTCATCCCCGGGTAGCACGATCACGAACTCTTCCCCCCCGAAGCGCGCCACTACATCAGATTCGCGCTTCTGTCTTTTCAGCATGGCCGCAACCGCCTTCAGGGCTTCGTTGCCCGCGTTGTGGCCGAAGCGGTCGTTAAAGAGCTTGAAGTGATCGACATCGAACATCACAAGGGTTACGGAGCCGCCATAACGATCCGCCCTGTGGAGCTCACGTTCCAGCTCCTCCATGAAATAGCCATAATTATAGAGTCCTGTAAGGGAGTCAGTCAGCGATGATCTCAGGACGCGCCGATGCAGACGCTTCTGCCGCCGCTGGCCCCACGCAAGACCGAGACCGATGACCGTGAAAGTGAACAGCGACACCATCATCGGCCCCGACTTGTCAAAAGACGTCTGGATCAACAGAAGCGCTGTCAGCGCCAGCGCCACCAGCACGCCGACCTCGTAGAAGAACCATGCGGAGAGCAGGATCGGCGCGGCAAGGAGCGGCCAGAGGTCGGCCTGCGCAAACACCTTCAGGGATACCCAGAGAAAGAAGAAGCTTGCGCATACCAGAGCCAGCACCCTCAGCCGCCTGTTGGCGCCGCGGATATCAAGACCATTGACGGCTATCTGAGGCCTGCTGATCTTCCGGTGCGGCTTGCTTTTCGCCCTGCCGCCGGCAGTCTTTGACGATACCGCGGGGGCTTTAAGGACGGCAAGCTTCTGATGCCGTTTTGCGCGGCCTCTTTTTCCGTCCTTCAGGGACATTGTCTGCCGCCCTTTTTCATAGGGTATATTTACGCAATTGGGCTTCTTCTTCCTTTAGAGAGGAAGCATAAAGCACTATTTGCTCAACCGCACTTCGAGAATCCACAGAAACGGCAGAACAGGCAACCCTCGCCGAATTCGACCATACCGCCGCATTCGGGACACTCCGGACAATGACTCAGCTCGACCGAGGAAGTCAATTCGCCGCTTATACCGCCCTCTTTCAGATGCGGTGATGCTTCAATGTATTCCGAGACCGCGCGCGCGATGGCGTCGGGGCAGGACATGATCTGCTTGCCGCCTTCACCAAGAGCGGGTGACGGGCATCTGATCCCCTTGATGGATTTCAGTATTGCCTGGCAATCGACCCCCGACCTCAAGGCCAGCGATATCAGACGGCTGACCGCCTCGGACTGGGCGGCCTTGCAGGCGCCTGCCCGCGCCATGGAGGAGAATACTTCGTGCAGGCCATGCTCGTCTTCATTTATGGTCACGTACAGGCTGCCGCAACCGGTATTTATCTTGCGTGTCTGGCCTTTGGTGACCGCCGGGCGGGACCTGGGCTTGACCAGCCCGGGAGTCGCTTCAGCCTCCGGCGCGGCATGGTTGACGCCGCCGATATTGAGCACCTGTGCCTCACGGCTGCCGTCCCGATAAATTGTGACGCCCTTGCAGCCTGTCTGGTATGCCAGCCGGTAGACCTGCTCGACGTCGGCTGTCGTGGCATCGTGGGAGAAATTCACCGTTTTTGACACGGCGTTATCTGTATATTTCTGGAAAGCCGCCTGCATCCTGATATGCCACTCGGGCTCGACGTCGTGCGCGGTCGCGAACAGCGGCTTGATTTCATCAGGGACCTCGGGAAGGTCGGCGACGCTGCCTTTCTTTGCGATTTCCTTCATCAGGTCCTCGCTGTAGAAACCGCCGTCCCTGGCCATCTGCTCGAACGTCCTGTGGGTCTCGACCATCTCCGTGTTATCGAGGACATTGCGTACATATGAGATGGCAAACAGCGGCTCTATGCCGCTGGAGCAGTTGGCGATGATGCTCAGCGTGCCTGTAGGCGCGATTGTGGTGGTGGTGGCGTTGCGGACCATTAGCCCGCCCTTTGTGTCATATACGCTTCCCTTGAAGTTGGGGAACGTGCCCCGCTCTTCCGCCAGCCTGGTCGAATGCTTCATGGCACGCTCCTGGATGAACGCCATGATCTCTTCGGCCGTCTCCACGGCCGCATCTGAGTCATAGGGGATGCCCAACCCTATCAGCAGGTCCGCAAAGCCCATGACGCCCAGCCCGATCTTCCGGTTGGCCCTGGTCATCTCGGCGATCTCGGGCAGCGGATAATTGTTGACGTCTATTACGTTGTCGAGGAAATGGACAGCGCTCTCGACAATCTTTCCCAGCCGTTCGTAATCGACGCCGCCGGCGCTGTCTGCCATCTTGGAAAGATTGATGGAGCCGAGGTTACATGATTCATACGGCAGCAGCGGCTGCTCGCCGCAGGGGTTCGTGCTTTCGATCTCACCGATATGCGGCGTGGGATTATCGCGATTTATCCTGTCGAGAAAAATGATGCCGGGGTCGCCGTTCTTCCAGGCAAGGTTCACTATCATTTCAAATACCCGGCGCGCTTCCAGGCTCTTCGCGATCTTGCCGGTCCTGGGGTTCACCAGGTCGTAATCGCGTCCCTCCTCGACCGCTTCCATGAACTCCTCCGTCAGAGCGACGGAGATATTGAAATTGTTGAGCTTGTCGTTGCTCTGCTTGCAGACTATGAAGTCGAGGATGTCGGGATGGTCCACGCGCAGGATACCCATATTCGCGCCGCGGCGGGTACCGCCCTGTTTGATCGTCTCCGTGGCGGCATCAAAGACGGACATGAAGGAAATCGGGCCGCTCGAAACACCCTTCGTCGACAGCACTACATCATTTCCCGGCCTTACCCGGGAAAAGGAGAAGCCGGTTCCGCCGCCGCTCTTGTGTATCAGGGCGGTGTTTTTTATGGCCTCGAAGATGCTGTCCATCGAGTCGCCGACCGGCAGGACGAAGCAGGCGGAAAGCTGGCCCAGCTCGCGGCCGGCGTTCATCAGCGTGGGTGAATTTGGCAGGAACTCGAGGCGCGCCATCAGACGATAGAATTCCTCCTCTACGGCATCCGTATCGGCTTCAGGGTTGTGAATAAGGTCCGCGGCCGCGATTGTGCGGGCAACCCTGCGAAACATCTCTACCGGCGTCTCTACCGGATTGCCTTCCTCGTCCTTTTTCAGATACCTCTTTTCCAGAACTTTCATGGCGTTGGCTGAGAGTTGCGGCTGCAACGGGTGAGCAGTTACCCGGTTACTTTTTCCGGTAGTCGTTTGAGACTGGTTGACTAGCATGTTTCATTTCCCCTTTCTTTCAAATCAGGCCAGTAAATTCAAATCACCTTCCGGACAGACACGCCCGGCTGGTTATCAATCATTGGGTCCCCGCCCATAAACTTTTTCAGCTCAACTCGCCGGCCGGTCCTAAAGCCTTGCCAGCTCCCGCTGAAACTCGTCCACGTCCTCGAACTTCCGGTACACCGAGGCGAAGCGGACATACGCCACCTTGTCCAGATCCTTCAGCTTTGCCAGGGTCCTCTCTCCGATCTCCGCCGACGGAACCTCCGTCTTGAACTCGTTTCGAAGTTCGGCTTCGATCCCGTCGACCAGCTCTTCGAGCGTCTCCGTCTCAATGGGCCTTTTTTCACATGCCCTCAACAAGCCCTGAAGAAGCTTCGGGCGGGAGAAAACTTCCCGCTCTCCCGCCCGCTTGATTACAGTCAGTGGAACTTCTTCCACCCGCTCGTATGTAGTGAACCGGTGCTGGCATTCAAGGCACTCGCGCCGGCGTCTTACCGCATCCCGCGAGTCTGTGTCGCGGGAATCCACCACTTTTGTCTCGGTGGAGTCACAAAAAGGACACTTCATATAGATTACCTGAAAACCCTAGGTATTGTTGCTTTATAAGACCCCATACACAACATTTCGTGGGTCAGCGTCAATTTCCTGCCCCTAGGTAGCTATCATAACGGGCATCCTGGGACGGGTAAACCCCCGATTAAGAAAGTTTATTCCGCAAATTGCACACATTTGCCCAAACGAGGGGTAAGCCTCGAGTTTACATTTAGAGTTGCTATTATTGCAGAGTTTTGTTACCCATTACACAACGATTTTGACCTGCCTGCATGGAAAGCCGATGTGGTAGCACACGCGCCCCATGAGCTCAGCAAGGCAGACGCAAGAAAGCCCTTTCCGCCGCGACAGGCTGATCTCCATCACTGAAAATTCCGGCCTCCTTTTCTGCTTATGATGAGATAGAATCGAACTGAATTTCAGATATGAATCGAAAAGGGAGTCGAACATGAAGTTCTACCGCTGCCAGATCTGTGGTGATCTGTACATGGGGAAGGAAAAACCAAGCAACTGCCCGTTCTGCGGAGCGTCGGATGAATACCTGACACCTGCCGCAGACTGGGTCGATGAAAACCTGTCACTGGGAAAGCTGAGCGATATTTCCAGGGCGAACCTTGAGCAGGCGCTCCAGCTGGAGGTAAACAACGCACCCTTTTACCGTGATGCCATGTCGAGGACCTCAAATATCGAACTTCAGGGAATATTCAAATACCTGGCAAAGATAGAGGCCGAGCATGCATCGACTATCAAAAAGATACTGAAGGTCGAACCGCCGCAACCGCAGGAAGGCATGGAAGGCGCCGTCGATGATGACAGGGAAAACATAATCATGGCGCACGAGAGGGAGGTCGCGGCGGCCGCCTTTTACAGGCAGGCCGCGGGGGAGGCAGTCGAAGAACGCATCAAGAAAGTCTTCACGGCCCTGACGATGATCGAGTCGGATCACATCCAGCTGGAACAGGAGTTGCTTGACCGGGGAATATAAGCGTTTTTAAAGAATGACCTGTGCCGGGAAAACAAGGGAGACGCGCCTAGGCGCGTCTCCCTGCTGGTAGAAGGTCGTATTCGGTTGCCTACACTCCCGGATATGGTCCCGGGTAGGTGTAGGACTTGCCGCAGAGATCGATGGCTGTGGCGACCCTTGCAGTCAAACGGAGATATTCAGACCCCAGTCGCAGTTCTGATAATCGACTTTAAGTGATGAGGCGTGGGCGCGCAGAAAGGCGGCGTCTTCGGTCGAACTGAAATGGTTTACGATGAACTTCATGACCCCCTGACCACCTCCGAAATCGGCCGCGTGCCGTTTAAAGAGCCTCGATATCGAAAGGGTCCTGGCATCGCGATTGAGGACGGCGCCGCCTCCATTTATAAAACCGTCAGCCGCGGCGTGGAGCTGCGCTTCGATTTTTTCCGCCTGATAAAAATGCAGGATCGGGCACGATTTTGAGCCCCGTACCAGGGCAAAACATATGCATTCATGTATTGGCTTCACGGGAAATCGGATGCGGGCATCTCCGATACGAAACTGCCTGAGCGGCAGATATTGCCTGCGCGCGTTCCCGCGGAGAATGCCGTTCTCGATATCGTCCAGGGAATATTTATGACTTCCGACCTGGAAGGCCTCGCGGCTGAAAAACCCCTTGTCGTCTTCGACCGAATCATTTATCGATAGTTTAACGACACGATCGATGACGGTCATGTTGTAGATGTTGATCCAGAACGCCAGTCTATGCTCGCGATCTTCGAGGACTGCGGGATCAAACCGAGCAAGGTCAAGGGATTTCTCAAGATAATCGTGATAATCGGAGCAGGCTTCGAGACCAGGATAATCGACCGTGTGGCCATCCGGGGAAACGAACCGGCCCAGCAGTTGCCCGATCGAGCCAAGGAGCTCCCCGGCGAATCTCGTGTCAGAATCGCCTGCGCGCACCGGCGCCATTTCTTTGACAACGTCAGTCTGGTTATTGCTGGTCATGACCTGTCTCCTTCAAAAAAACACGCCGTCCCATATAAGACCTGGATCCTGCCTCAGCGGTTTGCGCTCGCCCAGCCCGCTTCCAGCCTGCCGGGTAGTTCTTCCGGTTCGGTTACCGGGGGCTGACAGCTGGCGCCGATGCAGATGTATGCGATGGGCTTTCCGGCGTACCCGTATCCCGTCGCGTCAAGCTCCTCCCCGTGTATCTCCGGATCAAGGACCTCGATGGAACGAAACGGTACGCGTGCCCTGTGGGCGGCCCTGATCATCTCGTCTGTACCGCTATCGCCCGGAGGACCGGCGATCGTTACGCGCACAGCCGGTTCGAGCAGACGCTGCACGGCAATCGCGTATTCCGCGGAAAACAGCCCCAGCTCCTTGTAGCTGCCGGAAAAGAACGATAAGGCCCGCTCGGCCGCATCGCCGAAACGAACCTGGCCCGTGTTCTGTCGAAGACGGATCAGCACAGACGCCGCCTGACTGTTTTCCACCGGCGGTTTCACCCTCACCGGGAACAGGCCGCTGTCGCCGGGCACGGCCCCGCAATCATAAAAACCGCCAGCTGATCCATCCTCCAGATTTGCCAGCATCCAGGCGGCCGCTGCCGTAGATCTGCTCAGCCAGATTTCACCGGCCCCGGATTCATATGCATCCAGACAGGCGGTCGCCAGAAGGGCCGTGTCGGCCAGAAGGCCCGGCACCTGTGGCCCGCCGTCATGAAAACGGTAGACGCCGAGCTTCGCGTCCCACATGTTGTCCCAGATATAATCGAGCACACCGACCGCCCGGGCGCGAAATCCTTGATCACCAAAAATCTGGAAGCACCTCAAAACAGAAGACGCCGCCGCGGCATTCCATCCGGCATATATCGTCGGATCCACATGGGGCGCTCCGTGCTTTTCACGGGCCGGTTCATCAAGGCTGTAATAAACTTCGTCCGCGTCCTGGCTGCCGCCGAAGACTCCGGTTTCGCCGTTCAGCATCACCGTATCCATGAACCTGTAGACATCGCGGGCCACCCGTTCATATTCAGCGGATTCAAGGATGCGGGAAGCCTCGGCATAGACCGCCAGCAAACCGGCGTTGTCCTCGAGCATCTTCTCGTAATGCGGGACCGACCAGTCGCGGTTGGTCGAGTAGCGGAAGAACCCGCCTTCGAGCTGATCGTACATGCCGCCCGCGGCCATGGCGTCGAGTGTTGTGGTGAGCATCACTTCCAGCTCGCCGATAGTCCCTTCCGACAGCACAGTCAGGATCAGGTTCAATACATTGACGTACGGGAATTTCGCCAGCGCGCCAAATCCGCCCATCTCCTTGTCGTAGACGTCACCCGCCACTTCAAGGACATGGGCCATGATCGCCTGGCTCATTTCGCCTGGCACCGGACTCTCAAACTCGGCCCGCTGGGCCTGGATCTTTTTTATGGCCTCGTCTATCTCCGCCTTGTTGTTGCTATAGAGGCCAGAGATGTCATTGAGCATCTTCCTCATCGTCTCGGGTTCCAGGTACGTCACGCCGGTGATGACCTCGCCTTCGGCGGTGAGCATCGCGACCGTGGGCCAGCCACCCTGGTTGTAGCGCTGGTTTATGTCCGGCCTGCGGTCGTTGTCGACTCTGACCGGGATGTAATGTTCATTGATGAGCCGGATGACCTCGTCGTCCGAGAAGCTGGTCTCATCCATGACGTGGCACCAGTGGCACCAGACCGCGGAGATGGAAAGAAGCACCGGCTTTCCCTCATTGAGTGAGCGCCTGAAAGCTTCCTCGCCCCATTCCTGCCAGTCGATCTGGGCCGCCCGGTTGGGTCGGGGAGAGAAATGAAAGGATCCTTTTTGTTCTTTACTGTTTTCCGCCAAAATGATTCCCCCTTGGGAGCCGTGAATCGTAATGGGTATATTAACCTATTACCTGAGTTGTTAATCGTTTCCGGGACCGGGATGCAACGCTTGCGGGCCGCGTATATCCACGGCGCCCGCCGGCTTTGATCAGGCCGTGCGGACGGAGGCCATCCCCGCCCTGTCTTCGGATCAGGATAATTTACTTTAAAAAACGCGGCCCGGCCAACCTTTCGGGACACAGCAGCTTTCGCGCGCGCGAATGTCCGATGCTCAGCTCCCGGCATCAGGCGACCGGCCTGCGCTGATATAATACGCTTCGTGCATGACTTTCCGACAATAGCCGCCATTTCAACGCCGCTCGGTGCGGGCGCCATCGGCATCGTGCGCATGACCGGTTCCGAATCGATTGCCATCTGTGACCGGGTTTTCCGTTCACGCAGCGGCAGGAAGTTATCCGAATCGGACTCCCACACGCTCCACTACGGCATAATCGGCGACCCTGAAAACGGCGTCCGTATCGATGAAGTGCTGGCAGGCGTGATGCGGGCTCCCGGCACATATACGCGCGAGAACATCGTCGAGATCAACTGCCACGGCGGGCCGATCGCCCAGCGTAATATACTCTCGCTCTTTTTAAGACATGGCGCCGAACTGGCTCGCCCCGGGGATTTCACCCGCCGCGCGTTTCTGAACGGACGCATCGACCTGGCCCAGGCGGAGAGCGTCGCGCAGATAATATCCGCCAAGACCGAGGCGGGGCTCAAGGTCGCGCTCGCCCAGCTTGAGGGAACTCTTTCAGAGGAGATCGGGGAGATCCGCCGCGCTCTGCTGGTCCTGCTCGCGTCCACGGAGGCGCAGATCGACTTTTCGGATGAGGATGTGGAAGAACTGGACAGGGCTGAACTCGACGGGCGGCTTGAGCAGGTCGAGACCAGACTCCGGGAGCTGATAGATTCGGCGTTCGTGGGAAGAGTTCTCAGCGAGGGCGTACGAACAGCGATCGTCGGCAAGCCGAATGTGGGTAAATCGAGCCTGCTGAACTCCCTGTTGATGCGCGAAAGAGCCATAGTCACCGAAGTGCCTGGCACTACGCGGGACACGATCGAAGAGATCATCAACGTTGAGGGCATCCCCCTGCAGCTAATCGACACGGCCGGCCTGAGACCCTCGAACGATGAGGTCGAACAGATAGGGATGGAACGCAGCCGCCGCGCCGTGAACGAGGCGGACCTTGTTCTCTGTTTATTTGACGGCAGCGAGCGGGAAGACGATCACGACCGGGCGCTGATAACCTCCGTCCCCGCCGAAAAAGCGATATACGTCATCAACAAGGCCGACAGGTTCAGGGGGCGCACCCCGAGCTTCAACCAGGGACTTCTTCCCTCACGCCCTGTTGTCATCTCGGCCATGACCCGGCAGGGGCTGAAGGACCTCAAGGAAAGAATCGCCTCGAAGGTTCTCGGCGGTACGTTGCCGCCACTGGAGGGCCCGATAATCACGCACGAGCGCCATCGAGGTCTTCTTGAGGGCGCAGCCGAATCGCTGGCTCTCGCAAGACAGGGCCTCAGAGTGGGGCTGGGAGAAGAGATCATCGCCGAGGAGTTGCGCGACGCTCTGGCGTCACTGGGCGAAATCACGGGCGAGGAATTCGTCGAGGAGCTCCTGGACGTGATCTTCCATGAATTCTGCATCGGCAAATAAGAGCCCGCGGTTTTTTTGTGAATGACGCGATCGACATTCCTGCATACGATGTGATTGTTATTGGCGCCGGGCCGGCTGGTTGTGAAGCATCCATGGCCGCCGCCGGGGCTGGAGCGCACACCCTTTGCCTCACCATTAATCTCGACATGGCCGGCTATCCGCCGGCGACTCCCTCTCTGATCGATGGACCGGGCGATCCTCGCGTTTCGCTGTTTAAGGAAATGTCCGCACTGGGCGGCAGGCTCCCGGATGCGCTCGCCCTGGACGGGGTTGTCATAGACAGCGAGCCGGAAGGGAGGCTATCTGTCGACAGGCGCCTGCTCGGGCTGGCCTACAAGGAGATGCTGGAAAATGAGGCTGGCCTGGAATCAAGGCAGGCGCTGGTAACTTCGCTGGAGCCTTCCGCGGATGGCTGGATGGTCGGCACAAAACTGGGGGAACGTTTTTCCGCCGCGGCCGTCGTCATCACGGCTGGCACATTCCTTAAGGCCAGAGTCGACGATGGAGGAGCGGTCGTTCCCGGTGGGCGAATCGGTGAAATACCCGCCAACGCGCTGACAAATTGCCTGCAAATAGCGGGATTACAGATGATCGAGGTATGGGCGGGCACAATGCCCGATCTGGACTGCCGCACTATAGACCAAAATAATGATTACTGGTCAAGTAACGGCCTTCGCCTCCTCCTGGATGGCCGGCAGCTTGGTGAGATACTTGGCTATGGTTTGGAGTCGCGAGGCAACCGCGAAAACCAGCTGCGACTGCTGCGAGAACATGCGGGGCTTTCGGACGCCTGGATCACACGGCCCTCCTATTCCGTCTACCACCATGTGCTTGCCGCTGACCAGGTAGACGCGAACCTGGAGTCGCGGGCAAATCCGGGCCTTTTTATTGCTGGGCGCGCTGCAGGCAGCTGTAACTATCTCGAGGCGGCGACTCTTGGCCTGCTGGCCGGCAGGGGAGCAGCCGCGCGACAGAGCGGGCATGACCCCGGTGTTTTGATAACTGATACTAAATTTGTTAAGAAACTCTGCCAGCGGATCACCGATCAGAAATCGCGACCTGTAACTGTCAGGACAGATGATCCAGGTTGCTAAAAAAATAAATCAGGAACAGCAGCAATGAATCAGAGTGACGAATCTAAAAATAGCCTTGGCTCAATCGATGTGATCATCGTTGGCGGCGGGCATGCTGGTTGCGAGGCGGCCCTGGCGGCCGCGCGAATGGGGTGCTCTGCCCTCCTGTTGACTCTAAGCCTTGAAAAGATAGCCCTGATGCCGTGCAACCCCGCGATTGGCGGGGTTGGGAAAGGACAACTCACTCGCGAGATAGATGCGCTCGGCGGTGAGCAGGGCCGCAACACCGACCGTTCTTTCATACAGATGAAAATGCTCAACACGAGCAAAGGCCCCGCTGTCAGGGCGCTTCGCGCCCAGGCAGACAAAAAGGTCTATGAAGACAATATGAAGCGGGCACTCGCCTCAGAACCGAACCTGAGGATCCTCGAAGGGCAGGTGGCAGGCCTCAATGTTTCACGTGAAACATTGAGGGGTATCGAGCTGACAGATGGGAGCAGTATCCAGTGCCGCTCTGTCGTTCTTGCCTGCGGGACCTTTCTTAATGGAAAGATAGTCGTAGGCGAAATGCGTTTCCCCGCCGGCCGTATGGGAGAACCACCGGCAATCGGACTTTCTACGAGCCTTTCAGCGAATGGAATCGAACTAGGGCGTTTCCAGTCCGCGACTCCGCCCCGGATTGACGCGCGGTCGATAGACCTATCAAGCCTCAAGCAGGAACCCGGAGATGAGGACATTCAGACCTTTTCACCCTTTTCAGAAGCCGATTCCACCGGACAGATCCCCTGTTACCTGACATACACCAATGAGAATACCCACGAGGTGATCAGAAAATACCTCCATTTGTCACCGATCAAAACCGGCTCTATCAGCGGAAAGGGCCCGAGGTATTGCCCATCGATTGACCGCAAGGTCATGAACTTCCCGGATCGCCCCAGGCACCCTATCTTCATCGAGCCTGAAGGTCGCCGCACAAAGGAGCTTTACCTTCAGGGCCTTACGACCAGTCTGCCCGTCTGGGTTCAGGAGAAGGTCATCAAGGCGACCCCCGGCCTGGAAACAGCCCGCATTATGCGTCCCGGTTATGCGGTCGAATACGATTACGTAATCCCAAGCCAGCTTAAGCTTTCACTCGAAACCAAAGCTATTTCCGGCCTTTTCCTCGCGGGGCAGATAAATGGAACCAGTGGTTACGAAGAAGCCGCCGCGCAGGGACTAATGGCTGGAATCAACGCCGCGCTGAGTTCCAGAAACGACGAGCCCCTGGTCCTCGGAAGGAATGAAGCCTATATTGGTGTTCTTATCGATGACCTTGTGACAAAGGGTGTCGATGAGCCCTATCGCATGTTCACATCAAGAGCGGAATACCGGCTGCTGCTCAGACATGACAATGCCCACGCCCGCCTCAGCCCTGCCGGTAATTCTCTGGGTCTAGTCCCGGATGCCCACATGGAATCGATAAGAGCATCACAAACCGACCTCAAACTGCTGCTGGAACTGCTCGATTCAACCCGTCTTCAACCAGATGACAGGACCAATTCCGTGCTCGCGGGACTGGATAGTTCACCGGTTTCTGAAGCACAGGCGGTCTCTCAGCTACTCCGACGGCCTGAAATCGGCATCAATGACCTGCTGCCACTACTTCCACATGATATTTCCCGCTTTTCAGCGGATACGGTCCTGAGGGCAGAGATAGAAACAAAATACGCCGGATATATCGTCCGCCAATTGCGAGATATTGATAGAAGGCGTTACCTGGAAGAAATGATGATTCCCGAGGATTTCCTTTTTAACGATCTGAAAGGAATCGCTAACGAGGCGCTGGAGAAGCTGGCGCGAATGCGGCCTGCCTCCCTGGGCCAGGCGTCGCGTATAGCGGGTATTTCTCCATCTGACATTTCCGTGCTTTCCCTTTATATAAAGGCGGCGGGACGATGACCTGGCAATCCTCCCTGGGATCCGATTTCCACCTTGACGCTTCGCAGATCGCCTCATTTGAGAAACTGCTTGATTTGCTTACAGAGCAGTCTGACAGAAACCTCACCGCGGTCACAGAGCCGGCAAATATAGTAGCGATACATTTTCGCGACAGTCTCGGCCTTGCCGATTTCCCAGAGACGAAGTCGGCTGAATCTGCGGTCGACATCGGCAGCGGCGCCGGCTTTCCGGGGTTGCCGCTCGCAATCGCGGTCCCATCCCTGAACGTCACCATGATTGAGGCCAGGCGAAAGAAATGCGAGTTTATTGAGAAAACAGTAATGAAACTTGGGCTCGACAACGCCTTTGTCCTTGCCTCGCGGGCCGAAGACGCGGGCCGATCAGAAATGAGAGCTACTTTCGATATTGCCTTTGCGCGAGCCGTCGGTTCGATAGCGGAGGTTCTGGAGTATTGTTTTCCGTTACTGAAAACAGGCGGTTCGGCGCTGCTGCAGCGTGGAGACCGCAGCCCCGGTGATGAAAAACAGGCTTGTCAGGTGGCTGAGCTCCTTGGGGGAACCCTGGTCCGCATCGGGTCTGTAAAGCCCTATTCCGACGCAAAGAACCTCCATATCTGGGTTTTTTCCAAAACTTCACCCACGCCGGAACGCTTTCCGCGCAGGCCAGGCGTAGCCAGAAAAAGGCCGCTCGGCGATTTCTAGTCACCGTCCGGTGCTTCTGATAGACTGCCTTTATGCAGGATTTAAACGCAAGATCCGGATTAAGCAAGATCTACGCCATCGCAAATCAGAAGGGCGGCGTCGGCAAGACTACCACCTGTGTAAACACTGCCGTGTGCCTGGCTGAGGCTGGCGCGGCGGTCCTTCTTGTTGATTCTGACCCCCAATGCAATGCCACCCATGGTCTTGGAATACACGATTATGCTGGTAACAGCACTATTTACGATGTCTTTACCAATGGGGCGTCAATTGACTCGGCTATTCTGCCCACCCAGGTCGACCAGCTGGTTCTCGTCCCGTCCACTCCTGACCTTGCCGGCGCCGAAGTCGAATTGCCCGGACGCGAGCGCCGGGAGTTCGTGCTCGCGGACGCACTGGCAACAGTCAGGGGCAATTTTGACTACATTTTTGTTGACTGCCCGCCTTCGCTGGGGCTCATAACACTTAACGCGCTTGTCGCTGCTGATAAGCTCATAATACCGGTCCAATGTGAATATTACGCCCTGGAAGGACTCGGCCAGCTGCTGCAGACCGTCGAGCTTGTACGCCAGGGACTGAACCCCGGGCTGCAGATAGCCGGCCTGCTGATGACCATGTTCGACTCGCGCACCAGACTTTCCACCCAGGTCGTCGATGAGGTGCGCTCCCATTTCCCCGAGCTTACCTACAGGACCGTGATACCTCGCAACATCAGGTTGAGCGAAGCGCCGAGTTTTGGTAAACCGATTTCGCGTTACGACCCTACCTGCGCGGGCTCTGACGCCTACTTTGATCTGGCTACGGAGGTGGTCGAACGTGAATAACGAAAAGAAACCGGCGAGCAAGGGCCTCGGCCGAGGCCTGTCCGCGCTGATAAGTACAAACAAGGATGATACTGTAGGTCAAGCACCTGTTTCGCCCGGGCATGAGTCACCGTATCACGTATTATCTTTAAGTCAAATTACCGGCAACCCGCATCAGCCCCGTACGATCTTCGACGATGACGCGCTCGAGGAGCTTGCGGAGTCGATCCGCGCCGTCGGCCTGGTCCAGCCGGTGGTTGTTCGCAAGCGGGGAGACGGTTACGAGCTCGTGGCCGGAGAAAGACGCTGGCGCGCGGCGCGGATCGCCGGTCTTGAGACAGTGCCCGCTCTGATCCGGGAAGCCGGGGACGCGGAGTCCCTCGAGCTCGCGCTTATCGAAAACATCAGCCGTGAGGACCTCAACCCGATCGACACGGCCAGGGCTTACGCCAACCTTCAGGAAGATTACGGTATCACCCAGGAAATGCTGTCCAATAAACTGGGCCGCAGCCGCTCAGCCGTAGCCAACACCATCAGGCTGCTCGACCTTCCCGATGATGTTCAGCAATTGATCGAGCAGGCTAAATTGACCGAGGGACATGGTCGCGCCCTGCTTTCCGTTTCCGACAGGACGCGACAGCGAAAGCTTGCGCGCAGGATCGTCAAGGGAGGACTGTCGGTCAGGCAGGCCGAGGAGCTGTCGAAAAAGGAGGATGCTCCCCGGAGCAAATTGAAAGAGCCCCAGAATTTCCCGGTAGGTCAGGAGTTGATGGACGAGACGACTGACGCTCTTTATTCAGCTTTCCGTCTCCCGGTCAAGGTCAGATGGACCGGGAAGGGAGGAAGAATCGAAATGGAATTCTCAAACGCGGATGATCTTGACAAGCTGATAGAAGTCCTGGAGAAGGAACGATGACGGATAGCGGAAGAACAGCGTCGCGCGCTCTGGATAACGTGCTGACGCCGTACATGGACATCGAAGGAATCGCGGCGGCGGCGCTCGTCTCGGCTGACGGGCTGCTGGTCGCTTCGACCGGAGATAACAGCAATCTGGAGGCCATCGCCGCCCATACGGCCTCCGCCATGTCTTCAGCCGCCAGCCTTGCCTGTGAACTGGGCACGGATCTTCCCAGGATGACGCTCGAGCTGCCCGGCCAGGCACTGGTGTTCGCTCCTCTGACCGTCGATCTTTTCCTCGTGCTGGTAGGAAATCAGGACCTGCTGAGGTTCGTCAGCGACCATCCCGCATCGTTCTAACCGTGGATTAATCCCGCTTTCACCCTGAATACCGCTCAGCGCCTGTGAAATTCCAGCCGGGTTGCGGTTAGTCGCTCGTTTCCGTACCGTTGCCTGCACCATTAGCTGTCGTACGGCCGGTGTTGCCGTAGGCATCGTCGCGCGTTGTCGGCGCATCTCCGCCGGAGTACATGACGTACTTGCCGGCGAGTTTCTTGAATTCGGGCTTCTCCTTGGGCAGGGCAAAATCCTTCACGGGCAGGTTTTTTGTCGCTTCCTTCATGTAATCTCTCCAGATGGTCGCCGGAAAACCGCCGCCCCAGACACTCCCACCATGTACGTCGGTCATGGGCAGCTGTTCGTCCGGGTAGCCGATCCAGACAGACGTTGCATATTCGGGGGTGTATCCGACAAACCAGGCGTCCTGGAGATTCTCGGTCGACCCTGTCTTGCCCGCCGCCGGCCGGTCGATGTTCGCTTTTACGGACGTGCCTTTTTCGACATCCGCCTTGAGGACCTTGGTGACCTCATACGCTACCCAGTCCTTGATTACTTTTTTTGGTTGCGGATTCGCCTGGTAGTCCACTTTGCCGTCCGGCATATCAACCCTGGTAATGGCTATGGGCTCCGCATACATGCCGTTTGCCGCCAGAGTCGCGTATGCGGATGACATCTCCAGCGGTGAAACACCCTGCCCCAGCCCTCCCAGCGCGATGGAAGGGTTAGCGGTCATCGGACTTTTGATCCCCAGCCGCTCGGCGGCGTCCCTGGCCTTGTCAGGCCCGACGTCCATGACCAGCTGGGCGTAGACCGTGTTGTCTGATCGCAGCATTCCCTGCTCCAGGCTGGACGCGCCAAAGTATTTGAAATCATAGGTTGCGACGTGCCACGGCGGCCCCCCGCCTGCCATCGGGATATCTATTTCTTTTGACATGTAATAAGTCTTTTTGGGGTCGGCTCCCTGCTCCACCGCAGCCGTGAGCACGAACGGCTTGAAGCACGAGCCTGGCTGACGCCTGGCCTGAACGGCCAGATCGAACTGGTAATTGTTGAAATCCTGGCTGCTGACCATGGCCTTGATATAGCCGTTGGCGGGATCGATGGAAACCAGCGCCGCCGACGGATCTCCCGTTTCGTTGAGCGTATTCTTGATAGCCTCGAGACCGGCGGCCTGCAGGCCCGGCTCGATTGTCGTATAAATGCGAAGGCCTCCCTCGAAGACCTTTTTTGCCCCGTACTTGTCAATCATCTGTTTTTTGACATATTCGACGAAATACGGCTCGTTGACGGCGCCGCTTCCCATGTTCAGCGTGACCGGCAGTGAGGCTGCTCCGTGGGCCGCCGCCTGGTTGACATAGCCGAGGTCGGCCATCTTCTGCAGTACCGTGTTGCGCCGTTCAGTCGCGGCCGCCATGTCATTTCTGGGTGAGAATGCCGATGGCGCCTGCGGCAGGCCGGCCAGCAGGGCGCACTCTGAGAGGTCCAGCTGGGTCACGCTCTTGCCGAAATAGGTCTGGGCCGCAGTCTCCACGCCGTAGGCGTTCTCTCCATAGTAAATAGTATTCAGGTATCTTTCGAGAATCGTCTCCTTGCTGGCGATACGCTCCAGCTGGGTTGCCAGCACCGCTTCAACGAACTTGCGGGTAAAGCTGCGCTCATCGGTCACATAGACTTTTTTGACTAACTGCTGGGTTATGGTACTTCCGCCCTCAGCCAGCCGCCCCTGGCTGACATCCGTTACCGCCGCCCTGCCGATGGCCTCGTAATCGACGCCGTCATGCTCGTAATATCGTTCGTCCTCGATGGCGATTGTGGCCTGCTGCAGATAAGGGGGGATTGAAGCAAGCGGAACAAGGGTGCGGTTCTCCGTGCCATAGATTTCCGCCAGCAGCGAGCCATCGGCCGCGTAGATCCGCGAAGTCTGGCCCAGTGATGTGAAGTTCTCCTCTTCCAGCTTGGGAAGATCGTTGATCAGTGCCATGCCGGCCTCGATTCCAACAAGGAGCGCGAAGATCAGGCTGAGAGCGATGATCCCAAGCCCAACCAGGAAAACTGAGCGCCTGCGCCCTTTTCTGCGTCTGATGTTTTTACGCCGACGAGGCATTGGGGATTTCCGCCTTAAATGAGTTCAATGGATTTCCTGGATGCCCTTGTGCGGGGCAGAAACCGTGTTCTTCAAACTTTCCTGTTGCAGATGAAATGATACCATAGCGCGCGGCCGTTACGCCTGCGCCTGGATAAATGTTCGCCACCTGCGGCTTTGCTTCCTCCGAATTGGAGTCTTAGAGAGGGCCGTCGCGATGACCGGTCGGTAAAAATATAAAAGCCGCCTCCTCGGGCGGCCGGCCAGACACGATCTCGTTTTTTCCATCACAACCCATGTCCGCGGAAATCCCGGACCGCTCAACACCCGCCTACTTTACATGCTGGATGTATTTCATGAAGATCTCGAAAGCCTCTTCGACAGCCACTTCCTCCAGCCCCAGCTCTTCCGTGCTGTTCTTTAGACAGTCCTTCATGCGGTTGCTGATGAGGTAGACGCCCACGCGATCCAGGGCCGCCCTCGTAGCCGCAAGCTGTGTCAGTACGTCTTCACACCGCTTTTCTTCGGAAATCATCCTCTGAAGACCGCGAACCTGGCCTTCAATGCGGCGAAGCCTGTTGATTACCTTTTCTGTGTCTGTCTTTGCAACCGCGACCATCACCTTGCCTTCTGAATCCTCACGAAAGTCGATTCGAGCGTATTTTTTCTGTCCGGGGTCCGGCAATCCATGAATTAGTGCCTTTTCGAGGTACCAATACAGCCAGGATTTACCCTTAGCTGGTAAAAATCATCAGTCTTACCCCTACGGGTATGCGTTATTATCCCACGTGTTTTTGGAATGTGTCAAGATAACTGTTTTCATCCAGTCCAGTCCGGACACCAGACGCCGGAGAGACTGGAGGCCTTTCGGCCAGACTCTACTGCTTCCTCGACGTGGCCAGCACACCTGTGACTACACCCAGCAGCACGGTGACAAAGCCATAGATAAAGAGGGCTGTTCCCTTCTGCCCGTCCCCAAGCCAGAACGAGCTGGTGAAGATGATGATCCCGAACATGATCTGGACCACAGCCATGATATTTGCGCGATCGCTTTTCATAAGTAACCTCCCGTTGTCTGGCTGATTATTCCGATTCTTTGCCGATTTTCCTGCCAATGGGGGGGCTGGCCGGACCGGGCGCGTGCTGTCAGTCGAGCTTCGCGGTCCACCCCACCCGGTATCGCTGACCGCATTCCGGGCAGATCAGGATTATGTCGCAGCCTTCTTTGCTACGCTGGAAGGAACTATGAAAGCCGCGCCTGTAACCACAGATATCGCATTTATGGAATTCTTCCTCAACGGCCTTTGAAATGATGTCTTCGCTGATATCCATGTTTTTATTTTACCCCGAGCCGGTTCAGAAAGTCTCGCTTGAGAAATTTATTTATTCAAGTGAGTATGTGGAGGGAATTGTGGGGATATGAGTATACATGTGACGCGAAGGGCGGCTGGCGACTTAATCCGGTTTGTGTACGACGCCAACACGAAGCAGCACGATGAATAAACCGGATGAAAGGCTGTGGATGGTCAAAAAAGCGGGAAACATCTTTCCGGGAAGCACCCTGCCGCCGGAGTTGCGGCGGTGGCTGATGGATCTTTCATCCGACTACAGGGTGCTGGTGCCGTCGTACAAGGCCGGTAACCGTATCTTCGAGGATGTGTCGCCGTTGGGCCTCACAGGTGTCGACCTCCCTCAAAGCCGGACTGTGATTCCCTTCAAAAAGGCATTACTGCCACCGTCGGAGACACTTTTCAGCTTTGAGGGCGGCTCTCTTCTGCAGGACCTCCACGCGGAAGATACCATCCTGTTCGGCCTCCATGTCTGCGAGCTTTCCGCCGACAGGCTGCTTGCCACCGTCATGGAGAACGACCGGCCTGACTTCCCGTTCATGGAGCGGCGTCGCAGAACGATCACCATCGGTGTTCCCTGCGAACGCACAGAAGGATGTTTCTGTGAAAAAACAGGTCATGATCATGTGGGTCCGGGCGATTTTGACCTTTTCCTTGTGCCGGCGTCCATGGGGGCATCAAACGGCGACCTGCGCATGATCGTCGGCACAGAGGCCGGCGCCAGGCTTGTCGCCGGCGCTCCCGTGAGTGTCCTGGAGGAACCTGCCGGGATTTCGGCGCCTCCCGGTGAAGAAAGCGGGAACGAGATACGCTGGCCCCTGGCGGCGCTGCCGGAAAAGATCAGACAGTCGATGGGGGCCGTCATGTGGGATGAACTGGCCGACCGCTGCCTGGGATGCGGCAACTGCACCATTGTCTGCCCCCTGTGTTACTGCTTCTATACCCGGGACGAGACCGGCCTGGACCCGACCGCCGGACACCGGCTGAGGCATTGGGATTCTTGCCAGCTCATCGGTTTTGCGCGCGTTGCCGGCGGCCATAACTTCCGCGAGGCCCGATCCGAGCGCATCTGGTACCGCTTCTCACACAAGTTCATGAGGATGCAGGAAACGTTCGATCGCGCCGGCTGCTCGGGCTGCGGCGCCTGCTTCCATTTCTGCCCCGCGGCGATAGATCCGCGCCAGGTTATCAAAAGCGTGCTGGAGGTGACCGATGGACGCTGAAGCTGCGGGTAACTCTTTCGGGGAAACGCGGCTGAACGAGTATATCCCCAGCCCGGCGCGGGTGCTGGAAACACGGCTGCTTACACCCGGGAACCGTCACTTCGTGCTGCAGTTCAAGGACCCGCAGCTACGCGAGTCATTTTCGTTCTCCGCCGGCCAGTTCGTTCAGACATCCCTGCTGGGCATCGGCGAGGCGCCCTTCGCGATATGCTCACCGCCGACCCAGAAGGGAACATTCGAGCTTTGCGTGCGTGAGACCGGCAATGTCACCCGGGCCCTGCACCGGCTCGCGCAGGACGATACGGTCTGGGTGAGGGGACCCTACGGACGGGGCTTTCCCCTTTCAGAAATGGGTGGCCAGAACCTGGTCTTTATCGCCGGAGGCATCGGCCTTTCCCCCCTGCGAAGCGCCATAAAGAACGCCGTCTGCCTGGAAAAGGAATTCGGAGGGCTGACGGTGCTGTATGGAGCCAGAAGCCCGGACCAGCTGCTTTTCCGGGACGAATATGAAGAGTGGCGCCAGTGCTGCCGCCTTGAGATTGCCGTCGAGGAGGCCACGCCGGACTGGCATGGAAGAACCGGCCTCATCACCTCGCTTTTCGATGTCGTCGACCTCTCGCCGATCGATACGCAGGTGCTGATCTGCGGTCCGCCGGTGATGTTCAGGTTCGTCCTCGACCGGCTGCAGGAAATCGGTTTTGCCGATTCGCAGATCTATGTATCCCTGGAGAGGAACATGCGATGCGGCGTCGGCAAGTGTGAGCATTGCGTCGTGGAGAGTTTTTATACCTGCCGCCAGGGGCCGGTCCTTTCAATCGAACAGATCAGGGGGATATCGTCAGCGCTGAGATGACATACCGGGACGGTTCATCCGCGGCTCATCGGGGCAGGCTGAAGGTCGGCATCTTTTCGCTCACCTCCGACGCTGGCTGCGCGCTCGAGTTCCTCAACTTCGAGGACGACCTCCTTGCCATTGCCCGTGCGGTTGACATCCTGCACTTTCCCATGGCGAGGGCGTACAATACCGACGGCCCTTTCGACGTGGCCTTCGTGGAAGGGGTGCCCGCGAGGTCCTTCGAGCCCGAGGTGTTGCGGGACGTCAGGCGCAACTCGAAACTGCTGGTGGCGCTGGGAAGCTGCGCTTCCTTTGGCGGAGTCCCGGCGGCACAGCATTTCCATGACCTCAAGGACATGAAGAAGTATGTCTACAAGGGCATGGAGGACCTGGACACTCTTGAAATATATCCTGTTTCCAACTACGTCCGCGTCGATTTTCAGCTCCGGGGATGCCCCGCCAGCAAGTGGGAGATCATGGAGACACTGACCGCACTGATCGCGGGGCGGACACCGCAGCTGAAAGCCTATCCACAATGCGTCGAATGCAAGGTGCTGGAAAACCGCTGCCTGCTGATCGAGAGGCAACCATGCCTTGGACCCATCACGCGGGCCGGTTGCGGAGTAGTCTGCCCTTCCATGGGAGTTCCGTGTGACGGCTGCCGCGGGCCGACCGAGGAGCCGAACCTGAAATCGGCTATTCAGATCATGTCGCGCGATACCACGTATCCCGACCTCGTCCGCAAGCTGCAGAAGTACTGTTCCCTTGTGCCCGAATACCAGGAGCTTTTCGATCAGTGGCGCGAAGAAAATCATTAGTGTGTGTGTGCTTTTTAAAGGGCTGCTACTATTAGCACAGAATACCAATATGAGCTGAAGCCTTGGCATGCCAAGTTTTTTAAGATACTCTTAAAAAGATAGAAATTCCCTAGGAGGAGGCTGAATTGGCATTAAATACTGCCACCATTAAACAGTATGCTTTCCAATCAGCAAAACCCCAGTTGAACGATTTTGAAACAATAAAATCACGCTTAGGTAAACTCATCAGAGAAAAAGCCTACCTAGAAGGTGAGTTTACGCTTTCATCCGGGAAAAAAAGCGATCACTACTTCGATTGCAAAAAGATAACACTAGATCCTGAAGGACTAACGCTTTTATCCAGGCTGTTGGTTTTTAAGCTTCAAGAGAAAAATGTCCATAATGTCGGTGGGCTAACCATTGGAGCAGATCCAATAGTAGCCGGCATTGTTACTTGCAGCTTCCTGATGAACTACCCAGTTTCAGGTTTTATTGTAAGAAAAGAACCGAAAAAACATGGGACTCATCTTTGGATAGAAGGTCCTGTTGAAAAGGGTATGCGTGTAGCTATAGTTGATGACGTAGTCACCAGTGGTGGTTCAATTATAAAAGCAATAAATACGTGTCGTGACGAAGGTTTAGACCCCGTAATGGCATTTGCTTTAGTTGATCGAGAAGAGGGTGGCCGCGAACAAATCGAAAAGGATTGCCAACTTCCTTTTGAAGCTTTGTATGAATACAGCGAGCTATCACTAAAGTCTTAACTTACACTTGAGTTTTTCGAATTTTAGGCCTTTGTTCTTACTTGGGTGCGCCAAAATAGAACGCAATGGATGATCATTCCTGTTTCACCTTGTGGCTCTTTTTTCCTCTTTTTGTTTATGAATCCTCGGTGGGGGTATTTCAAGCCGCACAAAAATATTTGAATGGTTGGTATTGATAATCATTTCATAATCGGCTTTCATTGAAGATCAAACTCGAACACGTCACCAGGATCGAAGGTCACGCGTCGCTCACCGTGATGGTGGCCGAAGGCCGGGTTCACTCCGCCAGACTCAAGTACGAGGAGGGGGCGCGGCTTTTCGAGGGCCTTCTGCGGGGCCGCAAATTCTTCGACGCGCCCACGATCGCCTCACGCATCTGCGGTGTCTGCCCGTCGGTCCACAATGTCACGGCTCTCAAAGCCGTGGAGGCCGCCCTCGATGTCAAAACCAGACCAGTCACGGACAGCCTCCGCCGGCTGATGATCCTGGCGCAATGGATACAAAGCCATTCGCTCCATGTCTATTTCCTCGTTCTGCCAGATTTCCTCGGCGCCGAGAGCGCCTTCACCATGGCGAATACGCACCCCGATGAAGTTGCATCGGCGCTGCTGTTGAAAAAGCTCGGCAACGACATGGTCAATGTTATCGGCGGGCGCTCGGTTCACCCGATAACGACCAGGGTCGGCGGTTTCAGCCATCTGCCGCCCGTGACCCGGCTCGCCGATCTGCGCAGGCGCCTTGAGGAAGCCTTGCCCGAAGCCGCCAGACTTGCACGCATAGTGGGTGGGCTGTCGATGCCGGACTTTTCCCGCAAGACCACATATCTGGCCCTCCATGATGAGAAAGAGTACGCCTATTACGGCGGTGATATCTGTTCCAGCGAGGGCTACTGTTCAACGCCCGAAGACTTCTGCGCGACGCTGCGCGAGAAAGTCATACCCGGCACGGCGGCAAAAGCCGGCGTCCATGCCGGCAGAGGGTTTTTTACCGGGGCCCTGGCGAGGGTGAACATGAACCACGAGCTCCTGGAGGACAGCGCCAGAAGCATACTGGACGAATCAGGCCATGCCTTCCCGAATTACAACACATTCCTCAACAGCTTCTGTCAGTCCGTGGAGCTGGTGCACGCCATGGTGGAATCGATCAGCCTGATCGACGGCCTGCTCGAAACCGGCCTCGACAGTGATCCCACGCCCGGAGAGATCCAGGTGCGAGCCGGTACCGGCGTGGCGGCGACCGAGGCGCCTCGTGGCACCCTCTACCATTCGTATACGCTTGACGCCGAAGGGCTCATCGCTGACGACAACATAATAACCCCGACCGCCCAGAATCTGACAAATATCGAGGATGATATCAACCATTTTGTCGACGCGCGCCGGGACTGGGAGCCCTCCCGTTTGATAGAGGGCATCGAATGCCTGGTCCGCGCGTATGACCCCTGCGTCTCCTGCGCGGCGCATTAAAGTATCTATATAAGTTTAACCGGGCCGCTTACAGGAAATTAATCATAAGACATGGATTACACGATACGGATAGGCGGGCAGGCGGGCCAGGGGCTCCAGACAATCGGCGCCGTGCTGGCGAAGCTCTTCGCGCGGCACGGGTTCGAGGTCTTCACCCATCAGGACTACATGTCGCGCATCCGGGGCGGCCATAATTATTATCAGGTGCGCTTCGCCGACGGCCCGGTAAGTTCGTCACGCCGGCTGGTTGATATCCTGATTGCCCTGGATAAAAACACGGCCGAGCTGCATCGCGGCGCGCTGACCCCCGGCGGACTTGCCATATACGACGCGGAAACCATCAAGGAGCGCTACGAGGCCCCGGAGTTCCTCGATATCCCCTTCAGAAAAATCGCCATCGACAGCGCCGGCGTAAGGCTGATGGAAAATACGGTCGCTGTCGGCGCGGTTATGGGGATGCTGGAAATGGACCTGGACCTTCTGAAAGAGCTCCTGAATGAGACCTTCGGCAGGAAGGGGCAGGAGGTCGTCGACCAGAACATCGCCGCGGCCGAAGCCGGATCGCAATACGCCAGCCGCCATTGCTCTCAATGCAGATTTGTGGTGCCGTCCGCGCCGGAAAAGAGCCGGCGCATGCTGCTCGACGGCGCCTCGGCGGTCGGCCTGGGAGCACTGATGAGCGGCTGCAGGTTCTATGCCGCATATCCGATGACGCCGTCCACCGGCATCCTTAATTTCATGGCCGAAAAAAGCACGGAGTACAGTCTTGTGGTAGAGCAGGCCGAGGACGAGATCGCCGCCGTCAACATGGCGATCGGCGCCTCCTACGCGGGCGTCAGGTCGATGACCGGCTCGGCGGGCGGCGGCTTCGCCCTCATGGTCGAGGGCCTGTCGCTGGCCGGGATGACGGAAACGCCGGTTGTCATCTTCGTCGGACAGAGGCCGGCGCCGGCCACCGGCCTGCCCACGCGCACCGAACAGGGTGACCTGCTCTACGTGCTCAACGCGGCTCATGGGGAGTTCCCCCGCATCATCATGGCGCCCGGCAGCCCCGAGCAGTCCTTTTATCTGACTGGCAAGGCTTTTGACCTGGCCGAGAAATACCAGGTTCCCGCCATCATCATTTCCGACCAGTACCTCGTCGATTCGGAGTGGACGCTGGACAGCCTGGACGCTTCGCGCATCAAATATGTGGATTACCGGCTGCGGGCGGACGTCCTCGCCGGCATGGATGAATACAAACGGCATGCGTACACGGAAACAGGGGTATCACCGCTGGCCGAACCGGGCGCTTCCAGACACCTGGTCGTGACCGACAGCGACGAACACGACGAGGACGGGCATCTCGTGGAAGACGCCGAAACGCGGGTCCGCATGGTCGAGAAACGCCTGCTGAAAAAGATGCCGCTGATCCGCAAGGAGATCGAACCGCCGCTGCTCTACGGTTCCGACGATCCCGAGACGGTAATCACCGGCTGGGGCTCTACTTATGGAGTCATGAAGGAAGTGGTTGACGTAATGCAGAAAAGTCATAAAATAGCCATGCTGCACTTCAGCCAGATCTGGCCTTTTCCAGGTACGGAAGAATTTGATTACCTTGCTGTTCTGCGCAACGCCGGACGTACCGTCTGCGTTGAGAACAACGCCACCTCCCAGTTCGCGCGGCTGGTCCGCATGGAGACCGGATACGAGTTCACCCACCTGCTGAACAAATACGACGGCAGACCTTTCCTGCTGGACGACCTTCTGGAGTATCTCGATGCCTGAGCTAGAAGACTACAGGGGACAGAAACCGTCCTGGTGCCCGGGGTGCGGCAACTTCTCCCTCCTGAAGACATTCAAGGAGGCGATGGTAGCGCAGGGACTCGAACCGCACCAGATCATCATGGTTTCGGGAATCGGCCAGTCGAGCAAGCTGCCGCATTACACCAGGGGCAATACCTTCAACGGCCTTCATGGCCGGACCCTGCCGGTAGCGACCGGCATACGGCTGGCAAACCACGAGATGCGCGTCATCGCGATCGCGGGTGACGGCGACTGCTATGGAGAGGGCGGAAACCATCTGCTGCACGCCATGCGGCGCAACAACGATATCAGCCTTTTTGTTCATGACAACCAGGTATACGGACTCACCAAGGGACAGGCATCGCCTACAACGCAGGAGGGGACCGTCACTAAGGCGCAGCCGTTCGGCGTCTTGCTCGAGCCGCTCAATCCGGTGGCGCTGGCCGTGGCCATGGACGCGAGCTTCGTGGCGCGCGGTTTCACCGGTGATGGCGCTTTCCTGAAAGAGCTCATGGTAAAGGCAATGGAGCACAAGGGCTTCGCGCTGCTCGACATCCTGCAGCCGTGCGTCTCCTTCAACCGCATCAACACCCTCGCCTGGTACAGGGAGAGAGTCTACCGCGTCGACGAAGGCCATGATCCAACCGATCGGGATGCCGCCTTCCACCTGGCGCAGGAGTTCGGCGACAGGATACCTACCGGGGTCATCTACAGGAACAATCGTCCAGTGATGGAAGATTCCATTCCGCTGCTGGCTGGCAGGCCACCGCTCGTACGGCAGCCATTCGATCCGGCAGGGATGGGTAAAGAGCTGGAGAGGTATTTTTAAAACGGGGTCCGCGGCTGATTGCCGCTGTTAATCTTCGTGCGCCTCGAGCCTGCTCTTGCAGCGGGAACAAAACCCCGGCCCCTTGGCATCCGTGTCACCGATAGTGCTGGAAAAATACATGATACAGTCCGGGTCTGTGCAATGGTTGATGCCGAGGACGTGGCCGATTTCATGTACGGACTCCTTGAGAAGCCGCGCCCGCAACAACTCACGGTCCGGTTCGGCCCCATAAAATTCCGGATCAAGCCGGCACATGGAAACAACCGCCACGCCGCTTTCGCGTTCGGCTACACCGAAGACGAAGTTCATCCTTGGAACGAACAGATCAAGACGGGTTATGCCCAGCAGCAGCACTTCTCCCGACGCCGTTCGTAAAAGGCCCTCCCTTTCCTCACTCAGCGCGTCAAGAAAACCTTGCGCCCTGTGCTGGCCCCTCCGGTTGTCCAGAGAGTCGTTCGGCCCGGGCAGGTTCCGCCCGATGGCCGCTTTGACGCCGGTGGCCTTCCCGACAAAGGCGGCGATATTTTCAGGCAACCCGGCGCCGGCTTCTTCAAACGGATGTATATATATCGACTTAATGGTTGCCGTCATTTTTTCCTTATCTGGAAATCCGCGGGAACCGCCTTGCGACGTCGCTACAGACCCGGCGCTCATCCTCAAAAAGCCGACGCTGAAACTGACAAAAGCGGCGCATGAATCCTACCCGACCCGGACCGGGTTGCCAATCGGCGTCCATGTAACAGTGTCCCCTTTATATGCCCGGCTGCAACATTTGTGCTTTTTCCGTCCGGAGCCGATGGTAGGGTAATCAAACCGGCAGGCGGTTATCACCCGCAGCCGCCGGGGATATGTTCAGAGCAAACAGGAGGCGCAGATCATGAGTATTGGCGACTGGATTTTTATTGGAGTGGTCTGTAGCTCTCCTGTACCGATTATCACTCTCGTGTTCCTGCAGCTGACCGGCTCGCGTGACCTGGATGATTCGTCAGGTTCCCCATATATTTTTGAAGAAAATAATCTTCCTGTCGCTGCATCCCTGTCGGCTTGCCGAATCCCTGTCCGGCAAACCGAAAACATTGATGACTGCGCTCCGGCTTCTCACGTTTCGCAGCCGTGGCGTCGCTCAGCCTGACGATAGATGGTCCGTAGCCGGTACTCCGCGGACGTTCATTATTTAACCACCGGTTGGCTCGTTCTGGTTTATACGCTCCGCTGCAGTTAAAATCTGTTTACGCATCAGCTTCAGGAACTCAGAATCGACAGGGAGGCCGAATGCAGCGCGAGCTCCGATGTACGGCTGTACATTACTATTATCTGCTCAAAGAGGATGACGAAGACCAGCAGAAAATCTGGTCGCTGCTCACCTCTGAAAAACAGGCCCCTCAAGAGCCGGCGATGTCACTCGGTCTTACCCAGGATGCAAACGAACCCGCGAGCCGGTGCCGGATTATCCAGCGGGCCGCCGGTGAAGACGTCGACTATTGCCTGCTTGTGCTCCCGGACCTTACGGCTATCGAGGCCATATACAAATCGTCTGACGCCGCGGAACCGGAGTCGATGTGGCGTGAATTGCTCGCACGCGTGGATGCGGACCGCGCCCGCGTCAAGAAAGCGGGTGCGACTATCTTCGGCGAGACGACCCTGCTTGCCGCGGGCGTTGCGGATGGCTCCGATCCGACTGCGATATTGAATTCGATCCTTGATGGGCGCGTTGTCACAAGCGATCTGGACCCGGAGACCTTCGGCGAAAATGCTGCATTAGCGCACATGCTCGAACACGGTCATCGGGGGCGTGATTACTACGCTCTGGAGACTGATAATGTCGACCTCTTTCTTTCGGGTGCGTTCCCCCGGATGGACGCAATGGTAAAAAAACTGGGCCGTGTTGCGTCTCATTTCGGCCACCAGCGCCGGACGATAGTCGAACAGCGCAACGACATCGACCGGCAGGTCAGCGCGCTGTTACACCAGGAGGTTGTTTCCAGCGCGTCGGAGGCGACGGGCACCCTGGAGCTCGAGCAACGCATAACCGGCCTCTCCCGCATGTTCGGGATTCTTGCGACCGACTCTCTCATGGTACGGCAGGCTGAGGATCGCATCGCCCTGGAGACCGGACAGCTCGAGAGCGCGCTGACCGACCTTCTGGGAGTACGGGCCGAAGCCCGGGATGAGATCGGCCGGCATTATCTGGATGTCTTTAAATCTGACCTGGAAGCCGCATCGAGCGAGGCCAGACGTCTCGATTTCTCCCGCGGCAACGCGCAGGCTGCCATCGAGGTCGTCAGGACCCAGGTGGAACTGCTGAGGGCCGGTGAGGAAGCTGCGATCCAGGAACAGAGCAAACAGCTTCTGTCCCGCAGCCTCGTGCTTCAAAAGGAACGCCTGTCACTACAGGTCGCCGCTGGCTTCGTCGAATTCGTCCTGGTTTTTTACTATGTACTGAAGTCCTGGGAGGGAATCGCTGGCGTCGTGACCGTGGAACACAATTCGCCCGTCCTGCTGTTACTGATCATCGGGGGCTTTTCCGCGTCAGCCGCGGTGGGAACGCACTTCCTGGCCCAGGCATTGCACAAACAGACGTGGAAGAACCTGGGGCTCTGGCTCTCGGTGACGGTTCTGGCTTTGTCTTTTTCAGCTATGGTTATTCTTACAATCGTGAACAAATAATGACTGGAGGCGGACCATGGATGTCATCAAGCTGATGGAGAAGGCAATCGAGAACGAGCGGGAGGCTTACAATATGTACCTCGAGGGCGCCGGCGCGGCAGAGGATCCCGAAACGCGGTCGATATTCGAGCAACTGGCAAAATGGGAGCGGGAGCATGAACGGATTTTACTCGACCGTCTGGCGACGTTGAAGCTGATCAGGGGAAGCGGCTGACGGAAAGCCGGCAACGTTTTTTCGACGCGGCGTTTCCGATAAAAGATGTCCGGATAAAGCCGGGAAACACAACAGACCGGCCGCGGCTTTGACAGGCCTGGGCCTGAAACCTACCGCGCACCAGAAGGGGCGGCCTCGACCTTGGAGACTACCAGCGCGCCGTCCTTGAATACGTAATAAGTCAGCTTGATGGAAGAGGGACAGCAGAGCGGGTCGCCCGGCGCATAAACGCCCTCCGTTACGACAAGCCTCGGACCCTGGAACGTTGCCTCGCCCTGAGCCACACCTGTTTCCCTGAATATGACTTCCGCCCTGCCATCTTTTACCTTGTACAGATAAAGGTCGAGCGGACGGTTTTCCCCATCTCCCCGCACCAGCAACAAAGCTTCCTGTGCTCCATCACTGTCGATGTCCATAAACAGTTTGTTTTCAACGCCCTGTGCTGAGGCATGTTCGTCCGCCAGCAGCGCGGCGAAATCCGCCTGCCGGATATCCTTGTCGGCGGCATCGGACGAGACCGCTCCGGCGCTGTCCGCAAGCTGGCTGCCTGCAGCGTAGGCATCCGAACTGACAGTGGCTGAGCCGGGCAACGGGCCCGCGGAGGATGACAGAAGATAGAGGAACAGTCCCACCGCGACGGCAATAAATATCACGATCACCGTCGCCATCATCTGGTGGTCCTGGATGTATTCCAGAACTGCGTTTTCCTTATTGGGATGCTTGATAGGTGTGCCTATTTCTCAGTCACCTCTGCCTGCGTCCGACGATTGCCATCACGACTACGGGAATAAACCACATAATCCCCCAGAATACAACAGCCGTAACCGGATCGATGGCGCCCTCGGCCTCGGGGACCGCGGCCGGACCCAGCGCGTCAAAGAGAAAAATCGACACTCCGGAAAGGCTGACCAGCGACCAGATGATTATGAGGTATATAAATAACTTGCTCACGAGGTCAATTATACAGGGGGCGCACATGATGTGCGCCCCCAGATGAAAAACGGCTTTCGCAGCTGTCTCTAGAAGTAGCCCAGGTCCCGCAACTGACTCATAATCTCCTCTTTTTCCTGCGAGCGCCCTTCCCGCTCGGGCCCATCACCGCGCGGCTTCGTGCTCTTCTGCGTGCACGGCGCACAGCCAAGACTGCGATAGCCCTGGTCGTAAAGCTCGCAGTAGGGGAGATCGTATTTTTCGATATAGGCCCAGATATCCAGTTCGGAGAAGTGGAGGATCGGTTGCACGCGCGTGTGCTCCGGACGCTCTGAGAAATATTCCTCGTTGATGCGGGCAGGCTGTTCATCCCAGCGCACGCCTGTTATGAGGGCCTTCCAGCCATGCTCCTCGACCGCCATGTTGATGGCTTCAGTCTTCATCACCAGACAGCATTGCTCATGGTCTTCGGCGATCGTGATCTTTTTCAGACCCTCGTTATTGGTGGTAATGATGAGGTCGAGGTCCCATTCACGGGCCATGCGGTCACGGAATTCAATGATCTGTTTGGGTTTTACGGTGGTATCCAGGTTGAGCACCGGTATCGGCACCGTGCCTTCACCGATGCGTTTCAGCAGGTGCAGCACCGTGAGTGAGTCCTTGCCGCCGGTGAAGGTAGTCGCGATCTTCCCATCGAAGCGCTTAAGGGCCTCCTCGAGAACCTCGATGCTCCTTTTTTCCTTCTGTTCCAGTGTCCAGTTTTTGCTTTCTTCGTAACCCATGTGATTCCCCTGGTAATAGTGGACCGGAAGTGGTGCAGATGCCCAGCTTCAGCCATGCAAACGGCCTGTTTGCGTATGTGACTATTGTACCGAAATTACCCCGGTATTGCCCGTCCGGGTTTTCTGCTTTATCGTCCTCAAGCTTTCAGTCTTTAACAACCGGACCGCCCGGTTCCTGTAGAACCGCCAGGGTCCTCAGGCGATTGAGCATTGCAGCCACTTCGTGTCGCCTGGGCATCGCATAGTCACCAGGGTGTACTCCCTTTTCATCCTGGGCAGCATATGGAGAGATTACATCCAGGCCAAGTCGGCTGATGTCATCAAAAAGCCGGTCGAGCACGCCGGCCATCGGGGACTCGCTATTGAAATATCCCCGCCTGAGGCCATGCCAGACCATATCGCCTATTGCACGTGTCTGACTGATGTCAACTATCTGCTCCACGGCGACGAGGTCGATGGTCTGCCTGCCGAACGCGATGCTACCCAGGGATTTCGCCTGGACCTTGTCCCGGCTACCGCGCCGCGGGTCGATCCCGCTCGCCGCCGGCGCCCTTCTGACGAGATCACCGAAGCGTTCGCCGCTCTCGCGCACGCGTATATCCCGGCGGGTGCTTGCGATCTGCCTCGCTTTCTCCGTGACAACCAGGGGCCTGTAGTCTTCCATTGCTATCACCGTATCGGCCACTTCAAAGTAGTCACCCGACCCGCCCATCACCAGTATCGTTGACACGCCGTATTCTTTATATAGGTTCTGGACCTGGTCGACGAAGGGAGTGATCGGCTCCTTGTCGCGCGAGATCAGACGCTGCATCAGTTCATCCCGGATCATGAAATTGGTTGCGGAGGTGTCCTCGTCGATCAGCAGCATCCTGCAGCCGGTTTCAAGCGCCTCGATGATATTGGCGGCCTGTGAGGTGCTGCCGCTCGCATTCTCCGTGCAGAAGGCAACGGTATCGGTGCCGAAGGGAAGGTTGGATATGAACGGGCTTATATCCACTTTTTCCACGCGGCGCCCATCCTCGGCCCGGATCTTGACGGCGTCAGCCCTTGTTACGACAAGTTCGCGGCCGTCTCCGGGCACATGGCTGTAAACGCCCCGCTGAAGGGCCGAGAGCAGCGTCGACTTTCCATGGTATCCGCCGCCCGCGACCAGGGTTACGCCCTCGGGAATGCCCATTCCTGTCACTTTGCCCCTGTTGGGGAGGCAGACTTCCACTTTGAGCTCATCCGGCGACTGAAAAGCGATGGTGCTGGCGGTCTTCAATGGAAGGTCCCTGATCCCGCTCTCGCGTGGCAGTATCGAGCCATCGCCTACGAAGGCGATCAGGCCCATCTCGCAAAGCCGGCCGCGCAGCCACTCCTGGTCCTCGGCGGCCTCGACATGCGCACTCACGATATCGGCGTCGAGCGACTCATGGAACATGGAGCTGTCGACAAGACGGGGAACCTCACCGATGAGCATGGCCACCGCCTCGTGCCCCAGGCAACGACGCCCTGACGCCGGCAGGCCTGCCGTGAAGCGTATTTCTACAAAATCATCGGTGACCACCGCAGCCGTTCTCTCGAGGATCTCCTGGTTTCCCGCGTCTACTCCCATAAAGCCGGACTTTCCCGTGCCGCGGTGCCCGTTTACGTGCAACCCGATCGACTGCTGAAAGGCGCGGGCCAGATAGTCCGTGAGAGCGATGCGGCGCACGGGGAGGGTGAAAAGGCCGGGATTAAAACCCGCCAGATCCTGTCTTACCCTGGCTCGCAGCCGCGAGGGCGCCGCGAAGGGGTCTCCCTGAACGTAATCCACAAAGAGGGTGAAGCGTGGGAACTCGTATGCGCCGCGTATCTGACGGTAAGCCTTGTAGCCACGACCGTCGAGCTGTTCCAGTTTCCGCTGTAAGCTGGCTGCATCCATATCTACCTCCGCTATATTCTACTTCCATATCCGGCGCCTGTCGCGTCCAGATTATCACCCGCTTCGGACGTATTTGCCTCGATAAGTTTTAAACAATTCTTTGCGGGGGAGAGGAAAACTAATGACAGCTGCTTAATAGTTGTTATAGAGTATACGCGGATGCACATTGTGCACACCAACATAGCCGTCCGACACCTGAAGGGCGGCGTTAAAAGAGGGAGGTCGAAACCTTGGAACACGAAGAGATGTCCCTGTTCCCCGGGTTATCACGAAGAGATTTCCTCAAGACCTGTGGCGCGCTCGCTGCCGTGATAGGGCTCAGCGGTCCGATGGCGGCGCCCAAGGTCGCAAACGCGCTGCAGCAGCTGGCGAAGCGGCCCTCGATCGTGTGGTCCTGCTTCCAGGAGTGTCTCGGCTGTTCGGTCAACCTGCTCCAGATGCGCAAACCCGGACCCGCCAACCTGATCCTGCAGCAGATCTCCCTCGATTACCATGAAGCGGTCATGGCCGCCGCCGGCAGCGAGGCGAAAAGAAGTTTCCACGAAATCGTTGACTCCAAGGATTTCTATTATATTGTGGAGGGCGGCATAGCCACCGGTATTCCTGATGCCTGCACGATTGGCGGCATGACATCGATGGAGATGTGCAAGGATGCCTACCAGAAGGCCAAAGCTACCATCGCCATCGGCACCTGTGCCTGCTATGGCGGCATCCAGGCGGCGAAACCCAACCCCACCGGCGCCAAGGGTGTTGCCGACTTCCTTAGAGAAGATGCTGGCATCAAGGATCCCGTGGTCATCAACTCACCGCGCTGCCCGGGCAACGCAGACGACACCGTGGCCATCCTGCTCTACGTGCTCGTCAAAAAGCAGCTGCCGGAGCTGGACGACCTGGGGCGGCCCAAGTTCCTCTTCGGACATCTGATCCATGACGACTGCGATCGCCGGGGCCACTTCGACGCCGGCGAGTTCGTGGAGCAATTTGGTGATGAGGGCTCGGCCAACAACTGGTGCCTCTACAAGGTCGGCTGCAAGGGGCCCGTAACCTACGGTCCCTGTCCCAAAACGCGCTATAACGGCAATGTCTCCTGGCCGGTTGCTGCCGGCGGTCCGTGTATCGGTTGCTCCGAGCCGGACTTCTGGGACAAGCAATCACCATTCTATGAAAAAGCGCCGGGCATCAGATTACCTGGCGACATCACACCCACTCAGGTCGGCGTCGCGCTCGGAGCGGCCACGGCAGTAGGTATCGGCGCTCATTTCGTCGGTCAGGCCGCGACGGGAAGGCTGTTTAAGGGAGCCCCCGTTGAAGGCAAGGAAGAAGAACCAGGCTCCAAAGAAGGAGGTAAGTAGATGACAAAAGTAGTCATCGATCCGATCACACGCATAGAAGGCCACCTTCGAATCACCTGCACGGTGGAGAACGGCAAGGTAACGGACGCCTGGAACACAGCGACGATGTTCCGCGGTTTTGAGATCTTCATGAAGAACCGTGATCCCAAGGGTATATGGCAGTTCGCCCAGCGCATCTGCGGTGTCTGCCCGACGCCGCACGCCTTCAACTCGGTGCGGGCCGTAGAGACGGCGATGGGGATGGACAAGATGCCCGACAGCGCCAGGCTCATCAGGAACATGATGGAGGCCACACAGCTGGGTTATGACCATATCCTCTGGTTTTATCAGCTGAACGGCTTCGATTACGTCAACGTACCCAACGCTCTCAAGGCAAATCCGACGACCCCCGGCCTCAAGGCGGTTCAGGCGCAGGTCAAGGCGATCGTCGATTCCGGCCAGCTCGGGCCTTTCGCAAACATGTACTGGGATCACCCCGGCTACATGCTGCCTCCGGACATGGATCTTGAGATCACGGCACATTACCTGCAGGCGCTGGAGATCCAGCAGAAAGCCTGCGACGCCGGCGCCATGCTCGGCGGACGCTATCCGATGATCAACAACTATGTTCCGGGTGGAGTCACGCAGATGCCCGGCATCGAGGAAATCGAGTATTACAAATCACAGATGGCCGACATCAAGACCTTCATCGACACCGTGATGGTGCCCGACCTGCTGGCCATCGCGCCCTATTACCTCGACCTTGCCACCTACGGCAAGGGCGTCGGCAATTTCCTCACCTGGGGCGTTCTGGACGAAAAAAGCCAGGACCCGTACGACCGGCTCTTCCCGCGCGGAGGCATTTTCGACGGCAAGCTGGCGCTGGAGAAAGTCGATCTCAACGATGTGCGGCAGTACACCAAGCACTCCTGGTTCGACGACGGCGTCGGCGCCGGCAAGCATCCGCTGGACGTAGGACAGGAGCCGATCAATTTCACAAAGATGCCGCCGATGGAAGGCGAGGGACTGCCGGAGGGCAAGTACGACTGGACCCAGGCGGTCCGTTATGGCAAGGAAGACAGGCCCATGGAAGTCGGCCCGCTGGCCCAGGTGTTGGTCGCATACCTTGCGGGCAGGCCCGAGGTCAAGAAGCTGGTCGACGATACCCTGGCGGCTGTCGGGCAGGCAGGAAACCCGACGGTGTTGCTTTCCAACCTCGGACGGGTCGCGGCGCGCGTGATCAAGGCCAAGGTGAATTCCGACAACGCCCTGCGCTGGGCCGACGAGCTGCTCGACAATATCGGCAAGGGCGAGACCAATGTCTACAACGAGATCGATTTCAGCAAGGACGGCACCGGCCAGAGCGGCTGGGACGCCCCGCGCGGCGCGCTTTCCCATTACACGAAGATAAAGGGCGAAAAGATCGACACCTATGCCGCGGTGCCGCCCTCCAATTGGAACCTGTCACCGCGTGACGACAAGGGAGTGCGGGGACCGGTCGAGGAAGCGCTGGTTGGAACACCGGTCGCCGATCCGGCCAAACCGCTGGAGATATTGCGAACCGTTCACACATTCGATCCATGAATGGCGTGCGCGGTTCACGTGATTGAACCGAAATCCAACAAAGTCCTCAAGTTCCAGGTAAGGTAGGCGGCCATGTCCAGAGGCATCCCGCCCACAAGAGAAGAACACCCGCGGCCGGCTATCATCATGCACGCTGTTCACATGGTGTCGCTGGTGCTGCTGATCTTCACGGGCTTCTATATCCACAGTCCGTTCTTCAGCGGCTTCATGGGTTATGCTGAATCTATTCATCAGGTTGCGATGTGGACGTTCCTGTTCGCGACCGTTATCCGCATTTACTGGGCTTTCTTCGGCGCCGGCTCGGCGCCGCCCGGAGGCCGCGTGAAGAGAAAAGACTACCACTGGTTCAGCCTGTTCAGACACGAGGGCGAGGGCACCGCGCGGGATACGATCAAGTACTACCTGTTCCTGCGCAATACGTACCCCTCGGTATACAAGTTCAACCCGCTGCAGAAGAGCATGTACCTCCTGTGGGCGTTTGTATTCATACCGCTGATAACGCTTACGGGCTTGTGCCTCTGGTCTCCGACAAAGCCCTTCTTCGAATCCTTTACATATTCGATGGGCGGCCTGGCGGCGATGAAGAGCTACCACTATCTGCTGATGTGGATATTCATCTGTACCGCGGCTATCCACCTGTATCTGGTCATCGCCGAAGTGGCGCGTGAGCTGCCGCTGATGTTCGCCTGGCGCGAGGGCAAGAACGCGCCGCCGAAACGGTCATAAATGCCATCCGGTTTGGGAACGTCGAACGGGAAAACAGCGAGCGGCCGGGCGAGTGCCGGATCAATTGAATAAAGTCGACGGGGGCGGCGCCGAAGGCGCCGCCCCCTCTGTCACCATCCTCGGCGTCGGCAACACCCTCATGGGTGATGACGGCCTGGGCATCTTCGTGGTCGAGGAGCTTGACGCTCAGGCCCTCGGTCCGAACGTCAATGTAGTAATCGGCAACACCGCCGGCATGGGGCTGCTCAAACACTTCCTCGATTCCGATGTGGTCATGGTGATCGACGCAATCGACGCCAGTGCCGAGCCCGGAGCCATCTTCCGCTTCAACCCGGACGAAGCCGACGTCATGAACCTGCGCTCCAACAACATCCACGGCATGGGCGTGCCCCATCTCGTGACCAACGCGCGCCTCCTGGGCGCCGACCCCGAGGTGATCGTCTTCGCCGTGCAGGTGGCCAGCGTCATCCCCGACGACCGGCGTCTTTCTCCATCGGTGGAAGCGGCGGTCAGGCGTGTATGTGAGCTGGTCGCCGAAGAGGTTGGCGGGCTGATCGCCTGATTGTTCTGTTTCTGCCCCTGACCAGTTTGTATTTCCCCCATCAGCGGGTAGAGAATTGATGCCATGTTCATGATCATGCTGGCATTATTCATAACGGTCCCCCTGCTCGAGCTGCTGGTCATCATCGAGATCGGCTCGCAGTTTGGTTATGGCGTGACGATCCTGGTGCTGCTCGTTATCAGCGTCGCGGGTGCGGCGCTGGCAAAACGCCAGGGCTACGCGGTCGTCGCGCGGATCCAGGACGAGCTCCGCTTCGGCAAGATGCCCGGGGACTCGCTGATCGACGGGGCGATGATCCTCGCCGGCGCCCTGCTCCTGCTTACACCCGGCTATATCACCGATATCGTGGGGTTGCTGCTTCTTCTGCCTCCGGTAAGGCGCATCGTACGACTGTTTGCCAAACGCCGCCTCATGCGCGCGATCGAGCACAAGACGATCCGCATCCTCACTCCCGACGAGCCCTACGGGCCCGACTCCGAAGACCACACTTACGAACCGGAACAGCGCCGCAGGGAACTGGAAGACTAGTTGCCTCGCGCGCTGCTGTACATACTGGTATTCACAGCCGGCATGACGACCATGGCCACCGAGATGTCGGCCTCGCGGCTGATGGCGCCGTACTTCGGCAACTCCCTCTACATCTGGGCCAACCTGATCGGCCTGATCCTCATATACCTCACGGCGGGCTACTACCTCGGCGGCAGGCTCGCCGACCGCAGGCCGGAACCGCGCCTGCTATGCACGCTGACGATGGCGGCGGCCGTGTCCATCGCGATCCTTCCCTTTATCGCACGCCCGATCATGGGGCTGGCCATCAGGGGACTCGAGCAGATCTCAGCCGGCGCGTTCATCGGATCTTTCGCCGTCACCGTACTCCTGTTCGCCGTTCCGGTGACCATCCTGGGGATGGTGGCCCCGTTCGCCATCCGCCTGCGGGTGACCGGGGTCGAGACCGCGGGCAACGTTTCCGGAAGCCTCTACGCGCTCTCGACGGTCGGCAGCATCGTGGGGACATTCCTGCCGGTGCTCTTGCTAATTCCCTGGATCGGGACCAGGAACACGATGCTCGTCTTCGCCGGTGCGCTGGCGGCGGTTTCAGCGGCAGGACTGGGGCGCAGAATCTTCGTCGGTGCCCCGCTTGTCCTGCTTGCCGGTATTGCAATACCCCAGGGGGCGATCAAACCGGACGCCAGCAGCATCTTCGAAACCGAGTCTCCATACCATTACATCCAGGTCACCGAGAAGAGCGGCACCAGGTATTTAAAACTCAACGAGGGTTGGGCAGTACATTCCATCTATAACCCGGACCGGCTGCTGACCGGAGCTTACTGGGATTATTTCAGCGTGGCCCCGTGGTTTGCTTCCGCCAAATCGCCCGAAAGCGCGCTCGTCATCGGCAACGCAGCCGGCACCATACCACGGCAACTGACATATTTCTACCCGGATATCAAAATCGACGGGGTTGAGATCGATCCCGACGTCGTCGAGGCGGGCCGGAGGTACTTCGACATGAACGAGCCCGGCCTGACATTGCACGTGACCGACGGACGGCCCTACCTCAAGACCAGCGACAAGACCTGGGACCTCATCGCCGTCGACGCCTTCCGCCAACCCTATATCCCTTTTTACCTGACGACCCGCGAGTTCTTCCGTGAGATCTCCGACCACTTGAGCGACCGTGGCGTCGTCATTATTAACGTTGGAAAGACCCCCGGGGACAACGCCGTCGCCGATGCCATCGCGGCGACGATGCGCGATGTCTTCCCGTCCGCATATACGTTCGAGACCGGGCAGTTCAATCAGCTGGTCGTAGCGACCAGAGAGGAGACACTGGCGACGGATCTTGCAGGCAGAGACGGCGTCATGCCACCGGAAGTGGCAAAACTGGCGCGTTTCCTGGCGCCGCGCCTTGTGGAAGTCCCGCCGGGAGGCACTATCCTTACCGACGACAAGGCTCCGGTGGAATGGCTCACAGACCAGATGATCGTCAATTACGCCACCCAGGGGCAGGAGTAGCTCTTGAGAACGCTGGTCATCTCCGATATCCATGCCAACATCGACGCGCTGATGGCTATCGAAGAGCCGTGCGACTCGGTCATATGCCTGGGTGATATCGTCGATTACGGCCCCGGCCCCGCCGCCTGCATCGAATACCTCAGGAAGCTGGAAATACCACTGGTTCGTGTCCGCGGCAACCACGACAACGCCCTGGCGTTCTGGGTCGACTGTGCCTGCGGCAGTGCCTTCAAACACCTGTCCGTGATCACCCGCGAATATATGCGGCAGGTGCTCAGCCGTGAGCAGATCGACTGGACAGGCAGGCCTGAGACCATCGTAACACTCGACCTCGACGGGCTTAAAGTTTGCGCGGTGCACGGGGCCCCTAGCGACAATCTCTTCCGCTATCTCTTCCCGGATACGAGCGATGCGGATCTGAAGGCCGAACTCGAGCTTTCACAGGCCGACATCCTGCTGACAGGGCATACCCACATGCCGTTCATGAAAGAGATCGGGGGGCGTCTGCTCGTAAATGTCGGCAGCGTCGGCCAGCCGCGGGACGGCATTGCCAAGGCGAGTTATGCCGTACTCGAAGACGGTCGGGTCGAGCTGAAGCGGGTAAAATATGACGTCAAATCAGCGGTCGCCAGTCTCAGGAAGCTGCCGCTCGAAAAAGCCGCCATCGACGAGCTGGCCTACATACTCAAGCATGCGAAGATGCCGCCGCATTGACCGGGGACACCTTACTTAATTCATGAAAGTGTGTACAGGTTATTGAAAGTCAGGGTACGAATTAAGTAAGGTGTCCCCTTCAAGTCGAAACCGGAGTTTTTATATGACGCCTCCCAAAAACCCCGATCCGGAATCTCCCGTCCCCGGCATCAGCCGCAATGTCTTCATCCTGGGAATAACCAGCTTTCTTACCGACCTCTCCAGCGAGATCGTCTACCCGCTGGTTCCGCTCTTCCTGACCTCCGTTCTCGGCGCTCCCTTCGCAGTTGTGGGCCTTATCGAGGGGATAGCTGAGAGCACTGCCAGCATCCTCAAGGTCTACTCAGGCTGGCTGTCGGACCGCATGCCTCGGCGCAGGCCGCTGACGATCATCGGGTACGGCATCTCCGCCGTCGCCAAACCGCTGCTGGCCGCCGCCTTTGCCTGGCCCATGGTCCTCGCCCTGAGGTTCGGCGACCGGCTGGGGAAGGGGATTCGCGTCGCGCCGCGCGACGCGCTCATCGCCGATTCATCGGAACCGGCCACCCGCGGCCGTGTCTTCGGCTTCCACCGCGCGGCCGATACGGCGGGCGCCTCGCTGGGGGCGCTGCTTGCGCTTGTAGCCCTGGCATTGATCGGGGAGCGCTACCGCACGATATTCCTCCTCTCGGCGATTCCCGGCGCACTCGGCGTAGTCAGTCTTTTTTTTATCCGCGAAAGAAAGCGCGACCACTCACACGGGCATCCGCCCCGCCTGTCGCTGTCGCAATTCGACCGCCGCTTCAAACTGTTCCTGCTCGCCAGCGCCATCTTCGCAATCGGCAATTCCAGCGACGCATTCATCATCCTCAGGGCCAGGGACCTCGGGCTCTCAGCCATGGCAGCCGTTTTTGCCTATGTTATCTATAATCTTGTATACGGCGTTTTTTCCATGCCGGCAGGCTCGCTGTCGGACCGCATCGGCCGGCGGCGCGTGATCGCCGCGGGCTTCCTCGTTTTTTCCCTGGTCTATCTGGGCTTCGCTCTTGCCGGTGACTCAATGGCGGTCTGGCCGCTCTTTACCATCTATGGACTCTACATGGCGATGACAGAAGGGGTAGGGAAAGCTTTCGTCGCCGACATGGCTCCGCGTGAGGCTGCTGGCACGGCTCTCGGCACCTACAATACGCTTACCGGCATACTGACTTTCTTTTCCAGCCTGACCGCGGGCCTTTTATGGGACGCGGCGGGAGCACGGACGCCGTTCTTCTTTGGAGCGGCGACGGGGCTGACAGCCATGCTGGTGCTTCTGATGGCCATGCGCCAGAACCCCGGACCGGCTACGCCTGTGCCAAACACGCATAACCCGTTATAATGTTCGCTGACCGGGACGCGGTTGCGGTTTGAAATAATCCAGGAGACCGGCCCGTCCGAAAAGAGGGAGGCTACCATGTCGATTCAAAAGAAAGTACAGCCGGACAAGGCAAGAGACGCCGGCGCCGGTACAGACAAATCAAAAAGCAGGCCCATAACCGTCCATGCCTGGTCCGGATTCAAGAAGGACGAGTCGCCACGCTCGTTTGAGCTCGACGGAAAGAAGCTCACGGTCCTGTCGGTCAAGAAACGCTGGCAGGTCGAGGCCGCCGAGGGGCGTCACTTAAAGACGCTCTTCCGCGTTCACGCGCATGACGGCAGAAGCTACGACATAGCCCTCGACGCCGGGACCGGCGAGTGGACCCTAGAACCCTGGGCTGGCTGAGACCGGGTGGCGGAGGATACAAAGCAGCCGGATCTGCCCGTACAGCCGGAACTGAGACGAGACCCCATTACCTCGGAGTGGGTCATCCTGGCAGCGGGCCGCGGAAAACGCCCCCATGCCCCGGGACCCGAACCGGGCAAGGACCAGCCTGACGACCAATGCCCCTTCTGCCCCGGCCGCGAAGAACGCACGCCGCCGGAGATCTGCGCCAACCGGCCCGAGGGAGAGTGTGATACGCCGGGCTGGAAGGTCCGTACGATGCCTAACAAATTTCCTATTCTTGTCAGCGATGTCCCCGGTGGTGGTGGCGAGCGCGCAGTATCGCCGGACCTGCGCCCCGCGGTGGGCTCGAGCGAGGTCATCGTCGATACCCCCGATCACAACAAGACCCCATGGGACATCGGCGCCCATCAGGTCCAGGCCATGCTGGAGATGTATCGTGACCGCATCCAGGCCCACAAGGACGGGGGCCGGACTTCATACGTACATATCATCCGCAACCACAAGGCGGCGGCGGCCTCTTCCCTGGAACATTCACATTCGCAGCTTTTCGGGCTACCGTTCATCCCGCCGACCGTGGACATGGAGATGGACGGTTTCGCCTTCGGCAATCCCGGCCGCGTAGGCTGCATTCTCTGTGACATCGTTCGCGAGGAGCAGGAAAAGAATTCCCGGGTGATCATGTCGACGGAAAATTTCCTCGTATTCAGCCCGTTTGCGTCAAGGCTGCCGTACGAATCGTGGATCGTGCCAAAAAATCACCAGCCGTCGTTTGAAAAGAACCAGAACCTCGAGGAGCTATCCCGGGTGTTGACGGACCTCCTCGTCCGCTACAAGGAGCGTCTGGGCGACCCGCCGTTCAATTACTGGATCCACACGTACCCCCTGCACGGAGAGTCCCGTCCCTATCACTGGCATATCGAGATACTGCCACGACTTACGATGGCGGGCGGACTTGAGCTCGGAGCGGGAGTCTGGGTCAACACCGTACCTCCGGAAGAGGCTGCCGCCCTCCTTAAGGAATAGATGAACCCGCGGGGCTCCCGCCTTGTCGCCGGCCGGATTGAATGATTAATCGTTGCGGCGCTCAAACAAACCCAGCCTGAAGTATCCGTAATCCCAGGATCCGGCTTCCGTCCAGCCGCCGCCAAGCGCCGCCCCTGCAGACGGATATTTTTTAAGCATCTCCGGTTCGGCCACGAGCCAGACCCTGTCCGCCCCGGCAAGGTCACGCGAAAGCCGCGCTTCCAGCTCACCGCCTCCCAGCGGCGGCGAGGCACCGGTGCCCGCCCAATATCCGGACCTGTAGCCGGTCCACCCGGCTCCCTCGGGCATAATAAATACTCGACTGTCAGACATGGAGGGCATTCCTCCCACGATGGACATATCACCCGGAAGATAATATCCGGCCGCGATCACGCAGTTGTGCAACGGGAAGCAGAGCATGCGGTCACCTTCCTGTTTCTGGTCCGCGACCGCGCCCATCAGGCCGCGCCAGTCGGCGTCCCGGTCGGGAAGCCAGGCGACAGTCCAGACCGCCAGGACAAACAGCGCGAAAGTGATGACGCCGCCAGCAAACCACTGCTTTCTGCCGGGGATAGCTGCCACTACTGCGCCAGCGAGCAGCATCACCATTGGCGCCGCCCAGACATAGAAGCGCCCTGACAGCGTGCTCTGATTGGCAAGCTGGAGCGCCAGCGGTCCTGCCACCAGGATGAGGGCATAAAGACAAACAGCCATCGTTTCCTTCCCGGCTGACCAGCGCCTTGCACGAGCGGAGACTGCCAGGACCGCGGCGGCGGCAACGATCAGTATAAGCAGCGCCAGCAGATGGCTCTTTGGCGCCCCCTCCGTCCCCCTGTAGTTTATGGCGTCATCGAGAGGACCAGCAGACAGGACGAATGGCGCCAGCGCGATCCCGTAGATCAAACGTAACAGCTCTCCGGTTCCTGGAACGTGCAGTCGTGATGTCGACTCCGAGATCGCCTGTTTGCTGGCGATGAATGAACCCGCGGCTGCAACCGCGAGGAGGCTGTTACAAACCAGCCATGGGACAAGACGCGTCTCATCGCGGCTGCGCAGAAACAGAAAAACCCCGGCGCCCGCGACCAGCAGCACCCCGGCAAAAAAATATGTGAGAAAAACAGCCAGGGTCGCAGCCGTATAACCAGCCCAGTTCAGCCATCCGCCGCGGCGGCAACTCCTTACCAGCAGGTAGAATGACAGTGTGGCCAGAGCGATCATGAATGAATAGAATGTGGCGGCGCGCGAATACCAGACGAGCAGCGGCGACAGGGATGTGAAGGCGGCTCCCCAGAGACCGGCGTTGCGCGAGTAGAGTTCTTTTCCCGCAAGATAGACAAACCAGATGGTGGCGGCGCCCGCAATCACGGAAAAGAAACGAAGCTGGAACTCGTCCGTTCCAAGCATCAACCAGCCGCGCAGGACCAGATAGTACAGAGGGGGATGCCCGGAGGCCAGATGCTCCCGGACCAGCCCCCCGACGGGCAGCCGGTCAGCCCAGACAGCATACAGCTCATCGAACCACAGGCTCTGGCCGCCAAGATGATAAATGCGCAGGAGTACCCCCGCTACGATTATCGCCGGCAGCAGTAACTTTGACATAAAGCCCTTGCTAAACTCACCTGACATGAGGATTATCATACCAGCAAGCCCCTGGCGTATATATGAAAGCGGATGTAAAAAGATTGACGGAAGAACCGCTGGATGAATTCGCGGGCGGTCATACGCGACGTTCGAAATGCGGCGCCTGCATGGCAGTCTGCCCGACTTATCGCGCCACTGGCAACGAAGCCATGGTGGCCCGGGGCCGCATAAGTATTATCGAGACCTTCCTTGCGGGAGACCTTGGAATGAGCGACGGTGTCGAGGAGCGGATATCCACCTGCGCCGGGGGCTGGGCGTCTCACTTGAACCCAGGGAGATTATTGCCGGCCTTCCCGGGGTAGAATACGTCGAGTCGGCCGAGGAGCCCGCGTGCTGTGGAGGCGCCGGATTATTCAGCCTCATGCATAAAGATCTTTCGTTTAAGATAGGCACTGCGTGGGCCGAAGAAATAGCCGCCAGCGGCGCCAGGATAGTCGCGACCGGTTGCCAGGGCTGCCGAAATCAGCTGACGGATATTTTTTACCCGCGGGGGACTCGACATACGTGTGATGCAAACAGCGGAGCTAATGCCACGCTCCTGCCAAACCAGCTGAAACATAAAGACAAGGAAGCGGAGGAGATATGCAAGAGCGAATGCTGGAGGAATTCCAACAGGTGGGCGAAGATCTCATCCGCCTGAAGCTTACAACGACCCATGGCGGCAACATGAGCATGCGCCATGCCGGCAGACTGATCATCACCGCCCACTTTTCCATGATGGGCCGGCTCATGCCGGGAGATCTTATCGATGTGCCCTTAAGGGAAGAGCCTGACGGCATTACGAGCAATGTGTCAAGTGACCTCGGACTGCACCAGCTTATATACAAGTTTACTCCGGCGGGGGCCGTGATCCACGCCCATCCGGCGCATGCCGTTGCAATGTCACTTCAAACGGATATGATTGCCCCATCGGATCTCGAAGGCTCTGTCTTCCTCAGGGAGATCCCGGTAGTCGCGGCCGCGGAGGCCGCGCAAAAGATGCCCCAGGTCCTGCAGACGCATGTGGCGGTCGTCGTCCGCGGACACGGCAGTTACGTGGTCGGCCGGACCCTCACGGAAGCCCTGGCCTACACTTCAGCGCTGGGCCTCTCCTGTGAGGTTGCATACCTGGCCGAGAGCATGCGAACCAGCTAGCCTTTTACTTCTGGCCGGCTGCCCGGGGGTATCCGGTAACTTATTGCCACATAAACCGAGGCTGATATCTTTTAAACCGTGACGCTATCCCTTGCCATAACATTGCTGGTACTCGGCCTGGCAGGCGGCTTCTTCTCCGGCTGGCTCGGCATCGGCGGCGGCATCATCATGGCGCCCCTCCTGCTTTATGTCCCATCAGCCCTGGGCGTGTACAACGGCATGAACATGAAGGTCGTTGCCGGCCTTACCATGGTCCAGTCGCTGTTCGCCACCGGGTCCGGCGTCATCGTCCATCGAAAGTTCAAACACGTCAGCCGGCCGCTCGTGCTCTGGATGGGCGCCAGCATCACCGCGGCGTCGCTGGCCGGCTCCCTGCTGTCGAAAAACATTTCCGCGGATGTCCTTCTGGCTGTTTTCGCCACCCTGGCGCTGGCCGCGGCGGCTATGATGCTGATTCCGAGGGTGGAGCCGGGCGTGGAGCCGCTCGCCTCACAGGTGTCTTTTAACCGGCCGCTTGCCCTTTGTTCAGCCCTGCTCATCGGACTGATCGGGGGCATGGTCGGACAGTCCGGAGCCTTCATCATCATCCCCGTATTGCTCTACGTGCTCAGGATACCTACGCGGACCGCGATCGGCAGTTCTCTGGGCATCACGTTCCTCGCCGCGCTGGCCGGCTCCGCTGGGAAAATGGCTACAGACCAGATTGATTATAAAATGGCCCTCTTCTGTGTGATCGGAGCGCTCGCGGGCGCCCAGCTCGGAGGCCGGCTTTCGGTTCACACCCGCAGGCGGGGGCTGCGGCTGATTCTGGCGGCGCTCATCGCCGCCACGGCGATGCGAATGTTTTGGGATCTGGCAACGAGGTAGACTCTTGATGAAGGCTGTCCCTGAGCCTTTTTGTGGTGATATAATCGAGACCCCGACCAGGAGGAGGTTGACCCGTGACCGAACCTGAAAAGATACGTTTGACCCAGCTGGCCCACGGCGCCGGCTGAGCCTGCAAGATAAGTCCGTCGGACTTGCAAACAGTGCTCAAGGAACTGCCGAAGATCACCAACCCGAAAGTCCTGGTCGGAATCAATACCGGGGACGACTGCGCCGTCTACCAGATAACCGAAGATCTTGCCATCATCCAGACGGTCGATTATTTTACGCCCATCGTCGACGACCCGTACGACTACGGGGCCATCGCGGTGGCCAACGCCCTCAGCGATGTTTACGCAATGGGAGCAAAACCGCTGTTCGCGCTCAACGTAGTCGGTTTCCATACCCGCGGCATGCCGCTCGAGATCCTGATCCAGATGATGAAGGGCGGCGGCGACAAGGCCCGCGAGGCTGGCGTCGATATCATCGGCGGCCATACGATCGATGACAAGGAACCCAAGTATGGCCTCTCTGTCACCGGCGTGATCACGCCGGGTGAGGTCGTCTATAATTCTACCGCCCAGGTAGGCGACGTATTATTCCTCACCAAACCCCTTGGCATAGGAATCCTGACGACAGGCATCAAGCGGGAAACCGTTTCTGACGCTGCCATCGCCCGGGGCGTGGAGGTCATGGCTACTCTCAACAGGGCGGCCTCAGAAGCAATGGTGGCGGTAGGCGTCAACGCCTGCACGGATGTCACCGGCTACGGACTGCTGGGCCACCTGGGAGAAATGACGAGGGGAAGCGGTGTCGGCGCAAAAATTCACGCCCGCGCTGTGCCGGTGATGCAGGCCGCCCGCGATCTGATCGATGCCGACCTGGACGCGGTTCCGGGAGGCAGCAAAAATAACCTGGACTTCGTGAGGCAGTTTGTGAATTTCGACCCGGCGATCACGGCTGCGGAACAGTTGATGCTGGCGGACGCGCAAACATCGGGCGGACTGTTGATCTCCTGCCCGGCGGAGAAGGCAGATAAGCTCGAACAGGCGCTGGTGGATGCGGGGACGATAATCCATGCGCGCATCGGCTCGATGGAGGCCGAGGATGATACCGGCAGGATCGATATAGTGCCATAGCAGCCTGGCCTGGCAGCCAGGACGGCCGGCTTTCCTTCTAATTGCTAATCGGTCCGGCCATTGCCGGCGGTGGCGAGCATTTCCTGCAGTACCTTCTCCAGCGCGCCCGGCTCAAATGGTTTAGCCAGCGTGGGGTTGTCAACGGTTTCCAGATATGAACTGGTCTCCTGGCTGACGGTATCGCCGGAGATAAATATGAATGTTCCAGCCGCTTTCGGATCAATGGCCCCGACTGCCTGGTGTAATGTCGGCCCGTCCATGCCCGGCATCTTTACATCGCTAACCACGCAATCGTAATGTTTCTGCTTGAGCATCTTGAGGGCCACTTCACCATTGTTGGCTGTTTCCACTTCGTGGCCCGCCCGGCGCAGGGTTTCCGTCAGCACCTGCCGAATAGCGGCCTCGTCGTCAACCAGCAGGATCTTTCCAATCCTTCCCCTTCTTACCGGTCCCTCCTGTTTTTCTTCCTGCACTGTTGTGGATACCAGAGGCAGCTCGATAACAATCGTCGCGCCACGGTCCTTTGTCGGTTCAACCCAGATTTTTCCCTCGTTATCCTCAACGACGCCATAACAAATACTTAGCCCTAATCCGGTACCCCTGCCGACATCCTTGGTCGTGAAAAAAGGTTCGAAAATCCGCTCGCGAAATTCCTCAGGGATGCCGGGACCATTGTCAGCGAAGACAATGCGGATCTTGTCGTCAACCAGTTTTGTTGAAATCTTCAGAAGTCCCGCCGCGCCGTCTGCCAGCATCGCCTGTTCGGCATTGCTGATCAGATTGAGAAAAACCTGTTGTAACTGGTGGGGGTCGGTCGTGGTCAGGGGAAGACCGGCATCGAGGTCCGCCTCCATCAAGATGTTGTTCACCTTAAGCTCGTACGCTTTCAGCTCCATTGACTCACGCAAAACAGAATTGATATCAACGGATGTACGTACAGGCTGATGTTTGCGCGCGAAGGACAACAGGTGCCTTACGATGCGCGACGCCCTCTCGGCCTCGCGGTTGATGCTCTCGGCATCCTGCCGGGCCTGGTCGTCGATATCGCGTGTCTGTAAAAGCTGCGCGTAGCCCATCACCCCGGTCAGAGGATTGTTTATCTCATGGGCCACGCCCGCGACCAGCTGGCCGACGGCGACCATCTTCTCTGACTGGATCAGCTGCTGGCGCAGTTTCTTGGCTTCGGTGATATCGCGCATGAAATGGACGGCGCCGCTGAATTCACCCTTATCGTCATATACCGCATCCACGATTATCTCCAGCGTGGAGCCGTCTTCGTTCTCCTGTTCCCCCTTCGATGTGGCTGACGTATCGTGGGACTGCATCATCATGCAGTTGGCAGGCGGTTCGTTCGTAGCATGAACCACTTCGTAGCAGCGGCGATTAAGGAGGTCTTCAATCCGGCCCCCCAACATTGCCGCGGCGGTGCTATTCATGCGCGTGATGCGATGGTCTTTGCTCACCATGACAATGCCTTCACTGGCCGCGTCAAATGTAGTCTCCCATTCAGCCTTGCCTCGAGAAACGTCCTCGAATAATTGCTGGTTTGCCATGGCAAGGGCGAGCTGGTCCGCGACTGGCTGCAACATTTCTGCGGTTTCCTCGTTATATGCGTGTTTATTAACGCTGGCCAGGTTGAGGCTGCCGATAGCCTCGCCCCTTGCGTTCAGAGGCATGTTGATCTGTGACCTCATGCCTTGAGCAACAAGATACGACTGCTCATCAAAACGCATATCGTCCTCGATGTCTCCGGTTATATATGGCTCATTATTCAGGATTACCCAATGTGCAGCAGAATTCTGCATATCAGTATCGGCGGCGTCTAAATCAATAAGTGGTCCGTTGCCGGAAGGAGTGGTGATCCTTTTTTTACCGCGCACACTTTGTAAGACGCTCATTCGATCCAGGCCAACCAGGGATTGCATCTCTTCTGCGAACTTGTCGATATTTGCCTCCAGATCAAAACTGGATGTAAGTGTGGCGGCTATGCGGCTCATCGCCTTCTCCTGGTTGGCGTGCTCGATAGTTTTGGCGAACAGGTTGGCGTTTTCCACGGCCATGCCCATCTTGGCGCCGATCATGCTCAGCAAGCTCTTGTCATCAAGCGTGAATGCATCAGGCTCAACCGCCACCATTGATACAACTCCAACGATTTCCTTTTTAACCATGAGCGGCGCCCCGACATAGGAATGAAAACCCGCGTCCACGG
>JBAZZU010000008.1:0-76670 GCA_041658605.1 Thermoleophilia bacterium | reverse complement strand
GGGTCTCGCTGAAGGCCGATGCAGGATCCAGCATTGATGGCAGGGTCAGTGCGAACAGAAGTGCAATGAACAGCATGGCCGCGTGATGATATTTATTACCAGGACATTTGTGGATATGAGGTACCATGACTCCCGCGCCTTGTATGACCCTGCCAGGAAGCGTTCATTTACGGGAAGCTACTATAACACGGCGATTATTGCGCTTGCGAATTGTTCATGCATCTGGTTAACAGATTTTCCGGCGGGCGATAAACGCCATGCGGGTTCGACAACCAGAACAGAAGCCGGGATTCTTCCTAATCCAGTACAGTCCCCAGCACTTCGTTAAAATAGCCATGCCAGAGTACGCGCTGAGAAGTCATGACGGTGGCGGGAGACGAACAGTTGCCGCTGCCGTCGAAGGGGACCGAACAGGACTTGACCTCCACGGGACCGCCCCGTTTGGCAAAGCGCGGATGCACCCTATCGTTGGGAGCGATCACTCCGGATGCAGCGCCCTCGATGACAGGTGATGGGGCTGTTCCAGCTACGGTTATCGAATAATAGACCTGTACCGGATTTGTATTTACTATGTGCACCCAGTCATATGTGCCGGAGTCGAACTGGTCGTACCAGGTCCAGTGGTAATCGCTGGCGAGTGACGTCCTCGGGGTGCCGGGCACCTCTTCGAAGGACGGACCCCAGAGTACGCGCTGCGAGGCGATGGATTCAACGGGATTGAGCATGGCCGGGTCGGAAAAAGTCTGAACCTCCAACGGACCGTCGCTCACATTGGCGATGCGTGGCGTCACGTTCTGGCCCGGAGCGATCATGCCGGTCGCCGCGCCCTCTATCATCTTGGCAGGCACACTTCCCTTGACCAGTATCCTGTAATAGATATTGTCCGGCTGGGGATTGGCGATGAGTACCCAGTCAAAGGCTCCAGGTGAGACGTTGTCATACCATGTCCAGAGATAATCCGCGGAAAGCTCATTTTCGGGAATACCCGGGACTTCGTTGAATGCTTCGCCGGGTGTGCCCATGTTCGAGAGTACACGCTGCGAAGCGTGGGAATCTGCGGGTATGGTCATTTCCGGATCGGAATAGGTCAGCACCTCGACAGGTCCGCTCCTGATATTGAAGCGCGCGCTCCCGCTCTGACCGGGTGCGATGCTGCCGGTGGCGGCGCCCTCAAGAGTCTGTCCCGCTGTGGGCTCGGCGCCGGCGATCCTGATCCGGTAATAGATCGTACCGGAGCCGGGATTGGATACCAGAACCCAGTCGAACCAGCCGGGAGTCCTGTTGTCATACCAGGTCCAGTAGAAGTGGCTGGAGAGCCTTTCCGCATCGGTGCCGAGTACCTCTTCGAGAGAGTTCCCGCCCTTCCAGAGGGAACGCTGGCTGACGATGGCCTTTTCACCACTAAGTGATGTCGCAACGACAGAGCCCCCGGCAATGCCACGGTAGCTGACAGCCATACTGTTGCCACCGGCAACAGACGGACCGCCGAAGAGACCCAGGTTCATTCCCCTGCCCTTGATATTCAGGTCAAAACTCTTGCCGGAAGCGCCCGCGGGATTCGCAAACAGCATCCAGGCGAGGCTGCCGGCACTGTCAAAGTATGTCCAGTAATAATGGCGGCCGGACGGCGGTGTCACGCTCGGCAGGGAGTCGAGCGGCACGGTTACCGTACGGCATCCCAGTGAGGTGTTGCTGCCGGCCCCGGTATTGACGCCGTAGGCGCATACCTGGTTCTCGCCGGCCAGCAGCGGCAGAGTCGTTGAAAACCCATGAGAGCTGCCGTATTCCGGATAGCGTATGCCGACGTCGCTGCGGACATCGGCAGCAGTGGCAGTTCCTGCAACCACGCCGTTGAGATAGAACTGTACATCGATCGGTGACACCGTATCCGGATCGATAGCCCAGCCGGTTGCGCGAAGCTGCGTGCCTCCCTCGACACTGAGGCCTTCAAGGCTGCCGAGCGGGTTGCCGTCGATGACGACTTCACGGCATCCGAGCATATTGTCCGCCCCGGCGCCGGTGTTCACTGCATTGACGCAGACCTGGTGCGTCCCGGCCGCCACTGTCAATGCAGCGCTATAGCCGTGCGCGGGGCCGTAAGCCGGATACGCGGCGCCGACATCGGGACGGTTTAAATCAGCCCTGGTGGTTTTCGCCAGCACCCCATCGACTGTGACCTGGATATCGATCGGATCGGCGGTGTTGGGATCTATCACCCAGCCGCCGACCTTGACGCCGCCAAGAGCGACAGAAGTGCCTTCAAGGCTGCCGAATGGCGTGTCGAAGATGCGGCGGTCATTGATATACCAGCTCGGCGCAAAAAAGGTTATGCCGTCGTAGGCGACGATCAGGCCACTGAACGGATAGCCGGTATAGCCATGGCCGATCATCGACCTGTCCTTTACTTCGAAATGCAGGTGTGGCGCAACCGTACCGGTCATGCCCACCAGACCGATCTGCTGCCGGCGGCCGACAACCTGACCCGCGGTGACATACATGGCCGAGAGATGGGCGTACTGCGTGTAAAGGGTGCCGCCGCGGATGTTGTGCTGGATGATGATGACGTTGCCCCACGCTCCGGGTCCGAGCCCGACAAAGGTAACAACACCCTCCGAGGCCGCATAGACGGGATCGCCGCCGCGGCCGTTATCGAAGTCCTCACCGGTATGGCCTATGTAATACTCCCAGTCGCAGCTGAAGCAGTTATTCATCTCATAACCTTCGTGAGCACCGGCGCCGCCCACCGGATAATCGAAACCACTTGAAAGTGGGACAGCTGCCGCCGTGACCGGCTGTGCGGGAATCGCGGCCGTGCTTGCGGCGCCGGGCGCCGGACTGCCGTCAGACAGAGTATTGGAAAGATTTTTTGCGCTCCCGGATGATGGAGGCGCCGCAAGAGATATCGAGGGCAGGACCAGCAGAAACAGAAAAATAATCAATCCGGAAAGAGCGCAAACCGCCACATTCGACTTGCTTGTCTCCGCCCGTCTCGCAGCGGTGGAAGCGGAGTCAGAGAAGATGGAGTTTCCGCCTGTTTGAGAAAGCGCTTCCAGACCTGTGGCAACTAATTGGTCGTTCATTCATTTCCCCCTGCAGCCTGCATGGATTCAGCTTTCTAATAATACTTCCAGTAATAATATCAATTTGGGCGATATTTCGGTTCAAACAGGTTCGAAGTGCTATTTAGACCCGAAAGCTAATCCGACGATTATGCCAAGCGTGACGCGGCCCCTGTTATCACCTGCCGTAAGACTAATGCCCGAAGAAGCCGCGCCCTGCTGAATCCGGATAGAGGAACAGCGTGATGCCCTTGTCGCGGCAGAACTCCTTCACTTCGCCGTCACGGATCGAACCACTGGTCGCCACTATGGCCTTGACGCCGGCATCCGCCAGCTCAGCAGTACCGTCAGTGAAGGGAAAGAAGCTGTCGCTGTAGGCGACCGAGCCTGATGTATCGTGCCCTGCGTCCTTTGCCCGCATGACCGCCAGCTTGCAGCCGCCGACACGGTCCTGCTGGCCGACGCCGTTGCCGACAAGCATGCCGTCCCTGACAAGTGTGACCGTGTTGCTGTTGGAAGTGGAACCGATGGCCCAGGCGAGGATCATGTCATCTACCTGGCCCGCGTTATGATCGCCAGTACGTTCCACGGCATCAGACATTAGATTCGGAACGAATGTGTAGTTTGGCTGTGCTAAAAAACCACCGCGCACATAGCGAAAACGGCGGGCGGAGTCGAGCGATTCACGATCCATGCCCGCCAGCGCCGGGTTAGTCAGCAGGCGACACTTGTCCCCCTTGCGCTCGAGCATCTCCATCGCTCCCTTCGTAAAACCGGGAGCGACGATGCCGTCCAGAAGTCGGCGCACCCCGCCGTCCATCTTATGTGTCATCAGGACTTCGGCGATTACCTCATCGACTTCGAAGCTGAGCAGGATCAGGCCACCGAATACAGCGCGCAGATCGCCTTCGAGAGCCTGCATGGCGACCCTGGCCGGATCACCGCCGGCAGCGGCGCCGCACGGATTGCCGTGCTTGCATGCGACTGCGATCATGGGGACTTCACCGTTGTTGATGTCGAAACCGGCGGCTACGTGAGTGGCCGTCTGAAGCAGGCGATCGAGGTCGCAGAGGTTGTTATAGCTGGGCGCGGTTCCCTGCAAAACCACGAACCTGTCGAGGGCGAAGGGATCATCGGTGCCGCCGCTGTAGAGCGCGGCCGGAGTCTGATAGCCGTTTTCGCCATATTTACACTCGAGCACGGGCTCTTTACCGTTAATATCCATTTCTTCCATGTCACTTCCCCCATACTTTTTTTTATGAAGCCAAAAGTATACTATAGCTTGATTGACAGTTGCTCCAGGGATATAAATAGTACAGCGAAAAAAGGCAAATCGGGGCACAGGTAGAACTTATAAACGCCTGACAAACAGGTTTTCCGGGAGAGATGCGTCTCTTCCGTGGCAGTTTCAATGAAAAATTAAGAGGATGGGAGAAATATGAACGCACCGGGTAACGACAAATCCAGCACTGGCCTTGAGCCAAACGTAGCCGCCCTTCTGGCATATCTGTTCGGGTGGGTGGGCGGCCTCGTCTTTTTCCTGATTGAAAAGGACAACATGTACGTCAGGTTCCACGCGATGCAGTCGATACTGCTCACCGGTTTGCTCGTAGCACTCTTTATCGTGGTTCAGATCTTCACGATCATTCTTGCTTTCGTCAGCTCAGCGCTGGCACTCATCGGCTCGCTTCTGTGGCTTGTCATCGGACTCGGCGGCCTCGGTATCTGGATCCTGATGATGGTTAAAGCATACCAGGGCGAAGCATACAAGCTGCCGTTCATCGGCGACATCGCGGAGAATATCGTAAACAAGTAATACCCGAATGAGTCACAGGCTCTCGGAACGGCGCGCAGCAAACGACAGGTGCCGGTCCGGGATTTAAGTGATAATCAACCCCGTCTGAATCATGATCAGGCGGGGTTTTTTTTCGCTGGATTTATAATTTTAGATTTTCTTCCAACTTGCCGATTGATTATGACCTGTCTTTATTGTCAATCATCTGGTTCGTGCAAACGGGGGTAATAATGAAGATAAAAAGAAAAGTTGTGCTGGCCTTTATATTTCTGATATTGATGTCATCTGTCGCTATGGCAGGAGTAGTGAACTATAAGGGCTCGAGCAAACATGAGGATAGTGACTCAGTTAAAGTATCAAAGAAAAAATCGGGCGATTGTGAATACGAGAGAAGTGACGATGGCCGGAAAAAAGAGGAATGTGACGATTAGCTGCCGCAGGATATTTTAAAAATAGACCGCTCATTATGAGCGGTCTATTTTTTGGCTCCATCAGTGCCGGGATCATCCCCGGGTCAGATCCTGTCCGATTCTTCCCTGCCGCCTTCGACGTGAAAATCGGGAAGCCACTGAAGCCACTTTGGCAGGTACCAGTTCCAGTCTCCCAGCAGTTTCATGGTCGCCGGCACGAGGATGCTTCGAACCAGAGTCGCGTCGAGCAGGACAGCTACCGCCAGTCCGAATCCCATCTGCTGGAACATGACCAGCTGCCCGCTCGCGAAACCGCTGAAGACGGCGACCATGATCAGCGCCGCTCCCGTGATGATCCTGCCTGTCGACCTCAATCCCGCCGCCACCGATTTGCTGTTATCGCCGGTGAGCATATAATTCTCCCTGATCCGGCCCAGTAGAAAGACGTGGTAATCCATGGAAAGCCCGAAAAGCACCGAGAACAGGAACAGCGGCACCCAGGCCTCGACCGCGTCTACCTTTTGAAAACCGAAGATGCCCGCCCCAACTCCCTCCTGAAAAACCAGCACGATAAGGCCGTAGGCGGCGCCGACGGAAAGCATGTTCATGACGATTGCCTTGAACGGGACAACCAGCGAGTGGAAGACGATGGTAAGCAACAGGAAGCTGAGGCTCAGCACGAAGATAAATACGATCGGCCGGTAATCATCGGTCATGCTGAAGTAGTCCTTGTTCATGGCCGGTGGACCGGCAACGACGACATGTGCGTCAGTATCGCTGAAAGCGCGCGGTATGTATTCTTCCCTTAGCCTGACGACGGATCCGGTCGCCTCGTCACTCTCGGACGAACCTGATACCGGCACTGATATGAGCGCCAGGTCACCGGCTTCGTTTACTTCCACTTTGGGAGTGCCGTAGAAAGCCGGATCCTGCCCTACCTCGTTCTGAAGTCTCGCCATGGCGTCTCGGACACCCTGCGAGTTGATATCGCCGTCGATAACGATCTCGGCCGGCGAGATGAGGCCGAACGAGAACTCGCTGTCGAGGATGTCGAAACCCCGGCGTGATTCGTATTCCTCCGGCAGTACCTTGATGCCGTTGGCGCCGGTATGTATTTGAAAATAGAAGATGGCCGGGGTGATCAGCAACCCTATTGCCAGGAGCGCGCTGATCACCGGGCGCCCCATGACCTTGCCCGTGATCCAGTCCCAGAAACGGCCCTGGTCGGCCTCGTGGCCGGATTGATAGCGGTGCATGAAAGGAATCCTCAGCGAGTTGATCTTCTCTCCCATCAGCCCCAGCAAAGCGGGAAGCAGCGTAAGCGCAGCCAGGACGGAGACCGCCACTACAAAAATAGCGCCAGCGCCCAGGCTGTAGAAAAGACTCATGGGCACGATCAACAGTCCCGCAAGCGCCAGAATGACCGTCATGCCGCTGAACAGCACTGCGCGGCTCGCGGTTGCGCCGGCTGTCTCTATAGCATCCAGCTTGCCACGTCCGCGTATCAGTTCCTCGCGGTAACGGGAGACGACGAAGAGCGAGTAATCAATGCCGACCGCCATTCCCATCATCGTGATCATGTTGACCACAAAGAAGCTCATCTCGAAACGCTGTCCGACCAGTGCCGTGATGCCGATTGCGATGATTATCGAAAACCCGGCGAGCAGCAGCGGCAGGCCCGCGGCGGCCAGCGTACCGAACACGATCACCAGTATTATCATGGCGATAGGGATGCCCAGCAGTTCAGCCTTTTGAAGGTCACTCTCCGAAAGCTTGTTGAAATCTTCATTGTTGCTGGCGGCGCCGGTCGAGACGATCTCAAAACCGCTGTGTTCAGCCGCCGCCGTCTTCTCGTGTACGAGGTCGATGTTCCTGTTCGCGTCGGAAAGCGTGCCGGCCATGACTATCGGCATCAGGGTGATGTGCCGGTCCTTCGAGACCAGCGACTGGTCGCCGGTCATGTAGTAATTCATGCCGCCCTCGACGACATCGCTGCCCAGACTGGTGATATCCAGAGCAAGCTGATCGACCTGTTTCCTGTATTCCGGGCTGTCGACGGTCAGGTTATCCGAGCGGATTATAATGATCTCCTTGTCCTTCTCGGGGCCGCGCAACCTTTCTTTCAAAAGTTGCCAGCCCTGTTCGGACTCCGTCGGTTTCGTGAACTTCATCTCAGTGGTCAACGAACTGCCGAGGAAGAACTTTGCTGACAGAATCGACAGCGCCAGGACGATGGCCCATATGGAGATCGTCAGCCACGGCCTGCCCGCACAGCTTCGCGCCAGCTTTCCTGTCGATAGCCTTGCTTTAACCGACATCGTCATCCACTTCCTTCTCCCCGTTTGAATACTCCTCAAGCAAACCCTTAATCAACGCCTTTGTGGCGCGGCCGAATTCCGCTTCGTTGCCGATGAAACAGGCTTCCTGCATCGCCTTGTGCATGAGCGGAAAATCTTCCAGGGGCAGCTTCCCGGCGAGCGCCTCCATCGTGATGTCATCGTGGTCGTTTTCCATGCTCTTCATGCTGACGGATTCAAGCAGGACCATGCCCCTTACGAAGCGCGCGAAGATGTTTACGCCTGCGAGAGCGTCGGTGCGGGTAAAGCCGGCCTCGGCGAACAACTCCAGAAGGAACTCGACCGGCCGGAATGAGTCGGGGGTGTTGAGCGAGCGCACGGCCGTGATCTGAACCGCCTGCGGGTGCGAAAGCAGAGCCTCGCGATAGATGTGCGCGGCCGCGCAGAGCCGCTCGGCTATCGTTTTCGAAGGGTCGTCCCTGCCGAGGTCGATGCCGCTCATCACTTCCTCGACGATGCCGTCCTGCAGGGCGGCCTTGTTGGGAAAATGGTAGTAGACGGCCATCGGATCGACGCTAAGCTCGGTACCGAGGCGCCGCATGGAAAGGGCTCCGTAACCCTCGTCATCCACGATTTTCAGCGCCGCGCGAACGATCACCTCGCGGGTAAGGGATGGGCGTGCGTTTCCGCTTCCCCGCGCTTGCCGTTTTTTTGATTTATTGGATTTATTCGTATCCATGCTGGTTGATTCCCCACTTTCCTCGATCGCCAGTCAGTGATGCACTTATCTACGGTGTAGAGCAATTTCTACAGCGTAGAATAAATGATTGATATGGCGATGTCAAGAAGGTATTGGAAATCAGAAATCGAGGTAAACCGGGCAAGCTCCTGAACAACCCGGGTGAATCAAGCTTCAGTATTTAATAATAGCCGGATCCGGATACGTATAACTGTTGCCGCAACTGTCAAGGACATAACCGCTGGTGACGGTATGGAAGGACGTGATGCCGGCAGGGACCCTGAATATCATCGGCACGATGGAAGAATAGCCCGGAACGATGTTTCCCACCCATACGGGCAGTGCGGTCGCAAGAGAGGCGCCGTTGGTGTTGGCGCTGTCGATAAGCCTGAGGTCGTATGCGCCATTGGCGCCGGTATTGCTGACGCGCATATCCACGGAGAGCAGCCTGGCCAGGTAATCTGCGTAGTTGGCCCAGTAACTCTTGGCCGGAGCAAGGGTCAATTGTGGTATCTGGCAGGCCGCGGGCGACGAATTCAGCCCGGTGACACCGGCCTTGAAAGCCTGGAGGCTGGCGCCGCTGCTCTCGACACGCCAGTCCGTCTCTTTCAGGACATTGAACCAGGTCATGCTCGTAACGCGCGGAAAACGGACAGGCAGTGTTGCGAAAGCGTCCGTAAGCCAGTCTGCCTTGCTCCCCCCCAGCTCGGTCGAAGCGGTTTCAGAGATCATGACCGGCTTGTCGGTGTTTGATGCCGCTACGTCATAGCTGTAACTGAAAACCTGTGACAGGGATTGCCAGGTCGAGGAATAACCGGGAGCCTTCGCGGTGGTTCCCCAGTTGTAGCCGTTGAGCCCCACGTAGTCCACGTAGCCGTCGCCTGGATAATAAGTGTCGAAAGTATTCTGCGCCAGCGCGGCTGTAGAGTCAGCATTGGGAGACCAGACCCATTTGACGGAGGTGACTCCCTCAGCCACGAAAATATCATGTATATGCCGCCAGGCGGGAATGAAGTCCACAGGCGAATTGCCGTTCGCGATACCGGACCAGCTTGTCCAGTTGCCGTTCATCTCGCACATGGGCCTCAGGAGCACCGGATAACCATACGCACGCAGGGACCGCGCCCAGGCACGGATACGGTAGTCAAAATCGCCCCGCGTTATGTTCTTCAGGCGGTACGCGGGCTGGTTCACCAGGTCTGGCAGACCAGGATCGTTCATTTCCAGCGACAGCTGGAGCGTACGGCCCCCGGCTGAGATCGGCGCCAGATTGACCGCATCGAAATCCTGGGTTATCGAGCTGTACCAGAGAAAAATATCGGTCTTTCTCCCGATAGCGGATTCAAACTGCCCAGACCATCGGGGTCCGGAAGGTATACACCGACTTGAATGCCGGGATCGTTACCGGCGGTCTGCGACCACGCGGTAGCCGGAACCGCCGAGAACACGATTACGAAAAATAACATTATGGCTGTGGTTTCTATCCTGAAACGCATCTGTTTTGACTCCCTGAAAGCCGTTTGCCGCATCGGGTTGTAAGCTGGGGATATCCTCGTCATAAAACCGCGGAGTGTTTATTTTCTGCCGGGGAGATTTGCTGCTATCCGTCCCTGCCGCTCAACTTTCTGCGGAGTTCAATGAGACGGACATCCTGCCATTACTCGATAGTTCCTGATTTTACCGACGGCTTCGAACACGTTTTCCGCAATTCGAATCCGCTGCTGCTTACTGTGCCGATACTAACCCTTGCTGGTCAAAAATAAAAACCGCTTATTATTATGCTGAGAAAATGTGCATAATCATGGGTACTAGGGAAGAAAAACGTGAGGAGATCGGTTGCCGAGCGACTATGTGATTGAAAGCGAAAGCCTGACCAAGCGCTACCGTCCACACATCATGGCGGTCGATGGGCTGAGCATGCAGGCCAGGCGCGGTGAGGTATATGGCTTTGTCGGACCCAACGGGGCCGGCAAGACCACGGCTCTGCGCATGTTTCTGGGGCTGGTGCGTCCAACCTCGGGGTCATGCACCGTCCTGGGAGAGAAACCCGGTTCACCCCATGCCCTGGCGCGTATCGGGGCCCTTGTGGAAACACCCGCCTTTTACCCGTACCTTTCCGGAAGGAACAACCTGCGCGTCCTGGCACGCCACGCCGGAGTGCCATATGCGCGTATCGAGCCCATTCTGGAGGAAGTGGAACTGTCCGGACGGGGTGACGACCGCTTCAAGACTTATTCCCTCGGTATGAAGCAGCGCCTGGGGATGGCTGCGGCGCTCCTGAAGGATCCGGAGCTACTGATACTCGATGAGCCGACCAACGGACTCGACCCGGCCGGCATGGCCGAGATGCGGCACCTGATCCGGAATCTGGGCCGGGGAAACCGGACCGTACTCCTGTCGAGCCACCTGATGGGAGAGCTGGAACAGATATGCGACCGTATCGGCGTGGTCAAGGACGGGAAGATCGTCGCGGAAGGCACGCTGGATGAACTGAGGCATGGCACCCGGATAAAACTTCGCGCTAAACCCGTCGAGCAGGCGCGGGAGCTGCTGGCGGCTCTTGATGGCGTCGGCAAGGTCGAAACGAGGGATGGCGACACGCTCCTGATCGAGGCCGACCCGACGCTGGCGGCGTACCTTAATACGTTGCTGGTCACAGCGGGTGTCGAAGTAAGTGAACTGACGAGTGTACAGAACTCACTCGAAAGCGTGTTTTTGAGCCTTACCGGGGAGGCCCGGTTACATGAATAGCCTTATCGCAGAGCTATTGCTGCTGCGCAAACGCGCCGCGACCTGGATATTGCTGGGTTCCTGGACGGCGATAGCGCTGCTTTTCTCTTATGTTTTCCCCTATCTCGCCTACACCTCGGACACAAACTTTCACGGGCGCAGCATCGTACTGTATATGCTCCTGCCCCAGAGCCTGATATCGACGATTCACTCGACCTTTCCATTTTTTGGCGGGACGATGGTTCTGATCCTGGCGATCCTGAGCGTAGGAAGTGAATACAACTGGGGAACGCTTACAACCGTGCTGGTCCAGCGGGACGGCCGCCTGAAATTCTTCCTGGCAAAGATCGCCGCGCTGGCGATCGCCCTCATTCCCTTCGTATTGGCGGTGTTCGCGCTGGGGTTCCTCGCAAGTTCGATAATCGCGCTGCGCGAAGACCAGGCGATAGCGCTCCCGCCGATCCTGGACCTTTTGCGCGCGCTGGGCGTCGGCTGGCTACTGCTGGCGGCATGGGCATCCTTCGGTGTCCTGCTGGCTGTGTTATCGAGAGGAACGGCGCTGGCCATCGGGCTGGGGATCATCTACGGGCTGGTTCTCGAGAGCATAATCTCATCATTTGGAAGGCGGATAGATCTTCTCGACCAGATTTCGAAGGGCCTTCTGCGGACCAATGGATATTCCCTGATCTCGTCTCTGGGAGGCTCGCTACCGGAAGAGGCCGGCCCTGGCGGTTTTTCCGGAACGATGGTTTCCGGAACACAGGCGCTGATTGTACTCGGAGTCTACATATTGATCTTTATCTCGGTATCAGCAGTTGTGGTCAAGCGCCGCGATGTGACGGGGCCCAGTTAAGATGACGCTGTAATAGAGGTTAGCCGGCTGACCACGAGGAAGCTGGCGAGCGGGAAGATGACGCCGCTAGTTTGGCGCAGGTTCGGCGGCAAGCGTCTCCGGATATACGATCTTTGCCGTCTGCAGGAAAATATTGACCGCCTCGGATGAATCGTTCCCGGACCTGTTGGTAAAGACAATGAAGGTGGCGTCTTTTTCCGGCAGGTAGAACACGGCGCTGTTATAGCCAAAGATCGCCCCGGTATGGCCGATATAGCCGCCGATCGATGCTATGCCGAGACCATATTTCCCATCCCACTTCTCCTGGCCTGTCATGGGGATCCAGGACATTCGCTCCTTCTGCGCCTTCTGGCTCACCAGCTCGCCCCTGGCGAGCGCCCTTGCATAGACCTTCATGTCATAAAGATTCGATATTATGGCGCCAGCCGCCCAGGGGACCGAGGGCTCGACCATAGTGATATCTCGCAGTTCAGTAGCTCCGGCCGGAAGATAATAACCGTGGGCATATTCACCGACCATGTCAGGTGTCACCGGAAAGCTTGTATGCGCGAGGCCGAGCCTGTCGAAGATGCGTTTCTTCATCTCGGGCTCCAGACGGTTGTTCGTCACTTTCTCGATGACCATGCCGAGCAACTCGTAGTTGGTGTCGGAGTATTTCCAACCCTGCCCCGGGGCGAAATCCGGCTGGTGTCTGAGGACTATCTGTATCATGTCCTCACGTGTGAACTGCCAGAGCGGATCCTTTTCAAACCTTGCTTCGAAATCCGTGTCTTCAGTGAAATTATAGATACCCGCGGTCATGTTAAGGAGCTGGCGGACCGTGATCCTTTCTCCATTGGGGATGCCTGCGACATACTTGGACAGGCTGTCGTTGAGGCTCATCTTGCCATCGTCGACGAGCTGGAGGATGACAGTGGCGGTGAACGTCTTCGTGTTGCTGGCGATGCGGACCTTGTCGGTCGGTTTCAGTTCCACGTTCTTTGCAATATCCGCCATGCCCCTGGCGGAGACCCATGTTCCTTTTCCGGGCGCCCAGATACCGACTATGACGCCAGGGATATTGCCATTTATCATGCTATCGTCAACGGCCTTTTCCAGCTTTTTCTCTGTGGCGGGGTCGAAGGGCGGTTCGGCAGGTTCTGTTGCTGTGCCAGCGGCGTTGTTGCCGGTGTTTCCACAACCGGTAACAAGAACTGTGACTGCGATTATTGACGGCGTAAGAACCAGGGCCAGCAAAAGCGCTAAAAACCTCTTCATACGACGCCTCTCTTGATAGCAGTAATCATGAGGAGATAATAAAGGCCGAATGGAAGTGAAATCAAACAGGATGCGAAAATTGTCCGGCGGTAGCTGAACCTAAGCCTGTTTCGCGCCTCTCCCCTCCTGCCATCTGCTAACGGTGCGAATGAAGAAGTATCCCAGTATCAGTGCTATGGAGTAAAATATCAAACGGCCGACGGCGCCCCCGATCAGAAAATATTTTGTTGTGTCGGAAAGCGGTTTTAGCCCGGGTGGCAGAAACCTGGTGCCCCCTGACATGCTACCGAAGCTGACCATCAAATTGCCGGGCAGTAAGAGGAAGCCCGCTAGAACGTAAATCAGAAACCAGGCGCCCACATGGAACGGCGTCCCTGTGTGCCTGGCGTCACCGGTTTCAATAGTACGCGGATTGCTGCCCCGCCAGATTTCCCTGATCACGAATACCGGCATGATGAAATTGGCGAAAGGTATGAAGAACCACGCCACAGCCATCCCTGGTGAATATTTCAGTCCCTGTATGTTCATGGCCCGCAGGTTGACGGCAGCGCGGTAAATCCAGATGACCAGCATTACCAGCGCAGCGACTCCCCAGATGCTGAACATCAGATTGTAGATAGTGAGCAGCGTGTTCGCATCATGGTAGCTTTTGTTTAATGACGTACCCAGCACAAGCGCCAGCAATAGAATGTTTACCGGTATGCCGGCCCAGAACAGCAGCTCGACTGCTAGAGCGATGCCCTTCAGGGAGGTGAATCGGGCAGGCCTTCTGACCGCCTGGGTCTGCGGGCCGGGATGATAGACCGGGGCCGGAACAAATGCTCCAGACGGCAGTTCTTGCGCGGTGGTAGTGGCATCAGATTGTGATGGAACCGGTTCTTTTTGGGTCGCATCTTCTTGCTTATATGCCTGGTCGCTTATAACGGCGGCATCGGTTTCCGGTGGATTCAGTACATCCGTGATAGGTGTTTGCGGTTCGCCGGAACCCGGAGCGACCAGCGTATCTCCCCTCATGATGAATGGCTGCCCGGCACGGTGTTGCTCGAAATAAGCAAGGAGTGCTCCTGCGCGCTCGGCTTCCGGCAACTCCGTGAGCATATCTGGCGATACGTAACCCCAGCTTTCAAGGAGAACCTTTATGCGGGCATCAACTTCCTGTTGGGCCATCTTCATTCCTTCCACGTTAACAAGAGCTATCCAACTATCATTTTTCTGAAACAAATCAATTTGACGCCTGGCGATCAATAATTCTCAACTGGAGGACATTTTCCTCCTTGCATGCGGGTATGATGGTCTCGATGGATAGCGTCCACTGCCCTTGCATGCGGGTATGATGGTCTCGATGGATAGCGTCCACTGCCCTTGCATTGACAGGTCGGGAAAAGCAGAATTGCCAAAAGCAGAACTGTTGATCATTTTGGATGAAAGGAACGCGAGTGAAGCTAGTGATAGTCGGCGGAGTGGCAGGCGGGGCTTCAGCCGCGGCGAGGGCGCGCCGCCTTAGCGAAGACGCTGAGATAATCATGCTTGAAAAGGGCGGGTATGTCTCTTTCGCCAACTGCGGCCTGCCGTACCATATCGGGGGCGATATCAAAAAACGCGGCGACCTGCTGATCGCGACGCCGGAGTCTTTCCGGAAACAGTTCGCGATAGATGTGCGGGTCGGCCATGAGGTTATACATATCGATCGCGAGAAAAAGAGCGTGCGAGTCCTTGAGCATGCGAGCGGACGCGAATATTTTGAGGATTACGACAAGCTCATCTTAAGTCAGGGGGCGGCTGCGATTCGACCGCCGCTTCCCGGTATTGACAACCCCAGGATATTCGCGTTGCGTAACATCCCTGATATGGATGATGTTTTGGAGCTGATCGAAAATGGTGCGAAAACCGCTATGGTTATCGGCGCCGGTTACGTCGGCCTCGAAACTGTCGAGGCGCTCGTGAATCGCGGCCTCGATATCAATCTCGTCGAGCTGCAGGACCAGGTCCTGACCGTCCTTGACCGCGAACTGGCCAGCGACCTGCTGCTGCACCTGGAAGAGAAAGGCGTGAAGGTCCACCTGGGGACCGCTGCAAGTGAATTCAGCGATGCGATGGGACGCGTGGAAGTTCTTCTCGATGATGGCGTGGCGATCATCGCCGATTTTGTGATCATGGCTGTGGGAGTCAGGCCGGAAACCGGGCTGGCGCGGGATGCCGGGCTTGAGATCGGCCAGAGCGGCGGCGTGAAGGTCGATGAATACATGCGCACGTCCGATGCTGATATCTACGCCGCTGGGGACATGGTCGAGGTCACGGATACCGTCACGGGCCAGACGGTCAACATCCCGCTTGCGGGTCCGGCAAACCGGCAGGGCCGCGTCGCGGCCGACCATATCTGTGGACGCAGCAGCACCTATAGCACAACCCAGGGAACCGCGGTCGTAAAAGTATTCGACATGACGGCCGCCATCACCGGAGCGTCGGAGAAAGTCCTGCGGCAGGCCGGCCTCCCATATGAAAAAATATATCTTCATCCCTTCGGGCACGCTGCTTATTACCCCGGGACAGCCCAGATGCATACGAAAGTGCTTTTCGATCCTGAGGACGGCAGGCTGCTGGGAGCTCAGATCGTTGGACGTGACGGCGTCGACAAAAGAATGGATGTTTTTGCCGTGGCCGTCCGCATGGGGATGACCGTCTTCGACCTCGAACATCTTGAGCTTGCTTACGCGCCGCCCTTTGGATCGGCCAAGGACCCGGTAAACATGGCCGGATTCGTCGGCGCCAATATTTTGAATGGAGATGTAAGGCAGTGGTTTGCCGAAGAACATCCGGATAGGACCGCGGCCGGGACCATAGTCGACGTACGCACGCAAAAGGAGTTTGCGGCAGGGCACATTGAGGGAGCGGTGAACATACCCAATGACCAGTTCCGGGAGCGGCTCGATGAGCTCAGAGCACTCAGACAGCCGTTGTTCCTGCACTGCCTGGTCGGCATCCGCAGTTATATCGCATACCGCATCCTGGACCAGAACGGATTTGATGAGGTATACAATCTGGCGGGCGGCTGGAAGACTTTCACCAGCTGCCATCGGACAAGGCTAGAGAATGGCGGCGTGCGGGTACTTTATACGGAGCACTGATTCCGGCGTGTCCGGGCAGCAGCTGCCAGTAGGAGCCTGATTGCTGTTTCCAGACACATTTGAGATGAATCGGCTATCAACTTACCCGTGTAATGCACTTTTACCGTGTCGCCATGTTTTGCCTGAGCCATCGTCAGCCTCCTGTTCAGAGACGCGGAACGCCGCAGCGTCGTTTTCTGTTACTTGTCGTTTATCCGGCCTTTATACCACAAAAAGGATAACCGGATGAATTTTGACTGCGAAGGCTCCGTGCTTCAGCGCCTGCGCATCGTGCAGAACAGGGCCTGTGGTTCAGGCTCGCGATTCACGCCCTGGAACACGGTCCCCACTATCGAGACAATCTCGTAGAGCTCTTCGAAGTTCACCTGGATCTCATCGGGCGAGATGCGGTAAGGCCCCTCGGACCGCTTCTCCCTGTAGCTGAAACACTTAAGAAGAAGGTAGCCTCCCCGCCTGAGCAGCTTCGCCACGACCCCGGCATACTCCGCTCGCCGCTCATCGGGAAAGACATGATAACAACCGCGGTCAAATATGATATCAAAGGAACGGTCCAGATCATTGCCGAAAATATCCCCCTGCCTGAAAGAAATTTCCAGACCCTGCCTGGATGCCCGGATACGCGCTTTCTCCACCGCCGCGCCGGCGATATCGATCGCGGTGACACTATAACCCAGCTTCGCCATGGCGATGGCCTGGGTACCGGGGCCGGTGCACAGGTCGAGCATATCGCCACGACTTATATCCAGACTCTCCAGAGCTCCGTTGAAATCCGGATCCAGGCCGGGATAAAACCAGGGCAGCGATTCGACATCACCGTTTTTATAGATATCCTCCCAGCGTGAGCCGCCATCCTGCTCGTTCATCTTCCACTGCCGGACGCGATGCCCCAGACCGCGAGGTGGCGATCGCTCACTTCCCTCAAGGTGAAATCGCCAAGTCCGGCTGATTCGAGCTGGCGCCTGACCTCGTCAGGCTCATAGGCGGCCAGCAGGGAGTTGAAGAAATCCGCTTTCAGGATCCGGGGTTCATCGTACATATATAGATCCACAATCCGTGCTGCCTCGTCCCGGTCGCGCGGCCTCATCAGATCCATGACAAATACCGGCGCGCCTTCCTGTGCCAGGTCCGTTATCGCCCGCCACAGCGTCAGCGGGTCGTTGAGATGGTGAAGGAGGCTGTTGCTGATCACCGCTCCATACTTTCCGAGCGGCATTTCCGCGCCCGGCAGATAGCCATGAATCAGCCGCACCCGTCCATCGAGTTCCGGCATGCTACCCACCAGCCCGGCACCCAGGCTCAGCATCGCCTGCGAGCCGTCGACACCATGAACCATACAATCAGGGTAGCGCCTGGCAAAACGCATACTGATGTCCCCCGGACCGCAGCCCAGGTCGGCAACGGCGCCGCTCAGCGCATAGCCGGGAAACGCCTCCTGGAACAGGGAGATGAAATAATCATGGGGAACATCAAAATCAGCCCCCGCGTACGCGCGGGCCTGGTCTTCTCCGTCCATAAGCTCTTTTTCGGGGATCCTCTGCATGTATCTAATCCGCCGCCGGGCGTTCAGGTATTGCAGTAAGTCCCGCTGTGCGGCCGGTGCCTCACGATCCTTCTAGCGCCCGCGCCACCTTCTCCAGCTTGATGCGGGCTTCCGAGCCGACTCCCGCCAGCACTGTGTCCGTATCCATACCGGCGCCCTTCATCATGGCCTCGGGATCAATGATGCGCACGATTGAGCCGCCCGCCGGATCCTCCTCGACCGTAACGTTGCAGGGAAGCATCAGTCCCACTTCTCCCATGTGTGAAAGTGCCTTGTATGCCAAAGGCGGGTTACATGCACCAAGAATGGTATAGTGACGGAACTCCTTCCCCAGTTTCTCCTGAAACGCCTCGCGTACGTCGACGCTGGTCAGCACCCCGAAACCCTCGGCCTTCAGGGCGCCTTTCACTTTCTCGATCGCGTCCCCATAAGACTCGCCGAGATGTACATCGAAACTCAAAGTTTGTGCCTGTGTCATTTCTTCCTCCTGATGGCTTGCCGCCTCTTGTCCAGTTACCCCGTTGTCGCGCAATCCAATACCTCATCCAGGATGCGCGACTTGGCGGGCCTTATGGAAAAGTTAGACGCCCCGAAGCCCCATAAGGTTTCAGATCACGGCAAAACAGCGAAAATCAGATTTTTTCCAAGCCCATCAGCTCTTCATGTTCACATACTGGAGCGGCACGCCCATGTCTTCGGCCTTGAACATGGAGATCACTTCCTGCAGGTCGTCGATCTTCTTGCCCGACACACGCACCTGGTCCTCCATAATCTTGGCCTGTACCTTGAGCTTGCGCGCCTTGATCATCTTGACGATCTTTTTGGACGTTTCGCTGTCTATACCCTGGATGATGTCGATATCACGCTTGATCATATCGCCGGCTGCCTGTTCGATGTCCTTGTAAACAAGCGCCTTGGCTTCAATACCCCGCTTGGACAGGCTGGTGATGAGCTCGCCCTCGATCGCCTTCATCTTCATCGTATCCTCGGTGAGGATATGTATCCGGCTCTCTTTCCTGTGGAGCGTGACCTCGGATTTCGACTTGCGAAAATCAAAACGCGTGGCGATCATCTTCTTCGTGATGTTGACCGCGTTATCCACTTCCTGCATGTCCAGCTGGTTGACGATATCGAATGATGGCATCTGTGGTACTCCTCCCCTGTCTGTTGACGGCAACCTTTCACGGCAAACGCGCCTTACGGCCTGACGGCAAAAAACGCCCCGGAAGCCCCCGGGATGCGACAATTTACAGTTTCTTTACAGGTCCGTAACAGAACGATTACGTACGCTACAGACATTATATATAGATAATTGTAATCTGGTCAGGGAAGGAAACCATGCGACGCATAAGAATCATATCAGCCTCTTTGTTTTTCGCACTTGCAGCGGCGCTGGTCCTGACGGCCGCGCTCGCTTGTTCGGAAGAATCCGGCGACGTACCGGCTGACGAGGTGGCGCCGGCGGCAGCCGAATCCGCCGAAGCCGGAGAACCTCCGAGCGGCGATACGGATGCGAAAGCCGTGCTGCTATTCACGATCAGCATGCATATCGAGCCGCTCGGCTCCACACCCAGCCCGCTTGCGGGCAATGTGACCGGCGGCGCCAGCAGCAGGACCGGCGCGGATTACAACAACGGGCAGCTCTTCAACCGCCATGTCAAGGATATCCGCACGCTCACGGAAATCATAAAAAAACACCAGGGTATGATGACCGTGCAGGCGCAGACGCCGTTCACCAGTATCGCCATCAGGAACGGCGACACCATCCTGGCCGACCTGGCTGCGGCGGGCAACGAGATCGCGCTTCATTTCCATGAGGACGCGCACCTGGGAAGCAACCCGGATGCGCTGCCCGCCACGACCTGGTGCGATGTCATGAAGGAAGAGATATCACTGATTAAACAGGCCAGCGGAGTCGATGACGTTCGCTACTGGAGCGGCGGTAACCTCTACCCCAACCTGCTTGACGCGGCCGAATGCGCCGGCCTGGACATTAACAGCGACTGGAAAAACCCGGAAGAACAGAAAACGGTGGACGCGCTCATCGGCGTCAGCCCCTGGCGGCCCGCCGGCGGCTCCAACGGCAACGACGTCAGCAGCTTCGCAACCCACGACCCTGATGGTCCTGTCGTCTTCCTTCCTGAAGGCGATTACAACCGGAACGACTTCGCGTCGATGCGCAGGTCCGAAGCCACCGGCGGCGACGAGGCCTACTTCCAGTTCCTCAAGGAGAGCCTGATGAACTCGCTCGCTTCATCCGAGGCAGGAAAGGTGAACGTCTTTCACTTCGGCGTGCACCCGGGCGAATTCCGCGGCGATCCACAGCATCCGTTCGAGGTTATCGACAGGTTCCTTACCGAAGTCGTCGATCCCCTGGTCGCTTCCGGACAGGTCCGCTGGGCCACGTTCTCCCAGATGGCGGACGCCTTCGCCGCCTGGGAGCAAGACAACCCTGGCGTCGCTCCGGTTAAACCATGAACCTTAAACAGGACATGCGAACAGGCGTGGCAGCGATGAAGAACCGGGTCCGGCGGGGCTCATCTGGAATGCCTACCGGGTCATCCGGAATGCGCAGGTTCGCCGTCATGCTCGCGCTGGCATGCAACCTCGTCCTGCTGATCTTCCTGTTGCTCGTCGCGTACGGCTGCGGTGATAACCCGCAGGCCGTAATGCCGGATACGACCGCGACAGAGACTGCTCCGGCGACAACGGCTGCAACGGCCACCGGTAACAGCACCACAACAACGCCGTCCGGCTACATGACGTTCGTCATAAACGTACACGACACTGTGAACGTCAACGAGAGCGCCGACACCATCCTGCGGCTAGTCGATATCTTTGAGAAGTACGGCGTCCGCGGTGATTTCTACCTGACCGCGCCGGTAACGCAGCGCTACGCCGAAGAGCGCCCCGACGTCATCGCGCGCCTGCGCGAAAGCAATATGACTATCAGCTACCACGTACGTCCGCCAAATCCGCTCTACGCCGGTTTTGACCAGCCGCTGAAAGCGCTTGATGACGCCACCCTCGCCGCCACCCTGCGCGACTATGAGACCTATGAACTCGACCTGGCCACCGGCGGCCTCAATCGCGGCGAGCCCGGCGGCTACAGCTACGTTGCACTGATGTTCGGCCGCGATCCTGTCACCGCGTCGGCGCCCACCAGCGACCGTCGCATCAAGACCGCGGCTGAGGTCGGCCTGGCGGAACTCGGCGCGCGCATGGTCGTCCATTACCACGAAGAGGGCACCGACTTAAAACAGCCTTACGTATGGTCCAACGGCCTGCTGGAGCGGCCCAGCGATTTCAGCGTCACCCGCTGGAGCGATTCGACTGAAAGCAAAAAAGAGAAGGACCCTTTCTGGTGGAACATGCTGACAACGCCGAAAGCCTCCTTTTACAATCCGGCGGCATACCTGGAGAAACGGATGAGCGAATGGCAGGCCGCCGGCAATGGCAGGCCGCCCTTCGTCACCTCGCTCATCCATGAGAACAACTTCTACCGCAGCGGCGCCGAAGGCTGGACCTTGAGCTACTTTGCCGACACGAAGAAGGAAGAGCCCCTGTCGCCGCCCTTCGACCTGAACGCGCCCGATGTTTCCACTGTGCGCAGCGCAGGAGAGCAGACGGCGATCTGGCAGGCTTACGAGGAGATGGTCGCCCGGGCGGCCGCGAGCATGAAGGTCGTGACGTCTGAAGATATAATCGAGCTGGCTGGCGCACGGCCTTAAACGGTCGTTTTGGCCTGTGACGTTTAGAAAACGAGCATGATAGGCGAGGGCACGCTGATGGTAAAGGAAGCGGCCAGTCTGGGCGTCTGGCTGGCATCGGGACAACGGCCTGGCCACCGGCTACATAAAGGGGACATATAAATGCAGAACGACAGATTGAACTCCAGCCTGATGTTCATATCAGCGCTGCTCGTGCTGGCGGTGGCGCTGTCGGGTGTCGCCTGCGGCGATGTAACCTCCGAAGCCGGTGTCCCGAATGAAGGCACGCCCGTCTCAACTTCGACCACGGCAACTACCGCCACAACTGGCGCCGTAGCCGCATTCGATTCCTCGAAGCTCGGCACTGTCGAGCGAGATGTCACGTATTGCGACGCAGGCAGCACGGCGCTCAAGATGGATGTCTATTATCCCAAAACCATGAACGGCCCCGCTCCAGCGGTCATGTATGTGCACGGCGGAGGCTGGACGCAAGGCGACAAAAACGAAGGCGCCGGGGCCACGGCGATCCCCAGCCTCGTCGACGCCGGCTTCCTCGTCGTTTCCATCAACTACCGCCTCGCGCCGGATGACAAATTCCCCGCCCAGATCGAGGACGCAAAATGCGCGGTCCGTTACCTGCGGGCCAACGCCGCGCTAAATAGCATCGACCCCGACCGCATCGGCGCCTGGGGCGGCAGCGCCGGCGGCCACCTGGTATCCCTGCTTGGCGTGACTGATGGCAGTGAGGGCTTTGAGGGAACGGGAGGCTACGCGGACCAGTCCAGCCGCGTGCAGGCGGTTGTGGACATGTTCGGCCCGTCAGACCTTATGAAGGAATTCAGCGGGGGCGCGATCGGACGCGCGCTGGGAACGCAGGTATTTGGAACGAGCGATCAGGGTTCGGATATCCTCGCCCAGGCGAGCCCGGTCACGCATGTAAGCGCCGACGACCCGCCGTTCCTCATACTGCATGGAGCTAAAGACGACCTCGTACCACCGGAGCAGTCACAGGAACTTTATGACAGGCTGAAAGCCGCGGGCGTACCCGCCACCCTGGTCATGGTGGAAAACGCCGGTCACGGTTTCAGGCCGGACGGCGGCCAGATAAGCCCCACTCGACAGGAGCTCGCGAAGATGATCGTGGAGTTCTTCAGGAAGGAGCTTGCCTGATTATTTCCCGCGAGCCGTCTCAATCGCAGCCTTCAGATCCCTCGGCATCGGCTTGTCGGCGACGATAAAATCATAGAGCCGGTCGGCCAGCTCGGGCGAGCGGTAGAGCTGCTCAGTGAGCCCGCGCTGCCGGTATTCAAAGAAATAGTCCGGTTTGACCCTGAGGGCACGGGCGATGATCCTGATTACGGAATCGGCGGGCACGGGACGCGTACCGCAGGCCAGGTGGTTCAGATAACCCGCGGATAGCTTCGTCCGCGTGGCCAGGCGGCGGTAGCTCATGCCGCGCAGCTCCAGCAGCTCGCGCAGGGACTGGGGAAAGGACAACCTTGAGTTGGGTACCTCCTTGGGCGAAACCTGTTTGATCATTTCAGCACCTCGTTGACGTCTTTGAGAAACTTTTCCACGTCGAGGCAGGCGGCATCGATGTCCTCAGCCTCGCCCACCATCCTGATCAGCCTGCTGCCGATGATAACGCCGTCGGCGTGCTGCGCCACAACAGCCGCGTGTTCCGGAGTCGAGACGCCGAAACCGACGGCCAGCGGCACGGCGGTCTGCGCCCGCACCCTGGCGAGAAACGCCGGCAGCTCGTCCGAAAGTGAGGTCCGCGCACCGGTCACGCCCGCGACCGCGACACAATATATAAAGCCGGACGCTTTTTCAGCGATCAGTTTTATTCGCGCGTCCGGGCTCGTCGGCGCCACCAGCAGTACCGGATCGACTCCCGCTTTCTGGCAATCGTCGATGAATTCTCCCGCCTCATCGACCGGCAGGTCGGGTACGATCAACCCTGCCACGCCCGCGTCCGCCGCGGCCTGCACAAATCGCTCCTGCCCGCCCGCGAGCACACAGTTGTAATAGATCATCAGTACAACGGGCAGCCTGGAACTGAACTCAGCCGCCAGCAGAAGCACGTCGTCGGGGGTCACCCCACCGTCGAGTGCCTGCTGGGTCGAGGCCTGCACGACAGGACCGTCAGCCAGCGGATCGGAAAAGGGAACACCCAGTTCGATCATGTCGGCGCCGCCGGCGACAAAAGCCTCCATCACGCGCCGGCAACCATCCATGTCGGGGTAGCCCCCGGTCGTGTACGGCATCAGCAGCGCTTTCTTGCCGCTGTTTTTGAAAGTATCCTCGAGCCGGCTCATTCGTGAGCCTCAAGCGTCCGCGTATATTCCCAAACCCGGACGCGACAGCACAACCTGAAATCCCCGCGGTCAAAAATTTCTGCCACTGTTATCACTCGCCCATCCCCGTCACTCATTCGATTATCCCCAGCGCCCGGGCGGCCTGGTGCACGTCCTTGTCGCCGCGGCCGCTTAAATTGATGATTATCAGATCGTCAGCGCCATAGGACGCGGCGTTCTTTACCACATAAGCGATTGCGTGCGAACTCTCCAGCGCCGGGATGATGCCCTCGGTCTCCGAAAGCAGGGTGAACGACTCCAGCGCCTCCTTGTCGGTGACGGAATCGTAGCGCACCCTTCCCTCGTCGTGCAGGAAGGAATGTTCGGGTCCGACGCCGGGATAGTCCAGCCCGGCCGATATCGAATGCGCCTCGAGTATCTGTCCGTAGGCGTCCTGCAATATATATGACATGGAGCCGTGCAGCACACCGCGGCGGCCGCGCTCGATGGATGCTCCATGCAAGCCGCTGTCCAGCCCCTCTCCCGCCGCTTCCACTCCGGTCAGACGCACGGATTCCTCCGCGATGAACGGTGCGAAGACGCCGATGGCGTTGCTGCCGCCGCCCACGCAGGCGACTATCTCGGTCGGCAGCCTGCCCTCGGCCTCCATAACCTGCTCGCGAGCTTCCTCGCCTATCACGGTCTGAAAATCGCGTACGATAGCTGGATAGGGCGCCGGGCCCGCGACTGAGCCGATCACGTAATAGGTACTCTCCACGTTAGTCACCCAGTCCCTGATAGCGTCGTTCATCGCGTCCTTCAAAGTCTTGCTGCCGGAACTCACCGGCATGACCTCCGCGCCGAGGAGTTTCATCCGCACGACGTTGAGTTCCTGCCGGGCGATATCCTTGACGCCCATGTAGATGGCGCACGGGATGCCGAACAGCGCCGCCGCGGTTGCCGTCGCCACTCCGTGCTGGCCCGCGCCGGTCTCGGCGATTACCCTCTTCTTCCCCATCGCCACCGCAAGCAGTATCTGGCCAACCGTATTATTGAGCTTGTGGGCGCCTGTGTGGCAGAGGTCCTCGCGCTTCAGATATATTCTGGCGGCGCATCCCAGTTTCGCGGCCAGCCGCCTGGCTTCAAAAAGGGGCGTCGGCCTGCCAACGAACGTTTTCAGCAGCTCGTCGAGCTCAGCCCGGAAGGCCAGGTCGTCCTTCAGCCGCTCGTAGGCTTCGGTCAGCTCGTCGAGCGCGGGTATTACCGTCTCCGGCACATAACGGCCGCCGTAGGGGCCGAATCGTGATCGTGTCGTCATCAACTCATCCCGTTCAACGTGTCAAAAAGCTTTTTCAGTTTTTCCGTATCCTTTATTCCCGGCGCGCTCTCTACGCCACTTGCAACATCCACCGCGTATGGCGCGACGGCGCGCACGGCTTCAGCGATATTATCAGGATTAAGGCCGCCCGAGAGAATCAGCCGCCCGCCGCGTACGCTCGCGGGAAGCGCCGCCGCCAGGCTCCAGTCAAACACCTCGCCGGTGCCGCCATGGCGCCCGGGCTGATAAGTATCCAGCAGAATAAAGTCGGTGTCAAACGTGACAACGCCCGCGAGCGTTTCCGGACCCGCGACCCTCAGTGCCTTGATGACCCGGCATCCCGTACGCCTTCGCGCCTCGAGACACTCGTCCGGGCTTTCCTCGCCGTGGAGCTGCACGGCGGTAAGCCCGCTGGCCCGCGCCGACTCCACAATCTCGTCCAGCCCGGCGTTGACAAACACGCCGACCCGCTCGACTCCGGCAGGCGCCGATGCCAGTACCGCCGCCGCCTGCTCGATGTTCACCCTTCTCGGGCTCCCGGGAACGAAGATCACTCCAAGCGCCCACGCCCCCAGGCTCACCGCGAGCGCGGCGTCCTCCGGCCTCGTAAGCCCGCATATCTTGACGCGTGCAGGCACCTCGTCCCCGTTTGTGTCTGAACTCACCGTCATCAACTAGCCTATCTGTATTTCCGCGTCTGAAAAATCACTATCATCACGGCCGAGACCGTGACCATGAACATCAGGCTCCCCCACATCCACAACCCGCTGCCAACCGGAAGCTCCGCGAAATTCATCCCCCAGAAACCGGTGATAAACGTTAGCGGCATGAAGATCGTGGCGACCAGTGTCAACCGTTTCATTATCTCATTGAGCCGGTTGGAGACCGCCGAGAGATGCACGTCCAGCGCTCCGGTCAGGATGTCGCGATAGGAATCGAGCATGTCGGAAAGCCGTATCAGGTGATCGTAGACATCGCGCAGGTATGGCAGCGTGCCGCTGGTGACGAGAGGGAAGTCCCGCGAGGTCATCTCGTTGATCGCCTCGCGCAGGGGGCCCGCCTGTTTGCGAAAATGGATCAGTTCGCGCTTGAAATCGAAAATCCTGTGGACCGTGGCCTCGTCAGCCTTGGGGTCCACCACGGCGTCCTCGAGCGAGTCGAGTTTGTCCTCGATGCCGTCTATGGTCTCTACATATTTGTCCACGACGGTATCGAGCATGTAGTAAGCCAGCATGTCGGAACCGCAGCCCATGATTCGCGCCCGCGTGTCGGCGTCTTTCCAGACCTGGCTGATCTCCGGGACGTCGCCGCGATGGACTGATACGACGTAGTTCTTCCCGACAAAAAGATCGATCTCGGTCCACGCGAGTGTCAGTCCTTCCTCATCCGGTCTGGATGAGACAGCGTGCATGACCAGGAAGAAGTAATCGTCGTAGGGCTCCACCTTGGCCCGCTGGCCATCCGGCTTGGAGGCATCCTCCAGCGCCAGCTCGTGGAAATTAAACGGCGGCCGGCCGAGCAGCTCCAGGTCTTCCTGCTTTAAGGATCCGGCGATGTCCAGCCAGACCAGCCCCTCTCCCCCGCCGATAAGCGCAACCGCCTCCTCAAGGGAAACAGTCTTTACACCAGCGCCGTTCGAGCCGCATACCTTGGCCTGCATCCGCATCACCGCCCATCGCCAGAAGTTGAAGTGAAGACAAACAGACCCGACTCAAAGCCGGGCCATTTAATTAACAGTTCCTGTCAGATACCATGCCGGCCCGAAAGAGATGCCGGCCGTTCGTTATTCGTGAATATGAATCGGCGTACCCGTGGGCGTCCAGTCGTAGACGCGCTTGGCGGTTTCCACAGGCAGGCCCACACAGCCATGGCTTGAACGGGCGCCGAAAGATGTCGCCCAGTAGTTGCCGTGCATCGTGTAGTCGCCCTTAAAGACCATCACCCAGGGGACCTTGGGAGCGAAATAGCCGGGACCCCTCATGTCGACCGAACTAAGCTTGGCGTAGATGGTGTAATCTCCAAGGGGTGTGTCGGTGCCTGAATTACCCGTGGAACAAAGGAAGGTATCAACCTGCTTGCCGTCTTCATACAGCGTGACACGCTGCTCGGTTATGTTGACGTCGATTGATTTATAAGGAGCCGTAGTGAATGTGCTGCGCACCTCGGTCTCCATGTAGCCGCCGCTGATACCCCGCAGTTGTGTCGGTCCGCCCTTGACGGTGATCGTAACATCCTGCAGATGGTCCCACGTCGCGGTGGGTACGAATTCAAGCCTGCCGGGTTCGACCCAGTTGAGCTTGCCTTCTACCTTAGGCTCAATTGTGATCGCTGTTTTGGCAAGGTCGAGATTCGACACCGGCTCGCTGAACGCGATGATGGGATGCACGTCGATGCTGGCGCCGCTGGTGCCGTCGATGGGATCGAAGGCCACCTTGAGCGGAGCCGCAGTCGCCACATTCGTCACTATCGGCGCCTTGAGCTCCCTGCCGTTCAGTGAAGTAGCGGCCGTTATCCTGAGCGGATATTCCTTGCCCTGCTCGAACTTGGCCAGACTGATCTTCATCACGCGGCCGCCGTCTTCCATCCTCATCGTATTGCCGATTCCATCGAGCTGGTATTCAGTACCGCCGACGGGGATATTCCACTCGATCGTCGCCTCTTCGCCATACCTGACCTTGACACCGCCGACCGGGATTATCGGCATCGGCGTGGTTACTGTTGTGAAGGTGTAGGTCCGGTCGACATGCGTATCAGTGATGCCGGAGAGTCCGATCTCCTTGACCGTGCCGGCCACGGTCACCTTATACTCGGCGTCCTCAACCAGGGGGCTGGAGCCATCGGAAAGCACGAACCTGCCGTTCTGCAGTTGTCCGTCCAGGACCCGTTCGTTCTCGCGGGTACCGTCCGGAGCGACCCGGGCTTCCTTGACGAGCACCGTCGAAAGCGACGCGCCCCAGTGGCTCGTGCCGACCTCAAGAAACTGGCCGGTGGGTTTTATCTCGGTTTCACCATCGCCGGGGCTTACCGTGATTCGCGGCGGCAGGATGGCCACACCCAGAACCACGACAAGGACAACCACAACACCGGCTATCCCCGCGACCATGCCCGTCGTTTTAAAACCAGACGCCAGCGATCTTATTCGCGGCACCTTTATCTCTACTGGTTTGGCGGCTTCTCTGCCCAGCGCATCCGTCCCTTGAATCAGCTGTTTTGTTAAATTGTACCCGTGAGCAAGGGAGCCATAACATCCAATCGATATGAACAGACTTAAATCAGGTGATTGGCAGTCTGTCTAAGCTCTGGATGAGTGGGCCTCCCGAAGTCGCGCTCGAACAAAAGGAAGTATAGCAAACAGAATAGCTTTGTTGCCAGATATTGCGGGACTTTTTTCAGAGAGCGCTATCTGCTATTTTGCTATCAGGCACATGTTTCATCCCCGTTGCGGCCTGAATCGCGCCGATCATAATCATTTATTACGATTATTTCAGTGAATATCCTGCTGATACGGCGGAAAATCAAAGCAATGACGGAAGAGGAAAATTGACTGTAAAGAGAAAAGCCATCGCCCTGCTTTCCGGAGGGCTCGACAGCCGCCTGGCGGTAAAGATGATGCTCGACCAGGGAATCGAGGTCGAGGCACTCAACTTCGTCACCGTCTTCTGCACCTGCACAGCCCGAAGCAGCTGCAAGACTGAAGCGAGAAAAGCCGCCGAGGACTACGGTATACCGCTTAAGACCCTCAATGCCACCGAGGAGATCCTCGAGGCCATCCGCAATCCGAAACACGGCTTCGGCCGCGGCCTGAACCCTTGCCTCGACTGCCGCATCAGCATGTTCCGCCGTGCGGGAAAGTATATGAAGGAAACCGGGGCTGACTTCCTGGTGACCGGCGAGGTCTGGGGAGAGCGGCCGATGTCACAGCGGCCCGACGCCCTCAGGATCATCGAGGAAGAATCGGGCCTGGCCGGCCTGATCGTGCGCCCGCTCTCGGCACATCTGTTCGAGTCCAGCATCCCCGAACGCGAAGGCTGGGTGGACCGGGAGAAGATGATGGCCATCGAAGGCCGTTCCCGCAAGCCCCAGATGCAGCTCGCCGCCGAGATCGGCGTCAACGATTATCCCTGCCCCGCCGGCGGCTGCCTCCTGTGCGACAAGAATTTCGCGGCGCGCCTCGGCAGGCTGCTGGAAGAGAAACCGCATCCCGCCATTCCCGAGATCCAGTCGCTGAGATTGGGACGCCTTATCTATTCATCAGAGGGCAAGCGGATAATGATCCCCCGCAACGAGGATGAGACGAAACGTCTGGCGGCGCTGGCCCGCGCCGGCGACCTGCTGATGAGCGTAGACGATTTCACGGGGCCGACTGCCGTTATCAAGGGCGAGGATATCGGCGAGGCGACCCTGCAAGAAGCCGCCGCCCTGACCGCCCGCTATGGCGCGGCGCGCGAGGAAAAGAATGTCAGCGTGACCTGGTGGCTCGCGTCCGAAAACAATACCGCGGATTCCGGCGCGGATACTGGCCCGGACGTTGCCGGCAAGGGTAATATCGTCCACCATATCAAAGACATTTCACCCGCCGAAGGCTGGCAACTGGCCGAAAAACTCGAACGGCAGTAAAGAAAATGAATCTTTATACCCCTGCCAGTATCTAACTAATCAAGTGGTTTGTTCCGAAGAGGTATTGACTATTATCCCGGGAATCATTCCCGGCAAATTTCAGGAGGCGCAGTGATAATTCCAGAACCCGTTCAGATTCCCGTCTTTGGCTCACGCTGGCTAGACTCATGCTCCGGCGGTTGAGGCCCAAGCTGGTCTCTGGAAGAGATCACGCAGACTATCAATCGTCAGCTGGAACAGGACTTCGGCGGAATCGCGCGCCTTCTCTACGTGGATTTCGACTCAGAGGAGATCCAGGAATATCCGGATGTCCACGGCAAGGTCGTGGAAGGAAGCCTGGAACCTGGAGCCATTATCATCGACGAAAAGCTACAGGCGATGGACAAGATCTCTTACGCGGATCTGGTCGAGGCATTTGAAAAACTTGGCATACAGCGGCTGAAAGAGAAGGCTTCGTAACGGATTACAATCGATAGCAGTAACGCGTAGAAACAATATGTAACTCAAAAGGACAGTCCCGGGACTGTCCTTTTTCTAACCTGTTTCCCCCGGACCAGCGCCTGTCTCAGGCCGCCCGGAGCAGATACATCGCAATTATCCGCTTTATTTGGCCAGCACGCCCAGCAGCCTCCATAAATCTGAATCCAGCTGTTTTTTGTTGGCCGCCACTTCCTCCAGTGATGTAAGCACTATCTCTCCCCGGCCCCATCCGACCAGGTTGCCGCTCAAGCCGGCTGCCAGCTGCTCGATAGCAGCCGCGCCCAGGCGGCTCGCCAGGATGCGGTCGTATGTTGAAGGCGCTCCGCCGCGCTGCACATGCCCGAGTATGGTCACGCGCAGCTCATAACCTATCTCTTCCTCACGCTCCCTGAAATATTCCGCGCAGCGAGCGGCGTTGTTTTTGGCGCCGTCGGTCACAACCGCGAGCGCATAACGTTTGCCGCGGGCATGGGCCGCCGCCAGCTGGTCCTGTATCTCAGGCGGTTCGATATCAAACTCGGGCGTGACGACGACATCCGCGCCGCCGGCCAGACCCGCCGCCAGGGCCAGGTAGCCGCAGGTCTTGCCCATGACTTCGATCAGAAAAGCGCGGTGATGCGACTCCGCCGTGGTCCGGATGCGATCGATGGATTCGATGATGATGTCGAGGGCCGTATCAACGCCGATGGAGATCTCGGAACCGTAAAGGTCGTTGTCCACCGTGGAGGCGACACCGACAACGGGAAGCCCCAGGCGGTTAAGTTCGTTGGCGCCGGCCTGGGAACCGTTTCCGCCGATGACGATCAGCGCGTCAATCCCCTGCTCGCGCATGTTGGTGACGGCCTGGTGCCGGGCGTCTTCGCTCCCCCTGAACTCTTTACTGCGCGCAGTCCCCAGAAAAGTACCGCCAAGGTGGAGTATCTCGCTAACATCCCGGTTGGTCAACTGATGTATGTCGCCGGCGATGAGCCCCTCGTAGCCGTTGCGCACACCATGCATCTTAAGCCCGATATCCGTTCCGACACGTACTATCGCGCGCACGGCGGCGTTCATGCCCGGCGCGTCACCGCCGCTGGTGACAACTGCTATATTCTTCATCGCGCCTCCAAGGTTCGAATACTTGCAATCGACCCGATACCATAGACTGCTTCCAGACAGCCTGATCGAGAATTATCACTCTGGCAATCATATATAAACTCAGGCCTTATAGTTCTAAGAAATTACCTGTTGGCTCACGTATATCCCCATTTGTCATCCTGAGCCACCCATATGGCCGCTGTCATTCTGAGGAGCGTCAGCGACGAAGAATCTGCTTTTGACGCCGCAATTTCCCCAATTGTCATTCTGAGGCGAAGCCGAAGAATCTGCTTTTAATACCACCATTCCCGCAGACGGTTACCTGGCAAAATAGTCCAATAATGTGGAGGGCTTGGGTCATTGTTCACCAGCCGGGCAGGCGGAAAACTGAAACCACGAAAAGAGAGAATGCCGTCCGGGAGATCACAGGTCAACCGAATGAGTCAGCAGTTTCCGGTCGGCCTAAAACCAGGCGGCGGGCAAAAACAGCTCATAGACCGGCATGATCAGATAAAAGAGGCTGAGGCCCAGGCTCGGAAGTACGAACAACAGAAGCATGATGAACAACATGCCGTATTGATCAAGCTGTATCCACTTGATATATGCCTTCCTCGTGAGAAATGCCCCGACGATGCGGGAACCATCGAGCGGCGGTACTGGAAGCAGGTTGAACACCATGAGGATAACGTTGAGCTGGAATATGCGTAGCACGACCATCGGCAACAGGTCGTTCGTCGGGAGCGGGAAGAACCAGCGGATGATAAACGCCGCAATCGACGCCAGCATGAAGTTGGCGATCGGGCCGGCCATCCCCACCCACATCATCCCCCTCTGATGCGACTTGAAGTTGTTCGGGTTGACCGGCACGGGTTTGGCCCAGCCGAACATCCACGTGCCCCGGGAGATCAGAAAAGTCAGGATGAGGAGCAGACTGCCGAACGGATCGAGGTGCCGCAGGGGATTGAGCGAAAGCCGCTTTAACCGCATGGCCGTCTCGTCCCCCAGGCGATAGGCGACGTAACCGTGAGCGACCTCGTGGAACGTCATCGAGAACAGCAGCGCCGGCAGCGTTATTGCGAATTGAAGCAGAAGCAGAGAAATTGAATTGGTCATCTGTCTGATTATAGCTTTTTCAATCAGCTATGCGGACCTGTTGGCCGCGGCGACCAGCTTCCGTGCCACCCGCATCTCGTCATCGTGGCCGTCGACCTTTCCCTCCAGTTTCATCAGCTTGAGCCGGATGAGTATCTCGCCGACAGCCGGTGATTCCAAAAGTCCCAGCTTGAGCAGGTCGCGTCCGCTTACGCTGATGCTGACGGAACGCAGCTCCGTCAGGTACAGGCCGAGGGCATCGCGCACCCTTTCATCCTCCGTCTGCGCGTACGCCAGTAGATGAGCTTCCGCTGGCAGCTTCACCAGCAGCTCATAGATCTCCGAACGCTTTATGCCAGCCTGACCAAGTTTGTCGACAACCTTGCGCGCCAGCACCACACCGTTCGCCAGCACATCCGCGTCGGCGCTCCGCAGCTTCATCCTTTCCGTCCAGAGGCCCAGCTGCTCCGCGTTCATGTTCCTGGCCAGGCATGCGAGGCGCAGGCGCCATGTCTTTATGTCCTCATGCATCCTGAAGCGCTTCGCCGCGCCATCAGCGCGCTTGACGATCTCGACGGTCTCCCTGTCGATGGCAAGCGCGGGATGTATGGACGGCCCCAGCCCAAGTTCGCCGATCCTGAGTATCGTATGTTCTACCTCTGGCTCGGAAAAGAGCCAGATCATCTCATCACGAAGTCGCGCGGAGGAAAGGTCACCCACAAGGTTCATCTCCACGCAGCCCCGCGCCAGCCCGAGGGTATGGGCGTTCATCTTAAATCCATACCTGTTCTCGTATCGTATCGCCCTGAAGATGCGCGTGGGGTCCTCGATAAAACTCAGGTTGTGCAACACGCGGATGACCCGGTTCCTTATATCCTTGAGGCCACCGAAGAAATCGAGCAGCCGTCCGAAGTCATGTGCCGCCATCGAGACCGCCATGGCATTGATGGTGAAATCGCGCCGGTAGAGGTCGTGTTTGATGGAAGCGTGCTCGACTGTGGGCAGCGCCGCCGGATAATCATAAAACTCGGTCCGCGTCGTGGCCACGTCGACGCGCAGCCCTGGCTTCATGGAGTCGAGTATGACGACCGCGGTCTGAAACTTCTGATGGGTCCGCACGCGGCCGCCCAGCTCAGCGGCGAGGTGACCGGCGAAATCGATGCCATCACCTTCCACCGCGATATCAACATCGTAATTGGGCTCGTCCAGGATCATGTCGCGCACGAAACCGCCCACCAGGTATACGCCGCGATACTCCGCGCTGAGCTTCTGAAATGCCTCAAACAGGGGTGCCATCTCCTCCAGCGGGCCAAGCAATTCGCTGAAATCCGTCTCCGGCAGACTGGAAACGTCGATCTCCCGCTCGAGCGTCTGGCCGCGCAGCGTGCGTAGCACGTCGGACCTGGTCACGATCCCGATCACTTCGTCTACCGGCACGTCGCTGCCACCGGCGTTGTCTGCCGGCACTACCGGAAAACGGCCGATGGTGCTTGATGCCATCAACCGCCTGAGCTCATGCACCGTGGCGTCTTCGGATACCGTTGTGACCCCACGTGACATGATGCCCTTTACGGGAGCATGCTTGAGCTTGTGCCCCATGGCCTTGTCCAGGTCCTTGCGCGAAACGATCCCCGCCAGCATCTCGCCCTCGCGGACCGAGACGCCGCTATGCCCGTAGCGCTGGCAATAAACCAGCGCCTCCCCGATCGGCGTGTTCGAATCCACGAAATGCACCGGCTGCGACATGATGTCGCGCGCCCGCAGCGGCTCTTCGAGGACATGTGGCAGATTATCAAGCACGATCCGCACCGATTCCTCGAGGCTTCTGTCCTTTACGATCGCCGCCGCCGCCTGGCTGTGTCCGCCGCCGCCGACGGGCTCCAGCGCCCGGGCGACGTCCAGCAGCCTGCTCTTGCTACGTCCGACGACGAATACCCTGCCCTCCATCTCCACCAGAACGATCAGCGCCTGGCAGTCGGTCACATCCATCATCTTGTGGGCCACGACGCTGAGGCCGTCCACATATAGGCTGCTTCGCGCCGTCGCAATAAAGACATCCACATCTCCCACCGTCGACTGCTCCATGTTGTCAACCAGCTTGAGCAGCAGGTCCCGCTGGTCGTGGTCGAGCGGATTGTGCAGGTACTTGACGATCATGCTCTGGCTGGCGCCGAGGCGCAGGCAGAGCGCAAGCGCTTCGGCGTCCCTGGGCGTGGTGGTGGGAAAAGTAAGCGAACCGGTATCTTCATGGATACCGAGCGCGAAGATGGTCGCCTCCAGCGGCGAGATCTCGATCTTGCGGTCGTGGATGATCTTCAGCATGGTCGTAACCAGCGAGCCGTCCTCGGAGAGCACGTAGTTCTCCGCCGATACGAACTCGGGCCTGTCTGACTTCGCCCCCAGCCGGTGATGGTCGAAGACCATGACCTCGACCGCTGGTGACGGGCAGATATTCTCGACCTCGCCCAGGCGGTTGATATGGATGGTGTCGACGATGATCAGGCGCCTGACCCGCTCCAGGTCCACCATCTGGATCTCGACCGTGTCGATCTCGTCGGCGTGGAGGTTGTAGAACTCGCGGACGTTGCGGTTGAGCGAACCGGGGAAACATATCCTGGCTTCAGGATAAAGTTTTCCTGCTGCGACCGAGGCGGCAAAGCCGTCGAAGTCGGTATTGGAGTGGGTGACTATGAGTTCAGGAATGTTCATTGGGGCTGCTGTGCGTCGACGGATTTAAAAGCAAAAACCTTTTATTCGAACTGTTGCACCCGGATGGGATATTCCCGCTCCACTTCAGTCTTCGACAGCCGTTACGCGGAAATATCCCATCCGGGCTTTCATGTTTCGTATCCCATTGCGTCGACCGAACTTGCGTTATCGACCTTATATCCTTGTTCTTCCCTCAATACCTGCGCTTTATGCCAACACCCCGGCATCAGGAATCACCATCAGGCAAAAAAGGTCTGCGCCAGGTCCCAGAACTCCTGCCGAACCAGCTTGCGCTCGCCTACCGCTACTTCCAGGGGCACAGCCACGATCGCGTCGCCCTGCAGCGCCGCCATCAGGCCGAACTCCTCGTTCTGCACCATCTCGGCGGCCTTGGCGCCGTAGCGCGTCGCCAGGATGCGGTCGTGCGCCGTCGGCGTGCCGCCGCGCTGGATATGGCCCAGCACGGTCGCGCGGGTCTCAAAACCGGTACGCCGCTCAATCTCCTTGGCCAGGATATTGGCGACGCCGCCCAGCTTGACGTTGCCAAAGGCGTCGACCTCGTCGGACTGCACCACCAGCTGCTCCTCGCCCTCTTTAGTCGTGAGCTTGGCCCCCTCGCTGACGGCTACGATGCTGAAGCTCTTGTCGCCGGACTGGCGGCGGCGGATTATGTCACAGGTCTCCTCGACGGAGATATCATATTCGGGGATGAGGATGACGTCGGCGCCGCCGGCGATGCCGGCCATGATTGTGATCCACCCGGTATGCCGCCCCATGATCTCCACGACCATCACGCGGTCGTGGGATTCGGCGGTTGTATGCAGGCGATCGATGTTCTCGGTTGCGATCTGAACCGCTGTGTCAAAACCAAACGTGTAGTCGGTGCCGGATAGGTCGTTATCGATAGTCTTGGGGACACCAACCATGTTCAGCGCATATTTGCCGTTGAGCTGATTGGCAACGCCCAGGGTGTCGTCGCCACCGATGGCGATCGTCGCCCAGATCTCTTTCTGTCTCAAGTTATCAACCAGTAACTCAACGCCGCCTTCGGTTTTCATCGGGTTGGTACGGGAGGTCCCGAGAATCGTTCCGCCACGATGGAGTATCCCGGAAATCGACTGGATATCAAGAGGCATGTAATCGTTCTCGAGCAGTCCGCGCCAGCCGCCACGCACTCCGACCATCTCGTAACCCGCCCTCGTAAGTTTCAGGGTCGCCGCCCGGATTACTGCGTTAAGACCCGGGCAATCGCCGCCGCCTGTCAGAATCGCTACCTTCCTCGCCATCACACAACCTCCATTTTGCTTTGGGTAAACCTGCTAGCTGTTATTTTCCGCGAAGCTGCGGAAGTCACACAGGAATAATATCTACTGGGGGGCTGGAACGAAACCCGGAATGCACGAAACACCCCCGGCTCCTCCCAGCCAGGAGAAAATCAGCAGAGGGTTAACTGCTCCAGCGTCATGTCGTTGCGTCTGGCGATCACCGCGGCGTCAAAGGTCTTTTTGCAGTTATCGCAGATAAAGGTCAACCGTTTATCCGACCAGTAGATGGAAGCCCGTTTATGACAGCAGTGACAGGTATAGCGCTGTGTTGTGGATGCATCTTCAGCTGGATCGCTCATGGTCTCCTCACTTGACAGTCTGGGGAAATATTCTGTCCGCATAGCCCGTTCCCTCTACGGAGATGGCTCATAAGTGCGGTAATTGAAGAATATATCAGACCGCCCGGAGTAAATGGCGCCACCCAAATAATGATACCTGAGTATATTTATAAGCTTTTATGATGGATATCTTAAGTTAACCGAATAGCCTGCAAACAAACAAAGTATTGCAATGTAGGCATATATGCGTACAATGGTTGTATTAGTACCTCACCGAAGGGTAAAGCTAACCTTCCCTGAGGTCGATTTAATTTATGGAAGGGAAAACAGCTGAGGCCGTTTTGCTCTTCCGGTTTTGTTCGTGCGGGTAAGAGAGACCAGCGCAGGTCGACAGCCATGTGCCGTAGAATGTCTTCGTCTGTGAATCCCGCCCTCCACAGGTGGACGCGCGAACAAATGTTTAAGGAGCCGCCTTCGGGCGGCTCTTTTCTTTGCCCGAACTGCGGGTATTCCTGAAATCAGCGGGGGGTCGCAAAACCAGTCATCCAGTAATAAGGACCGGCCGGGGATAATCACACTTAAAGTCACCAGAATAACTGCATGAAGGATCTATTCAGCAGTTACGCGTAAATGCTGGGAGTGTGGCCAGGACAGGTGCCCTGCGCCGGTTAATCCTCGAAGGAGATTACGTCGCGCTTGTTGTATACGCCGCAGGTCAGGCATACACGATGAGGCTGCTTGATGCTGCCGCACTGGGGGCACTTGTTGATCGTGGGTCCCGCGAGAGCGTCATGCGCACGCCTCTTGTCCCGCCGCGCTTTTGAAGTTTTTCTTTTGGGTACAGCCATGTCTCTCTATCTCTCTGTTAGGTTGACCAATCACGTAGGATAGCGGAAGCAGCGCGGAAAGTAAAACAAAACGGGCTTCCGTTTCTCCAAAAAGTACATGTAAGTAACAAGTCCGTCACTTCCTGACCCCGCAAAACCCTATTCCGCTTTCCACTCCTTGAGCTTGTCCCATCTGGAGTCAGCAGGTTCTTCGCAGCCACATTCTACCGCGTTGAGGTTGGCGCCGCACTGCGCGCAAAGCCCCATGCAGCCCGGCTGGCAAAGGATTGTGAGCGGCAGCTTCTCCGCGACGGCGTCCCTCGCCCACGCCGAAACGTTCAGCACGCCGTTCTCCGCATACCACAGCGATACCTCCGCCGCTTCTTCCGTCTCCCCTTCCGGCGGCAATGCGGTCTCAAAAAAATCGTCCGCTTCGATGCTCATGTCAAGTCCGGCTTGCTCGAGACAGCGCCAGCAGACTCCCTCAAGGCGGCATTCAAAGCCGAGGGAAACAGCATATCCCTGGCCCACATAGTTGACGGTGAGCCTGGCCGCGACCTGATCCGGGATAAAATGATAGTCCTGCCCCGCCAGTCGCAGCGGCGGCAGATAGAGCTGAAGCTCGATGGTCTTCTCCACGCCCGGCTCCAGCGGGACGTCAGAGAGATCGAAAGTGGTGGGCGCAGGTTCTGACATGCGGGGCTCCTGTTTAAACCGCCGGCAATTGCCGGTAGAGGGGAAAAATTAAGGCTCAGGGACAGCCGGCCGGTTATCAGCCGGTCGCCAGGCTACTCTGCCACAGACTGCTGCTCTTCATCGCCCGTCTTGCCCTGCAGGCGCTCGCGTCCTCGCTGCACCGCCGCCAGGAACTTGCCAAGGTTGGTCTCCAGCGTTTCCAGCACCTCGTCGGCGTAATCTTCCGCGCCAAGCCGTATCTCGCGCTCACGGGCCCGGGCGTCCTCCATGATCTGGGCGGCGTTGCGCTCGGCCATCTTGACGACTTCCTGCTCGGATACCAGACGCTCCGCCGTATCATTGGCTTCCTTGACGATGCGGTCGCTCTCGGTCTTGGCCTCGGCCAGCATCTCCTGGCGCTCCTTGACTATCCAGCGGGCCTGCTTGATCTCCTCGGGAATGGTGGTGCGCATCTGATCGAGGATGTCGTAGATCTCCTCACGGTCGATCATGACCTTGTCGGTCATGGGCATGGGCCGTGCGTTGTTTACTATCTCATCAAGCTTGTCTATCAGTACCAGTACGTCCACTTTTTCCTCCTGTGTACTTGGTTTACCTGTATATCTCTGCAAAGCGCCTGGCTACCATATCCGGAACCAGGTCATCCACCTTGCCGCCGTATTTTGCTATCTCTTTCACGCCGCTGGAGCTCAAAAAACTGAACTCCGCCGACGCCATCAAATAAACAGTTTCTAGGTCCGGCGCCAGTTTCCTGTTTAACTGGGCCATCTGGAACTCATACTCGAAATCCGATATCGCCCTCAGCCCCTTGACCAGAGCCCTGGCCCCCCACTTGTGGGCAAAATCCACCAGCAGTGTATCAAAAATATCAATCTCGATATTACCCTCTTCACCCGCAAGTGAATCCTTCAGAAAGGATACCCGCTCCTCGGCGGAGAACAGCGTGTCCTTGCGCGGCGAGCGCGCCACGACTCCGACGATCACGGAATCAAACAGCTCCGTAGCGCGGCGGATGATATCAAGGTGTCCTTCTGTGACCGGGTCATACGTTCCCGGGCATACGGCGGTTGTTTTGGAGTAATCTGTCATGGGTTATCGGGTGGATGCCAATCCGTTTCCTGCTCCCCGGATCGTCCCGGGGCTCTGAAGATGCTTATCCTCGTATCACCGTAGACTTTCCCGGTGACCAGCTCCAGCGGCAACGTTACTTCTTCACGGGAATCGCTCTCAACCACGACCATCGCTCCCGGCGCGGCCACCCCCGGTAACCACCGAGCCAGTTCCGGCTCTGCAACGCGGTGCATTCTATAGGGAGGGTCAACAAAAATCAAATCAAAGCGCTCCTGCTTTTTGGCTGCAAGCTTCAGAAATGCAAGGTAATCGAGACGGGTGGCGCGGGCATTTTCCAGCTTCAGTTTTGTGATGTTCCTGTGAATCGTGGCGATTGCAGCTGCGCCGTTGTCGACGAGCGTCGCCCTGGATGCGCCGCGGCTCAAAGCCTCCAGGCCCAGCGCGCCGCTGCCAGCGAAGAGATCGAGAACAGCCATGCCGCTCACATCGCCGAGGATATTGAAGATGGCGCCCCGGACCTTGTCGCCGGTCGGCCGTGTGGATCCCCCTTTGGGAGCAGCGATTATGGTCCCCCTGCATGAGCCGGCGATTATCCTCATATCATACTCTCCTCAACCATTCGACCGAATCTCCAAACACCCGTTCTATCTCGTCCTTGAGCAGAGCGTTTTCGGGCAGTTTGATCTCGGGGTCGGTCTCGACCAGCTCTGCCGCGCGCTGCCTGGCGGCCTTCAGCACTTCCTGGTCCCTTGTCAGCCTGGCAAGCTTCAAGTCAGGAAGTCCTGACTGGCGCGCGCCGAAAAGCTGGCCCTCTCCCCTTATCTCCAGGTCCATGTCCGCAAGCCTGAAACCATCGGCCGTCGTTTTCATGGCGTCGAGCCGCTGGACCGCCTGTTCGGTTTTCGGATCGCCAAAAAGCAGGCAGCACGAATCGTGCTCGCCCCTGCCGACCCGTCCCCGCAGCTGATGAAGCTGGGCGAGGCCGAAGCGGTCGGCCTCCTCCACCATCATCACGGTAGCGTTTGGAACATCGACGCCGACCTCGATCACGGTTGTAGAAACCATCACCTGTACCTCTCCCGCCACGAAGCGGCGCATCGTCTCCCGTTTGTCCTGCGCCGGCATCTGCCCATGCAGCACCGCCAGTGTATATCCCCTGAATTCCCCGGCGGCCAGCTTCCCGGCTTCACTCTCGACGGCCCTCGCCTCCAGGACCTCTGAATCCTCAATCAGCGGACAGACCACGAAACACTGCCTTCCCGCGTCCAGCTGCTCGCGTATGTATCCATAGGCCCCGGAGCGCTTGACCTCCGGCACCAGCCATGTATTTATTTCTCGCCGCCCGGCGGGCAGCGAGAATATCGTGCTCACCTCGAGGTCTCCATAGAGGGTCAACGCGAGCGTCCGCGGGATCGGCGTCGCCGTCATATGAAGCACGTGTGGGGTGACGCCGCCGCGGGTGGCCTTGTCCGCCAGCTCCTCACGCTGCCTGACGCCGAAACGATGCTGTTCGTCGACGACCACGACCGCCAGCGCGGGAAACTCGACATCCTTCTGAATCAGGGCATGGGTGCCAACGGCTATATCTATCTCTCCGGCGGCGATCTCCTCCAGCAACCGGCCACGCTCCGCTGCCTTGAGCCGGCCGGAGAGGAACGCGAGGCGAATACCGGCCCCCGCGAGCATCCGCTCCAGGTTGAAGTAATGCTGCTCGGCCAGTACTTCAGTGGGCGCCATGAGGGCCGCCTGGCGGCCGTCCTCAACCGCCCTCAGCATCGTGTAGACCGCGACGACCGTCTTGCCCGAGCCGACGTCGCCCTGAAGCAGCCGCTGCATCGGGATCTCGCGCTGCAGGTCTTCGGAGATCTCTTCACATACGCGCGACTGGTCATCGGTCAGATTAAATGGCAGGCCGCCCGTGAAACCATCCGTCAGCTCACCGGCCGGACCAAGCCGCGCGCCGCGGCGCGCGCGCTCGTAATTGCGCCGATGCGCCAGCAACCCGACCTGCATCAGGAACAGCTCCTCGAAGATCAGCCGCTGCTCCGCCTGTTGATATTCTTCGAGGTTCCTGGGGAAATGCATCGCCGTGACGGCGTCGGAGCGTTGCGGCAGCATCATCGATGCGCGCAGCGATGACGGGAGTGGGTCCGCCAGCATGGCGGCAAGATGCCTGACTTTCCCTAGCCACCCCCGCAGCCTCTTGACTGATATCTTCTCGGTAGTGTGATAGACAGGAACGAAACCGCTGGTGTGCAGGCCGGCCTCCTCCCTGCCGAGGACCTCGTGGCCGCTGATCCGGAAAACGCTCCTGCCGCCACCCTCATAACGTCCTCGCAATAACAGCTCGTCGCCCGGCGACAGCAGCTCTGCCAGGTAACCCTGGTTGAACCAGACTGCTTCCATATAGCCGGTCTCATCGCCGACGACCGCCTTCACGAGGTTGAGGTTGCGCCGCTGCGTCCGCTGCAGGGCGATGCTCTTAAGGATACAGCGCACCGTCGCCTCCTCCCCCCACTTCAGTTCGCCGATCCGCTTCTGATGTGTGAAATCCTCGTGGCGATGAGGGAAATGAAAGAGCAGGTCACCCAGCGTGCGCAGACCCAGTTTTGCCGCTTCGCGGGCCAGCGCCGGACCAACGCCAGGAAGTTTTGTGAGAGGTTCGTCGAGATCGGGAGGATTAAAACTTGTTTTTGAGGTACGGGGTAGCTTGACTGGTTCAACGGTAGCGGACCTGGCAAACGGATGCAGGCACCGGGCTCGGCTCATAACCTCCCCTTCTTGCAATTAAGTTGCTGCTATAGCATAATGACGCCTTGTGCAAAGAGCAAGAAGACAGGTTGAGCGACTGTCATCCTGAGCACCCGGCGCATGTCATCCTGAGCGACTGATGATTGTCATCCTGAGCGCAGCGAAGGATCTGATTTTTGGTGTCAGGAAAGCCCATACACTTAATCCAAGAGGAATATCATGTCGAAAGTATGCACAGTTTGCGGCAAGAAGCCCGGCTACGGCAATAATCGCAGCCACTCCAACCGCGCCACACGGCGCCGGTTCGATCCGAACCTGCAGAAAATCCGCATCGTCGAGAACGGCGCTCCCAAACGCGCTTATGTCTGCGCCAAGTGCATCAGCGCCGGCAAGGTGCAAAAAGCCGGCAAGGTGCCCAGAGCGGTCTGACCTTACCGCCATAACACATGAAAAACCAGGCTCCCGCACGGGGGCTTTTTTCATGCCGTTTTTGCCCCCGCGATTTATTCAAAAAAGTAGGAAAGTCAAATATCAGGACTTTCCACTAGTCGGAATGACTACACAAATAGTCCGCGGAGTCGAAGCAAAGATTATGGACAGTAGCCGTTCGGATCACGCCGGCTAAAAATTGTTTGGAAGGGAGCAGAGATGGAATCGTTAAATGAATTTGCTATGAGCGTGCCGGGAATCGCGTCATCACTTGTTATGTATTTGCTGCTGGCTTTCTGCCTGATGACGATCGCCAACAAGCTGGGAACGCCACACTCGTGGCTGGCGTTTGTCCCCGTCGCGAACTTCTACCTGATGTGCAAGATGGTCGGCTATTCGGGAGTACTGGTGCTGCTTGTCTTTGTGCCGGTAGTCAACTTCATCTTTATGATAGTGCTCTGGTGGAAGATCGCCGAGGCCAGGGACAGGAGCGGCTGGCTTGGAGTCCTGATGCTCGTGCCGATCGCGAATGTGATAGTCCCGATACTCCTGGCGTTCACTGAGAGCGGCGGGATGCATACGGGAAGACCGATACACCACGCTTAGCCACCCCAAACAGGACAGTACAGGAAAAGCTCCCGCACGGGAGCTTTTCCATTATGCCGCGTCGTTTGACTTCCATCTCGAACACGGAGCTTCGTTCTTCGATACGTATTCCTGGCGCTCATAAAGAATTATACACAGGCGATGCCTGGCACTTTGTTCTTCAACTTCGATATAAATATGACTATCATTAGAAAAAAGGGGGGAAAATGTCCATTATGAAAAAGCTGCTGATATTATTCATATTGTCCCTGGCCGTCGCGGGTTGTGGTGATGACACTTTAACATCGCCAACATCAGCCTCTTCATCTACTTCATCATCAGCCAAAACCAGCACCGGAACCGTAAAGATAACGGAAGCCATTACGGGCCAGACAGTGAAGCTCGATGCCGGCAGCACACTTGAGGTCACCCTGAAAAGTAACGTGACCACCGGATACCACTGGGAGGTAGCATCAGTGGACGCTGCCCGTCTCCAGCAGTCCGGACCACCGGTATATATAGCAGATCCGAATATCGAACAGCGGGTCGGTTCCGGAGGCACGACCACCTTCACCTTCAAAGCGGTAAAACCGGGAGACAGTGAGCTGAAGCTGAACTATATGAGCCCCGCCAATGAGCAGTCGGCGACGGTTTTCAGTATCACTGTCCAGGCCGGTTAATGACACCATGAACCGCCAATCCCATACAAGGGGTTTTGCATTTCACCGAATATCCTGCGTGTCAAGGCCTATTCCGATCAGGGTTTCGTGTTATTAGCATAATCGGTCATATTAAAAAACAGCAGCGTATTTTCAGCGTTGGCCAGAGGCTTCACGTTTAATGCCGTTTCCAGTTCCTGTTCGATCCTTGCGGCTTTGTCCGTGTACCCGGCCCTGTCGATGTAGATGCCACTGAAGCCAGCTGCAATGAGATCCCGGATGAGCATATTGGTTGGCTCAACAGAGACGTTTCTTTGCCACAGATCGCCTTTGCGGCCTTTTATTACCCCGTAACTCCAGCGTAGCTTGCTGGAGTGCAGATACGCGCGGAAGTGGTCGTAACCCGGCATTCTGTTGACCGGCCCGCTTTCGGGAAACGCCATGTAAGGTAACTGAAATATTTGCGCCTGGTCCGGCATTTCGTTCTCAATTTTATTTATAAAGGCCTCGTCGCTAGCGAAAGCCTTACCGTTAACATTGTACATTGACACCATGCTGTTGCTGGTCTGATCAAGAATCCCCAACATGAGAATCGACACCAGAATCAAGTAGAAGATCAGGCTTCTCTCTCTGGTCTTGACGTATTTCCGCCGCAGGCCTTCCAGAATCACCAGCACAACCATAATGGAGAAAAAGGCGATATATGGACTGATCCGGTTATACGAGCGAATGGAGGGTGAAACAAGCATTGCGAATATCAAACTAAACCCGCCCACCGTAGCCAGCAGGATCCCCAGAAGATTCAGCACACCCAGGGTGTCCAACATAGGCAGGTCCATCTGTAATTTATCAGTGTCACGCCTTCTGGCGAAAATCAGCCACCCGAGTGAAAACAATAATCCGATGCTGCCGATCAAACCCAAAGAGGAATTATCGTTCTCATTGACAAAGTAAAACCTTGCACCCTTATACACTCCCTCCTTGAGTTGCTCGGCTTTAAAGTCAGCCAGGAAACCTACCCGGTGACCAGTAATCGGCAGTACCAGCTGACTGACAGTCATGCCAAAGATCTCTGACTCGATTGGATAACGCATGGCGGCTGCTTCGTTCTTGCCATATTTATTCTGGTATGAATAACTTGGTGAATAATTGACGAGAAAGACGAAGCCGATAATCCCGACGGCAATTACCGCCACGATTAACCGTTTAAGGGATTTGCGCCTGTAGGCGGCATAGGCACCGGCGGCTATCAGAAAAAAACAGGCAAAAAAGGTATAATAAGTACCGGCCGACCCCGTCAGCAAGGCCACGAGAACGAAGCCGATCGTTCTGAAGCTCCAGAAGTCATATGTCTCTCTGTTATTCATTTCGTGCTTGATAAATGGCGGTGTTTCAGAACCGATCCGCAGGATCAACAGCGATGTTAGAGGTATTACATAAATTGCAGACAGGAATAAATGCCCCTCGCCCCGGAAAAGATGGTATGGCAGGAATGTGTAGATCAGGCTCCCGAATATCGCTGTGGGATAGGATATATTCAGCTTCCTGAATACAAACAGGGAAGAGACTGTGGTCAGGGGAAAGGTGGACAGAAAAAAGATATTCATCGTGACCGCAAAATTGCCGGTAAACAGGGAAATTACTTTGATGAGGAAGAAATGGAGATTGTCCGTGGTAGGAAAATCAGCCATTGCAAACCCGGCGGGTGCCCCGAGATAGTTGTTGTAAAGATACCAGCCATTATCGATGATCCCCTTGATCAATACGCTGTTGACCAGCGCGTCGCCTCCATTTGCAAAGGGGACAGACAGGTCAGCTTTCCAAAGCTTTAATACCCATACCGTCGCCAACAAACACGCCGCTAAGGTAGCAGCGTAAACAGTTGCAGTTTTTACTTTTGAATCACTTGATAAGCTGATTTGTGTATCGCCAGGCGTCTTGTCTTTAGCTTTGCCCTTTGATTGTTCTTTGGTGGAAAGCCTGCTGGTCAAAGTCCTCAATCCCAAAGTTGATTTCGACAAGAGTATGAAAACGATTCATTCCGAACTCGCTTGTCAGTTGTCGAAAGTAAGCATTAATCGTAATATAATATTACATCACGGCTGGGCCATACATCAACAGCTGGTTTCCATGCGCTGACTGCGACGGTAATCCTCTGGTAATTTGTAAATTATTATACTTTCCTGGCTGTAATATAAATAGATTGCGATAGTTTATTTAGCAGGGGTATATTTTCTAACACTCTGCCGAGCAGAATCACTAGCTTAATAAGGAAACCTGGAGTAACCGGCAGCAAAAAATCTTTGTGTTGAACAGAAATTTCCGAAAATTTGCTGCTGGCTAATTTTTCAGTAATAAACTTTTTTGTAAAAGCCATCTCTGCTGGTTCAAGATTAGCAAGTTTTCGTCCAAGCTTGGTCTTAAAGATAAAAAGACAGTATGGATTAATAATGTTTGGCTCAAGGAAAATAATCTTTCCGTCTTTTTTTAAAAGGAAGTTCAGGTTTTTTAAAGTTTCATCAAGATCATGGTAGAGATGGTGCAGTATCCCGTTGCCAACTATATAGTCAAACTTTTTATCGTGAAAATATTCGTTGTTTTCAACATCATTAAAGTCCAGTATCGCAAACTCAAGATTATCTGTTGCATATTTTTTCTGTGCTTCCTCAATAAACGGTGAGCAAAGGTCAGTTCCATAAACTTTTTGTCCAGTCTTGTTCGCCAGCAGGTATGCAAGATCCCCGGTTCCGCAACCTATCTCTAGAATATCAATGCTTTTTCTTTTTATTATCTGGCTATCAATGAAGTTACAGCGCCTCGATGTCCTTATCTCAAGCGCCCTTGATGGCTTGAATCCTTGATTAAAGCCTCTGTCATCTTTAATACTTGGCATCATCGTATTTGACTTATAACAATCATCATTGGTGAAGTTACCCCGTTTCCATTGATGCTTTAGCTGGACACGGCGGCCTACATCGCTGACACTTCCAGCCTTTATTGGCTCCCTGCTGGTGCAAAACCATTCATTTTGTACAGGTCAGATTGGCTGATACCAGCTAAAAGAATGCTGATTAAGTTAGCGCCTGTTCGCGTCGCAAGCACCTCAGATATTGCGAACTATCTTAGCTGCCTGTTTCTTTAATCTCATCAATTATTTTCAGAACTTCCTGGTCTTTTTCATATGTTTTTCCGTGATAAAGGACCTTGTTTCTAATATACTTGGGTCTGTTTTTGACCTCTTCAACGATTTTTCCGACATAGTCTCCTATGATGCTTAAAGAGATAAGCTGAATACTTCCAAGCCCAAGTATCAGCATTACTATAGTGGTCACACCACGAGCGTCTTGCGGCGGATAAATAAAATAATTCACCAAATAATAAAAACCTAAAAGTAAGGTAACTACAAAGAAGAGGAGGCCTACCAGCTGGATGTAATATAGCGGCTTGGTGCTGAAAGAAAAGATACCTTTCTTTGCCCACCAAATATTTTTTTGGAAACTATTCGTGCTTATTCCAAATAGTCTCTCCGGTCGTTCGTATGGAACCCCAATTTGCCTGAATCCCACCCATGCCCGGAGACCACGCAGAAAGACATCTTTTTCTGAGAATTGCAACAAGTGCCCGACGGCTTTTCTGTCAATCAATGAAAAGTCGCCTGCATCCAAGGGAATGTTAATGTCAGATAATTTTCGAAAAACTCTATAAAAGAGTTTGTAGAATGCCCTCATGTACAGAGGGGCAACTCTCTTAATTCTCTCACCATAAACTATCTCATAACCTTCTTCCCATTTTTTTATAAAAAGAGGTACAATTTCCGGCGGATCCTGACCGTCACCATCCATCAAAACAACAGCATCCCCTGAAGACGCTTCCATGCCACTGATAAATGCTGACTGAGAGCCAAAGTTTCTAGAGTGGGATATTCCTATCACGTGTGTATCATTGGCAGAAAGCTGAAGGATCACATTCTCATCATTGTTGGGACTTGAATCATTTACAAAAATGATCTCATAATCATACCCACTCTTTTTAAAAGTATCTGTCAGCCTCTCATGAAGTATTGGTATCGATTCGCTGTCCTTATAACAAGCAACTATGGCTGAGATTTTTTCTGTTTTTGTCGGGACGGAAACGTACTTCAATATCTTTGAGGCTGATATTTCCCAGTCCATACTCAACTTCAGACCCTCTTCGAACTTCACCCTTGATTCCCATCCCATCAATTCTTTTGCTAGAGACGGATCACCGTACCAATCGGCAAGATCCCATTTCCGATTCTGCATAGAGCCAAACTTTGGATTTTCTTTAACATCAAAGATCTTTTTGGCAGTATTGGCTACTTCCTCTAATGTAGTCATTGTACCTGAGGCAATGTTTACTGATATGCCGGGGTTTGTCTTACATATGGTGTGAGCGGCCCTAATGAAAGCTCGGGTGCAATCGTCTATGAATAGAAAGTCTCGGGAGATATGCTTATTAACAAGGTTGGGATATTTTCCTTGTTGTGCGTTTGCGATTAACACCGGCATTAAACGGTCTCTTTCTTCCCACGGACCATATGCCGAGTACAGCCTCAAGTTTACACAGGGGAAATTGAAAATTTTTCCATAATATTTCAATAAGTATGAAGTGCTAACTTTAGACGCAGCATAGTCGCTATTTGGCATAAGTTCGTCTTGTTCGGATGGTCCCTTACAATTCAAGCCATACTCGGAAGATGTTCCTGCCTGAACAAACGCTTCACACCCGGAGTCCATAAGCACCCTGACCAGGTTCAGTGCGCCTATATAGTTTGTTGTATGAATCTTCTCAACATCCATTTGGCGAGAGTATGCTCCGTAAGAAGATAAGTTAAAGACTGTTTTGGGATTCAGCTCTTCAATCACTTTTTGCAAATATTCGAAGTTTAAAATATTAAGGTTAATTACCTTGCCTGGATCTGCAAAACTTAACCTCCAGCTTTGTTTGGCGTATTTTGAGCATGCAAAAACATCATCTCTGCAGTTGGCTAAACTATAAAAAAGCCTCGCGCCGATAAATCCTGACCCTCCTACGACAAGAATTGGTCCGGGAAGTTTCTTTGCTTCTTCCACGTCTTCCTTATTCCAGGTATCTTTTAGTAACTCATTATTATTCATCAATTATTTCCCGGATTGTCTTCTTTATAGATTCCGCATCTAATGAACTTATCATGTGATGATATCCTTGACTGCCATATAAGCCCTCTGGATACCCTTGCGCACAGAGATGCGAAAGCTTGGTGTGGATATCATGTTTTAACAAGAGCATGGACAGATTCTCTCCCAGCCCGCCTCTGGAGACATGATCCTCTACAATTAATAATTTGCCTGTCTTCAAAATGCTTTTGACAAATTCATCAGTCAGTTCAGGGACTGGTATTTCTGAAATTACAAAAATGTCTCCCGGCTCCCTGTCCGCTAACCCGTTTACAGCTTCAACGGCATTCAATATTACGGGGCCCATACCAACTATGGTTATATTATGGCCTGTCATTATTTTTCGCGTATGCGCATAGGGTTTTACCTTTGTTTCTTCCTGCTTGACTCCATATCCTAATCTCAAATAGGCAGGACCGTGAGTACTCATCATCTTTTTGACGATTTGTTCAACATCTTCGTTGCAAAAAGGTATAAAACATTTCATTTTCTGGAAAGAGGAAAGCACAGCTATATCTTCGATTGCATGGTGGGTGCTACCCATAATGCCATAGCCATAGCCACCGCCATTACCAACAATTTTGACATTTCTATTATGAAGACAGACATCTATTCTGATTTGTTCTGCCGGTCTAAATACTGCAAAAGGAGCTATACTGTAGCATATCGAGGTTAACCCTTCTGCTGCTATTGCCGAAGCCATGGATATCATGTTTTGCTCACTGACGCCCGCATTGATAAACCTCTCCCCCATAACCTCGCGCACATTCTCCAAGGCCATAAAACCCAGATCTCCAGTAAAAAAAATTATATTTCTATTTTTTCTTACTATCTCTTCTATCGTTGACGAAAACTCTTTTCTCATGTTTTCCGAATCTCTCTGATAGCAGCTTCATATAACTCGTCATCCATCGGCAAATAATGCCATTCAAGTTTGTTTTCCATGTACGATACGCCACTTCCTTTTGTCGTTCTGGCGATTACGCACTTTGGCTTCGAGCTTTTAGACTTATTGATTTTTGAGAAAGCCTTTTCCAGACTAATAAATTCATTTCCCTCTTTAGCTTCATAAACCTCAAAGTTAAAAGACCGCCACTTTTCAATCATTGGTTCCATTTTCAATACGTCTTCTGTTTTCCCAAATCCCTGGAGCCCGTTATTATCTATGATTGCCACGAGGTTGCTTAAGCTGTGGTGAGCAGCAAACAGAGCGGCTTCCCAAGTAGAACCCTCATTGCAGTCACCATCAGACAGGACACAATAAACATTAAAACTTTTATCACTAAATCTATTTGAGAGCGCAAATCCTGTTGCAAGTGATAGCCCGTGACCCAAACTGCCGGTGCCAAAATTTATCCCCTCCAGCGCTCCTTCGCCGCAAGGGGGATGAGCTGCAAGCAGGGTTCCCTCTTGATAGAAAGTCCGTAATGTTTCTTTTGAGATTCTTCCCGATTTATGCAAGACCGTATACAATGCCGCGGCGGCATGGCCTTTTGAGAGTACAAACTTATCTTCTTCGTTCATTTGAATAAAGTGAAGATAAATCAGAATATCCAAGCATGATAATGAAGATCCTATGTGCCCTGCGCGAGCCACCTTATATAAATCGAGCATAGTCAACACACAATCTCTTTTTATCTCTTTAAGCTCCTTTTCCTTGCGTATATTCTTTACCATGGGGATACCCCGTTTCGATTAACACTTATTCTTTACCAACCACCGTTTCAGTCATCTGCTGAAACATTCTCTCATACTCAACCGGACTCAGGTAGCCAGAAGGCAAATGTCGCCATAGCAGGTTGCAGGATTCCTCGATGTATCTGAACACGACCAACAGCGCCTCATCCTTGGTTTTGAAACAATTTCAGTAAATCCAACTTAGTCTTGATCGTTGCCATCACTGTTTGGCAGCGGCGCTGTTGCAGGCGTCGCCCTGGCTGCCCCTGGACGCCATGAGCCTGCAGTCATGGAGTGTTTTTACGCAAGTTATCTACAGTACTGACCGCCGCGACAGGTGAGTGCACCATTCCCCGGCTGAGCTGTCTCATAGTGGAAGCTATCAGCCACAGCTTGTCCGGCGACGATCTTTTTTCTTTATCTCTTTTCTCTTCTGGAGAAACCCTGAAGCCCCGGTTTGCCCAACAGCATGGCACTCCGTTTCTTGCAGATGTGGATGCCGTGCGCGTCTTGAAGCTCGGCATGTATCCACGGCACCCCCGTTGATGCCGAATGAGCTTCAGTGGGTCTCATTGTTCATCTCATGTCAGGCCAGGCCTTGCCTTGATCGACCTGGCTCTGGCGGACCCAGCGGCCCTGAGCGTTTGCCGAGACACTGTTCTCGCATATATCAATTCATGGTTTCAACGAAAGCGCTCGATTCCAGCTCCAACGCCGCAGTTCGATAAGGAAGAATGGTAGAGTATTGTCAAAACAATAGAGGTCAACATATGTCAATTGAAGGGTTTCAGCCAATTTCCGTCAAACCGCCATCAAGAAGTCCAATACTTTTTTGGATTCGCTGCCGGATCGATCTTCAGCTAGGTTCAATTGTAAAATACCTGCGTCCGGCAATGTCAGACTTACATGGCCGCATATTGGATTTAGGCGCCGGCGAATCTCCGTGGAGAGACTGGATGCCAGAAGGTTGCCTTTACCAGGGGATAGATGTCGAAAATTCCCAGGAATACGGGATGAACATCGAAAGGCAGGAAATCATTTACTACGACGGCAAGATTATACCATTCCCAAAATCCAGTTTTGATGGCGCCATTTGCATCGAGGTTCTTGAGCACGTTGAAAACCCGGATGAGTTCGTTTCGGAAATCTCACGCGTGCTTAAAAAGGGATCGATACTCCTGCTAACCGTCCCATGGTCGGCGCGCCGTCATCATATCCCCCATGACTATCATCGATTTACGAGAGAAAGACTGGCCAGGTTATTTGAGGAAAATGGATTCGATAACGTGGACATACGGGAGAGAGGGACTGAAATAGGCACCATCGCCAGCAAGCTTGTCGTGCTGACAATTCGACTGCTTAAGCCAAAACGCACCGCTAATATGTTCTGGACCGTGCCTATTGCAGTAATATTCGCGCCGGCAGTTGCTGCCTTGCTTGCTGCAGCCCACATTTCAGATGCTATCGGGCGAGGGTCCAGGGAGGACCCCCTGGGCTATTTCGTACGCGCGGTATGCTCTGCGAGCTAAAAAGCTTTTTGGCGCCGAAGTGCCCTGACGCAGAGGATAGCGGGGATATGCGGATCACCGACGACCTCAGCGGAAAACCGCTCAGGTTGCCACTCTGCTTTGAAATCGCCGCTTTATATGTGAACCGGGTCGTGGAAACTGTCAAAGGATTTCATTCCCGTCCGCGTCGCGCCGCTTGTATAGCTTTTTCAATTCGTCATCGTGAGCGCCGGCTTCCTGCGCCCGCGACCGCTTACCTTCATCAAACACGCCGGGGGAAACGCTGAATGAGAACCTTTTGTGCCCGATGTAGCTGATGATTATGACAAGCAGGACAATCGCGCCCTGGGAAATTATGGGAGAGATCTTCAGAACCTCAATGAAAAATGGCAGCATTGCCAGGTTGAGCAAAAAAGCTACCCCATAAACCAGATAGAATCGGAGATACTCTCTTACATAGTTTCCCTTCGTTCTAAAAACCAGGAATTTATAGCAAAGGTAAGCCTGCGAAATACCAATAACATAGCCGAGCGCAAGAATCACCGAGTAATGAGTTATGTTATGCAATAAGTCAAAAAGGAGAACAAAAAACAGAAAGCCCACCGCCGTATTCCAGCTTCCCGCCAGAAGAAAACGTATTTTTTCTTCATGGAGACTGAGAAATTTGGTTATTGACTTTGACATCTGGAGACCGTTACCGGAATTACTTTACCGGACCGATGCGGACCGGCTCAAGCCGGTCCGCATCGGCCTGTGTTTTCATTGATCCAGGCTTCGTCAATTTTGCGAACGCTCAAACGGCGACACCAGGACGGCACTCTCCTGGACGAATCCTATTTCAGGGTCTTCATCAGCTGCGCCATCTCAATCGCGCCCGCGGCGGCCTGCCAGCCCTTGTTTCCGGCCTTGGTCCCCGCGCGCTCCACGGCCTGCTCAATGGAGTCGGTAGTGAGTACGCCCATCGCTACCGGCACCTTGGTGTCGAGTGATATCTTCGCAACACCCTTTGACACTTCACCGGCGACGTAGTCGAAATGCGGCGTACCGCCGCGGATTACCGCGCCCAGTGCTATGATGCCGTCGTACTTGCCAGTCTCTGCCATCGTCAACGCCACCACGGGGATCTCGAAGGCGCCGGGCACCCAGGCGACCTCGATCGCGCCCTTGCCGGCGCCGTGCCTGATGATGCAATCCACCGCTCCGTCAAGCAGGCGCAGGGAGATGAATTCGTTGAATCGGGCGACGACTATGCCGAACTTCAAGCCCTTGGCGTCGAGCATGCCCTCGTAGCTCTTGTATTTTTCTGCCATCAGCTGATCCTTTCTGTCTGTTTTTCCGCTGGTACGGAAATCTCATTTATTCTCGTTGCACGGCGGCCGCATGAGCGGCCATCCAAAGCATCGTTACTCGCTTGTTTTTTCCTCTTCCTCGCCGTCGAAACGCAGATCCTGGTGGTGCAGGATATGTCCCATCTTGGCCTTCTTCGTTGCAAGATAAGCGATGTTCTCGCACTGGGGCGGCATCTCGATTGGCACTCTTTCCACGATCTTGAGCCCATATCCTTCAAGCCCCTTGACCTTCTTGGGGTTGTTGGTCATCTGGCGTATAGTGGTCAGCCCCAGGTCAACCAGGATCTGGGCGCCGATGCCGTAGTCGCGCAGGTCTGCCGGAAAGCCAAGCTCCTCGTTGGCCTCGACTGTATCCATGCCCTGCTCCTGCAGCTCGTAAGCGCGCAGCTTGTTGAGGATTCCGATGCCGCGCCCTTCCTGCGACATATAGAGGATAACACCTTTGCCTTCCTCCTCGATCATGCGCATGGCGTGATAGAGCTGCTCGCCGCAGTCACACCGCATCGAGCCGAAGACATCACCGGTGAGGCACTCAGAGTGCACCCGGATGAGCACGTTCTCGGCGCCGTCCACATCACCCTTGACCAGGGCCACATGCTCCTCGTTATCCAGCAGGCTCCTGAAGCCGATGGCGCGGAAGTCGCCGAACCTCGTCGGAAGCCGCGCGTCGGCGACCCTCTGGACCAGCTTCTCGTTCTTGCGCCGGTACTTGATGAGGTCGGCTACGGTGACCATCTTCAGGTTGTGTTTCTTGCAGTAAGGGATGAGATCCGGCACGCGTGACATGGTGCCGTCCTCGTTCATGATCTCACAGATGACGCCTGCGGGCTCCAGACCCGCAAGACGCGCCAGGTCGACTCCGGCCTCGGTCTGCCCGGTACGCTCCAGCACCCCGCCCGGCTTGGCCCTGAGCGGGAAGACGTGGCCCGGCTGGACCAGATCTGTCGGTTTGGCTCCAGGCATGATAGCTGTCTGGATCGTATGCGCGCGATCAGCGGCGGAAATACCGGTGGTGACTCCGTGACGCGCTTCCACCGAGACCGTGAAGGCGGTGCTGAACGTGGCCTCGTTGTTCTGCACCATCTGCGGCAGGTCAAGCTCGATGCATTTCTCCGGGGTCAGGGTCATGCAGATAAGACCGCGCCCGTACATCGCCATGAAGTTGATGGCGTCGGGAGTAGCGAACTGCGCCGCCATCGTGAGGTCACCCTCGTTCTCCCTGTCCTCATCATCACAGACGACGATGATCTTGCCGGCCTTGATGTCCTCGATCGCATCTTCGATACTGCTGAAGGGCGAGTCTTTTTTCTTTTTTTCTTGTTCCTCAGCCATTATTTCCTTCCTGGTTGGTTCTCTTAACTTCAATAATCATACGGATCGTTTAACAACGCCTCCCGAATTTCGTATTTATAAAAACCCTCCCTCTGCCAGCTTTTCCAGCGTCAGGCCGCCTTCCCCCTGTCCTCCGGGAAGCCCGCCTTCCATGATCTTCCTTACATATTTTCCCAGCACGTCAGCCTCGAGGTTCACCGCATAGCCGACCCCGTTATGGCCCAGCGTCGTGACCTTGACCGTATGGGGGATCAGGGACACGCTGAAACTATCGCCGGCCAGACGCGCTATCGTCAGACTGATGCCGTCGATGCCTATCGAGCCCTGCGGCAGCAGGTAGCGCCTGATCTCCTCGGGTGCCGAGAAGGTATAAAAAACCGCGTTGCCTTCCGGCTTGATCGATATAATCTTGCCGGTAGCATCAACATGGCCGAGCATAAGGTGCCCGCCCAGCCTCGAAGAGAGCATCAGCGCCCGCTCGAGGTTGACGATGCCGCCCGGCTTGAGATTTCCGAGGTTGGTCTTGCGGATAGTCTCCGGCATGACGTCGGCGGAGAATGTGCCGCTGCCGATATCCCTGGCCGTGAGGCAGACGCCATTGACGGCGATCGAGTCCCCGAGCTGACAGCCCTCCAGGACCTTGTCAGCTTCGATCGTGATGACACCACTGTCCGCCTTCATCTGAAGGCTTACGAGTTTTCCCAGCTCTTCGACGATTCCCGTGAACATCTAGCGAACCCCCTGCGTTGTTATCTGAAATCTGTGCATCCTACTACCATTCATCCCGGTTCGTATACGCGGTCAGCAGCACGTCGTCACCGATGGACTTGTTCGTCATGCGGTACAGCGGGATCGCTTCGCCCACGAGCCTGAATCCCAACCCCTCGACCGGCGTACGGGCCGCGGCGCCGCCTATGATCTTGGGCGCGATGAAAGTCATAACCTTGTCGATGACGCCGGCTTCGACAAAAGACGCCGCCAGGGTCGGGCCTCCCTCCAGAAGCAGGCTTAAGACCGCGGGCTTACGCGAGCCAAGACGCCTGAGCGCCTCACCCACATCGACCCGCCCCGCCTGTTTGCCGACCTTGACGACTTCCACGCCGGCCTTCTCCAGAGCCTCGACCTTCTCATCCGGCGCGTCGCTGGTCGCGAAGACTATCGTCGCGACCTCGCCGGCGGTTTTTACAAGTTTACTGTCTGTTGATATCTCCGCGCGGGAATCAAAAATCACCCGTAACGGCTGGCGATGATCGCCGGTGATGCGGCAGGTCAACATCGGATCATCCGCCGTAACCGTGCCGGCGCCGACGGAAATGGCATCCATCTCGCCGCGCATCGAATGCACCAAGGCCCGACTCTCTTCCCCGGAAATCCATTTTGAATCACCCGTAGATGTGGCGATCTTGCCGTCCATGCTCATGGCGCTCTTGAAGATCACGAAGGGGAGTCCGGTCACGGCATGCTTGCGAAAAGCCTCGTTCTGCACCCGGGCCCGTTCGGCTAGGGAACCGTCAAGCACCTCTACCTGCATGCCGGCTGCGCGCAACTCCTCCAGCCCTTTGCCGTTCACTTTTGCGGACGGATCGAGTGAAGCCACAACCACCCGGGAAATGCCGGCACTTTTGAGCGCCTCGGTGCATGGACCAGTACGTCCGGTATGACAACAGGGTTCGAGCGTCACAAAGATGGTGGCGCCTGTTGTATCTTTTCCGTCAGATGCCGCCGCCTTGATGGCAGCCACCTCGGCATGATCACCGCCCGCCCGCTGGTGATAGCCTTCGCCGATAACATCATCGCCCCTTGCGATCACCGCGCCCACGGTAGGGTTCGGGCTCGTCATCCCGCGCGCCAGGTCGGCAAGGTTGAGGGCCCTTTGCATAAAGCTTATGTCGAGTCCGGATAGCATCGTTTTAGATTTTTCCCCTATCGCCAGAATCCGCAACGTTCATTACTTCATGCAAGTTTCGCCCACGGCGAAATTGCATTCGCAACACATAAGAATCATTCGGGAAAGATGGGGAGGGAAAGATACCGGGCACCGACGTGCCTCTATCGCGCTGGAATGCCGCCCATGAAAAAACCCCGGGCAACAGCATCCCAGGGCAAAGGGTAGCTTTATCTTCTACCATCCAGACTTTAACTGTCGGCCCAGGGATTCCACCTGGTCGGCCTCTTTTTATGGAGGTTCGCGGACTATGACCGCCGGTGGGGAATTACACCCCGCCCCGAAGATATTGCTGTAAGTAACAGCTATTTAATTCGGCGCGCCGTAAAAACACGCACGCAGAAATAATAGCATATTTGTAATTGTGAGCGAAGGGAAATGATTGGGGGTCATCATTGGTGAAACAGCAGGCCTGCGTGGATATCCGGCGCGACGCGCCTTTAGAACATCGGCCCTCAGCGGGCTTTTGACCTTGCCTTTTCCGCCATCCTGGCCATCAGCGAGGCGGCGGCGGCGGCGGGGTCGGGCGCTCCGAACACTGCCGATCCTGCTACAAAAAGGTTTGCGCCGGTTGCCAGCACCGCGTCGATCGTATCTGTCGCCACGCCGCCATCGACTTCGATTCCGACGCCATCGGGCAGAAGCTGGCGTGCCCGTTGTATCTTGGGTAGCACCGAGGAAATGAACTTCTGGCCGCTGAAACCGGGATTGACGGTCATCATCAGCGCAAAATCTATATCGCCAGTGACTTCCTGAAGGGCCGAAAGCGGTGTCGCGGGATTTAGTGAGACGCCCGATTTGCACCCCGCTGCCCGTATCTGTGAAAGGGTCATGTTCAGGTGAGTGCAGGCTTCGGCATGGACGCAGATCCAGTCGGAGCCGGCCTTGGCGAAGTCCTCGATATAGCGCTCCGGCGCCTCGATCATAAGGTGCACGTCCAGGACACCGCCGGCGTCGTGCACCAGGTCACGGATGCCGTCGATAACAACCGGCCCGATGGTGATATTGGGAACAAAGGCGCCGTCCATGACATCCACGTGTATGACGCGCACGCCGGCGTCCATGACGCGCTTAATGTCCTCGCCCAGGCGTGAAAAATCCGCCGAGAGGATCGAGGGGGCCAACTGATAGGTTGTCAGCAGTTCGTCAGTCATCGGATGAAGATTCTAACACAGAAGCATAAATGGAGATATTCCCCCTTCCGGTTTAAGTCAAAGCCTCTCGATGCCCGTATGACCATCAAACGCGTAAAGGTTGCCGTCATCGCTGCCAAAATATACCAGGCCTTCAACAACGGAGGGCGCCGAATTCAGTTTCGTGCCCATTCTGAAAGTTTTGCATAACTGTGTGTTCGCATCGAGAGCATAAATAATGATTTTGTGAAACATGGCGAACTCGCAGAATCATGTCAAATAGCCCCTATGAAGGTGATCCCTAACATGAACACGATAAAAAGCGTGTATAAAAAAACGGTGACGGCTCCAATTATGCAGCCGGCAATGGCAAAGCCCCTGCCGCCCGCGGGCGATTGCCCTTTTCTAATCCTGCCCAGTTCAACGATCCCCATGACTGAACCGCTTATGGCCATGGCGATTCCCGGAAAGCAGCAGATTCCAGAAATTCCAACGAGCGAAAGAACCATGGATACAATTGCCAGCGGGCCAATCGAAGAACCATCTGCTATCGCTGGCGGATTCCGTCCAATCACGACACAATTGACGCAAAAATACCTGCCATCAGAAGCGATGGTCAGACAACTGGGGCAACAACCCCTGAAGCATCGCGAGCAAATGCCGGTTGCCGCGACGCCCGGATGGGAGGCGCAGTCCAAAATTCAGCCTCTCGTTAATTCATTCCTAATCTTTGAGCGGGTTGCCGTCGGAGTCGGTATTTATCGAACCGGTGAGGATCATGACGCCTTCGATCAGGCCCCAGATCCATGCCGCCATCATTAAGAAATATCCTACGAAAACACACGCAAGGACTATGCCGAAAACCATGAGCAACAACTGGGCGACAGCCTTCCCGATGTTTCCAAGGTAAAAGTTATGAACACCGAACCCGCCAACCACGATTCCCATGATCCCTGCAGCCATTTTTGATTTGGCTCCCGGGGCGGTTTGCGCGAAAGCAGTGCCCGGCAATGATGTCGCCAGGCTTACGCCGCATTTGACACATACAACCGCATTGGGGTCTGTTGCTTCTCCACAGTTCTGACAGAAAGCTCTCCCGCTCGCCGGCTGGCTGCCGCAATTCACGCAAATAACCGCTTTTTCATCAACTACCGTGCCGCAATTTCTGCATCTCATATCAATACTCTCTTCCTGATACTTTTAACCTTACCCATCAGCACAGGCCCGAATTCATCAATAACCCCCACAATCAATGAATATCATCTCATTCAGCGACGACAAACATCAGGATCACAAAAATAGAAATCAGGACAGTCATCGCAGCACCGATAATCGCACCCGCCAAGGCGAAACTCCGCCCATTCCGGGGAGATCTTCCTTTTTTAATCCGGCCGAACTCAACAAAGCCCATGATCGCCCCGGTAACAGCCAACAGGACCGCAGGCACAAAACAAAACCCGAACAAGCTCACAAGGGACAGAACCAGCGAAGTTATCGCCATAACTCCTGGTGTTCCGCCTTGTCCTGCCTCAGACGGTATGCCTGACTCGCGACATTTTATGCAACATGCCCCGCCATCGGGAGCGACTGTCTCGCAGTCAGGGCAACAACCCCTGAGACATCGCGGGCAATACCCACTTGCCGCGACACCCGGATGGGAGGCGCAGTCCAGAATTCATCCTCTTTTCAATTGTCCGTAGCGGGCTTGAACCCTGTCTAACTTAATCCTGCAGTGGCAGTCCGTCGGAATCTGTGTTCATCGAACCTGTCAGGATCAGGATGCCCTCTATGAATCCCCAGAGGCCACCAACACCGCATGTGACGATCGTAACGGCAATCTGGGCGATGCCGATGCCCGTATATCCCAGGTAGAACCGGTGCACACCCCAGGCTCCCAGAAATACACCCAGAAGACCGGCCGCCATCTTGGATTTGTCACTGACCTGTCCGGAAGCATATCCGGGTGCTGCCGGCGCGGCTACCTGCAGCTGCACACCACATTTGGTACATACAACAGCACCCGGTCCGGATTCGGCGCCACAGTTCTGGCAGAAGCCCTGGCCGTTAGCTGGCTGTGCGCCGCATTCCATGCAGACGGCAGCGTTTGCATCAACTTCTTTCCCGCAATTTCTGCAATACATAAGATCCTCCTGTTTCATGATGACTTAATAAAAACGCTCGCATCCAAGGTCAGAACTGACTATTTTTTTTACGTCCTGCCGATCATGCCGCAAGTATATCAGGAGCTATAATAAAAATATTGGGATGATGTTCCCATTATCTGCAGGATTATATTCACTACCCAATAAATCACGCCGATGGCAACGCCAATTATTCCCATGATTATTGCGGCCTTCACCATTCCTGCGCCTTTTTGGGAAGATTCGCCCTTCGCTATTTTCCCTTTTTCCACAAAAGCCAGCACTAGTCCGACAATCGATGGTACGGTCGTGCAACAACAGACAAGGCCTACAATGGTAAGTACCAGCGCGGCGATCGCCAGGCCACCGGCCTTTTCCGACGGTTGCCTGACAAAGCCTCCGCCCTGTGGCATAACCGGCGGTGCGGGAGGCGGTGGTGGAGTTGGAGCGTTGCCTTCCATGTTTCCTCCTTGGTTAGATTTTCCTGGTCCCTTAATAAAATTATTTGCGGTTATCTATGCGACGGCATCCGTGATTTCTGCATTCAGCCATGCCTCCCAGGCTCCGTGACCATCGAAATGCTCATTCGGGTCGTTTATCAGCGTGAACCACCAGTAGATGCCATAAATACCGAAGGTCGCCATAATCAGCAGAAAAAGCAGCAGGAAACTCCTGTCTGGAACCGCCGGGGTCACGGGCTTTGGCCGGTTCATCCCCAGCCTTGACATCATGTCACCAGCCCTGTCCAGGAAGAGGATCTCACCCACTTCATGCTCATGAAAGTCGCTGTTAAGAAAGCTCATGGCGTAGAACGTAGCCGGCAGGAATCCGACTATTGCCAGTACCAGCCAGATGACCGGTGATTTGTCACCCTCGCGGTCTTTCCCGGACGCCTTCGCGTGCAGACGTTCCAGCTCGGCCATCTCATCGGCGAACTCGTCCCTGCGTCCCGATGAAGCCGCCTTTTCCCTGATGAATTCAATGAGATGCCATCTTAAGGAAACCATGCGCTCAAAATGCTGCTGCCGTCTCTCAAGCAGCTTGTAGAAAATATAGAACCCATAGATGCCGCAGGTCACGAGCACCAGCAGGAAGTCGGTCCAGAACGATGTCTGCCAGTCAGTCGATAGTTTCTGGTCTATATCGAACTGCAGGGCAGGCACGCTCCTCACACAGACTCTCCTTATTTCAAACCCGGCAAAAGCCGGGTGCCTATAGCAGCCCGGTCTTGTGCCAGAGATATAGCTTCAGCGGCCAGGCTGACAACACTGCCGCCACAGTCACACCAGCCAGCGTTTTCCAGATCGCCGGACTCAGTGAAAAAGCAAACCGTTTTTTAAAAGCAAGCGATAGCGACAGGCCCAGCGCCGCCACAATAGTCAAAATATAGAAGACAGGTCCCAGCGGATGGAAAGTGAACGCCTGGCCGACATCCATGCCGCCCATGGCCATGAACGAGCGCGTCATGCCGCAGAACAGGCAGGGCAGACCGGAGAGCTCCAGGAAAGGACATAAGAAGAATGAGGGATAGCTGACGTTGAAAAATCCGATTCTTGAAACAGAGTCAGGGGTTACCAGTATCGAGACCGACAGGGCCATCATGAGGACCGCCAGAAGGGGGACCTCAAGCGAAAACAGCGACCGCCATGAAACCTGCCTGAGTGAAAAGCCGGTTATTCGTTTCACCAGCAGCCACCACGTGATATTTATCTGCGGGGGCGTAATATCCAGCTCCATCCTTGCCAGACTGTTCGGGTTGCACATTCCTTCCCCCTTCCATTTTTTTCATACGGCGCCAGAACATGATGGCTGCATGTTGAAAACAGCCATTTATAAATTAGCCGTCGCCCGATTTTATCCTCCAACAGGGGCTTTCAAACCTGTCGCGATACGATGCGCTGCCTTTCAGGGAATTCCCTGGACAATTTCATCCGCAACGGGGAAATCGAACTCTTCCAGGTAACGGATAATGGAAATCGGCAGAAAAAAAGGGCCGCCGGCTTACGCCCGCGGCCCTGAAATACATCTTCATCAGTGAACTATCTCTTTACGGCTGCCTTGAGCTGGCTGCCGGCGCTGAACTTCGGCACCTTGCTCGCCTTGATCTGGATCTTCTCTTTCGTCTGCGGGTTGATTCCCTCTCGCGCAGCGCGCTGCTGGACGCTGAACTTACCGAAACCGGTGAACTGTACCTCTTCACCATTCTTGAGTGATTCGGTGACGACATCGATAAACGCGTCGACGGCAGCAGCGGCCTGGGTTTTGTTAAGATCGGACTTTTCTGCAACTGCACTTATAAACTCGGATTTCCCCACTTCCATACCTCCTGGTTGTTGGGTTTGAGTAGCTGGCGGTTATGGACACTATCAGATGGAATTTCGCTTTACAAGCGGAATCCAACGTTTTTTCTATTTTCCGCTTACCGTCATTTCACCGATAAGCATGGACGGCGCGTGGACGCTGCCCCCAAAAGGCACCCAGCGATTGTCATTTCCTACGATCTGTACAGACTTCAGCATGGTCAAAAGGTTGCCGGCGATCGTCACCTCGCGCACGGCTTCTGCAAGCTGCCCTCCGCGAATCAGGCGGCCGGTCGCGCCTACTGAAAAATCGCCGGAGACGGCATTCGCACCCGAGTGCATGCCGCTGACGTCCGTCACATAGAATCCCAGGTCAACCCCGGCGATCATCTCCTGAAATGACGCCGTGCCGTCCAGCAACCTCAGGTTCGTCGCCCCCACGTGCGGCATCGTGCGATACGAGCCGCGGACACCGTTGCCGGTGGAAGGCCGCGATCCCTTCCTGCCAGTGTATGTGTCATATAAATATCCCTGCAAAATACCGTTATTTATCAGAACGGTCTCCCTGGTGGGAACGCCCTCACCATCGAAGGGGGCACTTGATAAACCGTCCGGGTGTGTACCATCGTCAGAAAGTCTGAAAACCCCGCTTGCAACAGCTTCGCCTTCCAGACCCGCAAACATGGAACGCTGTTTCTGCGCCGACTCGCCAGTCAATGCTGAAGCAATAACGCCCAGAAGGCTGGCAGTCACAAAAGGATCCGTGACGATGGGACAACTCATGCTCCGGCATTGCGAAGCGCCCAGCAACGCCCCCGCCCGGTCGGCCGCCTCACGGCCGCACGCGACACCGTCAAGTTGACTCGGTTCCCTTCCCGTGGTAAATGACATCCCGGTCTGCATCTCGCCCTGCTGCTCCGCAATCGCCTGCACGAACGCGTAGCAGGTCGTCTCGCGGTATTCGCGGCCAAAACCGAGGGAATTGGCGATTGCCACGAGCCCCTCCCCTTCCGCGTAGGTCGCCGACTCCACCTGCGAGACTCGCGCGTCCCGCTCCAGGGAGGCCCGTTCCACCGATTTGGCCAGTTCGATCTTCTGCGCCACCGGATAATCCGCAAGGCCCTCTGAATACAGCTCAAGCTCTGGAAAATCGGACGCGGGCTCGGGAAGCCCGAGGAATTCATCCGCTACAGCCACGGCGGCATTGTCCGCGGCGGCCTTCGCCGTCTGTTCAAGGCTATCTGCCGAAAGGTCTGAAGTATACGCGAAACCGACCGAATCGCCCTTGAATACCCTGATTCCGACACCGCTTCCGGTGGAGCTGGCAAGCTCCTCGACTTCCTGCTGGTATACCTTTACCTTCAGCGAGCTGCTGATCATGGCAAAAGCCTCAGACTGGTCAACACCCTGCCTGGAGGCGTAATCGAGCGCTTTCCTGGCTATATCAAGCATGCGTCATACCTCGGTACCTCCGACTGTCATATCAAGAATCCTGAGCGTCGGCTGCCCGCTACCCGCCGGAACACCCTGACCATCTTTGCCGCAAACGCCGATGTTCATCTCAAAATCATCCGCGAGCATATCGATATTATTCATGGCTACCAGCCCGTTTCCGATCAACGTCGCCCCCCTTAGCGGCGTGGTTATCCTGCCGTTTTCGACCAGGTAACCTTCCGAAACGCCAAAGACAAAATCGCCGGTGGCCGGTTCGACCTGCCCCCCCGAAAGCGTCTTCGCGTAGAAACCCTTTTTAGTCGACTCGATTATCTCATCACGGCTGTGCGTACCGCCAAGGATGAAGGTATTAGTCATGCGGGGAATGGGCGGATGTCTGAAGGACTGGCGCCGCCCGTTGCCGGTCAGCTCCGCGCAAGCGTTGCGGGCCCTGAGCCTGTCGTACATGAAGCCCCTGAGCACGCCCTTCTCGATCAGCACGTTGCGCCGCGTCGAAACACCCTCATCGTCAAAGGAATTAGAGCCCCACTCGCCTGGCATGCTGCCATCATCGACGAGCGTCACATGCTCCGACGCCACCTTTTCACCGATTTTACCTGCAAATACACTGGTTCCCTTTTCCACGGTATCCGCCTCGAGCCCGTGGCCACAGGCCTCATGAAAAAGGACACCGCCGAAACCGCGGTGCATTATGACGGTCATCCTGCCGCTGGGCGCGGGGCGTGAGTCCAGCATGACCAGAGCCTTCTCTCCCGCTGTCCTGCCGACGAGGTCCGGACTGTATTCCTTAAAGAGCTCCATGCCGCGATGGGCTCCGGTGCTGTCGTAACCGGTCTGCATCATGCCGTCGCGCGCCGCTACAACCCTGGCGATAAGCCTTACCCTCGTTCTCTCATCGCAAGCGAGGTCGCCCTCGGAGTTGGCAATAAGAATCTCGCTGAAGTCGTCACTGTAGCCCACCGAGGCCTGTACGACCTCAGATCCGGTTTCGCGCGCGGCCTTGTCGGCACGATATAACATGGCGGCTTTTTCCGACGTCCCGATAGTTGACGGAGCTATCTCGATGGGGTTGCTCGTCCGGGGACTTACAAGCGCCAGACTGGTTATGCCTGTGGCGCCGCCGCTTGCGAACCCTTCAGCCGCGAGTCGCGCTGCTTTCAGCAATGATTCCTCGTCAAGCCGGTCCGTTGAGACAAAGGAGATATTGCGCCCTTTGGTGACTCGAATGGATGCCCCCGAATCCAGGCCACTGGAACTTCTCTCCAGGCGGCTGTCTTCCAGACTCAGGGAAGAGCTTAGATGACGTTCCGCGTAGATCTCCGCGAATTCTCCGCCGCGGTTGAGGGCTTCAGCGATAATCTTCTCAGCCAGTGCCTTTTCCAGCAACAAGCGTATCCTCCAGTGATACCTGTTTATCGATACTGATTACCTCGAAAAACGATACGGATGCTTTTTTATTCTGTCCGGTAAAACCTATCTTATAACACAGTCACGGCAGCCGTGAGACCGATTGGACCGTACCAGCGCCTCCTAATGCCATCAACCTCTGGTCCGATACTGTTTTAAGAGCGGTCATTCCGGGTTCATTGCTGTCCGGAATGAATTTTGCCGGTTTTTAACTTCGATTACGGGGCGACCATGAAAGAAAACTGGGCCAACAACCTTGCGCGCAAGCTCGAGGAAGATTCGCAGCTGGAAAAGAAAAGCCTCAGCCCGTCCTTTGCCGAACTGACAGAACTGTATGCCAGGCTGCACGAGAACGTCAGTCGAGTGATGGTAGGCAAGGACGATGTCATCAATCTGGTCCTGACCGCCCTCATCAGCCGTGGCCATGTCCTGCTTGAGGACATACCCGGCGTCGGCAAGACGACGCTGGCAAAAAGTATCGCCAAATCGATTTCTGCCAGCTACTCGCGCATCCAGTTCACCCCGGACCTGCTGCCTTCTGACATTACCGGCAGCACGGTCTACTCGCCGAAGGAAGAACGTTTTTACTGGTCACCGGGTCCGCTCTTTGCCAACATAGTCCTCGCCGACGAGATCAACCGCACCAGTCCGCGCACCCAGTCGGCACTGCTTGAGGCCATGGAAGAGCAACAGGTGACGATCGACAGGACAACCCACAGGCTGCCGGATCCGTTTTTTGTCATAGCCACGCAGAACCCATACGAACTCCACGGCACCTTCCCTTTGCCAGAGAACCAGACCGACAGGTTCATCGTATCGCTGTCACTGGGGCTGCCAGATCGCGCCAGCGAACAGAGGATGGTGCGCGAGCAGCTGGTGGTCCACCCTCTGGAAACCCTCGGCCCGGTCGTCGATGCCGTCCAGATAACCGCTATCCAGGCCGCGGTGAGACAGATCAAGGTAGCCGACAATATCATCAACTATGCGCTCGACATCATCACCGGCACCCGCAACCACCCCGATGTCGTCATAGGCGCATCGCCCAGAGCGACGATCTCACTCGTCCATACCTGCCAGGGCCTGGCTTTTGCCAGCGGCAGGTCGTTCGTTATCCCCGATGACGTGAAGCTTGCGGCCGCACCGGTCCTGGCACATCGAATCGTCCTCAAGAGGAGAACGACGCTCAGGGGAGAAGACGCCGCCGGGATCGTTTCGGCAATCATCTCATCGCGCCGCGTTCCGGTCTGAACGGCGGCTGACCGCAAGGTTGACCATGCCGACGCGCAAGACAGTTTTCTGGTTCACCTCCGCGGCCGTACTCTACCTGATCGCCTGGAACATAGGCTCCGGCTGGCTCTATGTTCTGGTCGCGATGCTCACAGGTTTTCCGCTGGCTTCGATGGCTTTGACGCGGATCAATACCCGCAGGATAAGCGTTTCACAGGAAGTCGCCGAAACGGCTTCCCAGGGTGAGACCGTTTATTCAAGGCTCACGCTGTACAACAACTCGATCTTCCCCAGTTTCTTTTTGCGGATCAACTGCTCCTTCGGCGAAGCCGAGACCAGCGCCCTGCTCCCATTTCTGGGATGCAGGGGACACAGTGACCTCTCCATGGAATTCCGTGATATCAGAAGGGGAGTCTACGCGGGAGGGCGGGTCGCGGCCGAAAGTGGAGCGCCGATCGGACTTGCCGTGAGCCGCCGCCGGTTTGACACTCAAAGCCCTCTGGTCGTCTATCCGCGCTGGCAGACCCTGAGGGGCGACTGGGGCGAGGGGAAGAAAGACACAGGTTATATGGTATCGAGTTCAGTACCTACCCGCCACGCGACCAGCGACTTTCTGGGTGTCAGGGATTATCGCCCCGAAGACAGCCCGAGGTCGATACACTGGCGGACCAGCGCAAGAAGCAACAAACTGGCCGTTATTGAATATGCAAGGCAGTCCGCGATAACGCCGGTATTCATAGTCGATCCTTTCATGGAAGGCGACGCCGGCACGGGCAGAAACAGTTCATTTGAGACCGCCGTATCATTGACGGCCTCACTCGTGCAGCGGGAAGCACAGAAAAACCGGCGTTTCGCCATCGGAGCGACACTTGACGACGCCGCCAGCCGCGGCCTGGAGCAGAATCCGGAACCGGCGATGCTGTGGCTTGCGGGCGTCACCGCTGATGCCGGCCACCCGCTTGAGCTTCCACACACCGGCCTGCCCTGGCCTGAATCCACACCGGTACTTGTCATGACAAGCCATACGGCTTACGCCGGCCTGCACAGGAGCGAATTCTTCCAGGGTTTTCCCGATTCGATCATCATCATGCTGGATGGCAGGGGCTTCTATCCCGAAAATGGCTCAGCCTCCAGGTTCATGGACGACGACACCCTGCGGGACCTCGGTGACAGCCTTGAATCCCTGGGCTCGCTTTTTCTCCTCATTCCCTCACCCGACATGGTTTCAGAATGCCTGGAAAATTTATAAATTTCTATAGCGCAATCAACCCCAGAAGGGTGCCCGAGGAGAGCCTCTCCCTGAGGTTAAGCGTACTGGCGAGCGTGCTTGCCGCCGAGATAACCATCCTTGCCATGGGCTACTACGATGTCCTGACCTCGGTTGCCATCCCCACCCTGACTGCGGTTGGCTTTGCATTGAGCTGGAAACGCCGGCACAATCGGAACCTCGCGATCAAAATGATTCTTTCTATCCTGGTCATACTTGCGGCGGTAATGTTCATGCGCCGTCTGCTGACAAGTTTTTACGACACCCGCCTGCCGCTCATCGAGCTTTTGCTCTGGCTGCAGGTGCTCCATTCGTTCGACCTGCCGGCACGCAAGGATCTGAAGTTCTCGCTGGCCAGCGGCTTGACGCTGGTGGCGGCGGGAGCAGTCCTCTCGACAGGCATGCTCTATGTCGCGGGACTGGTTATCTTCAGTATCACCGCCGTGGTCACTCTCATCTATTTTCACCTGTCCGAGGAGTCGATGCGCACTGAGAACATCGCGCCCGTCAGACCGATGTATGTGATTTCCTACGCGGCCATCGTCTGGATGGTCTGCATGCTGGTGACTGTGCCCCTGCTGCTGATGATGCCCCAGACTACGCAGGCAAAAATGCACATGATGCCGCTGTCGAGCCTGCAGAAAGTCCTTGCGGACTTCTCCGACGATATAGTCAACCCCGGCTATCCACAAAACGGCGGCAACCCGTTTGATAATCCGCCGCTGTTCAATGCCAATTCCTATTATGGCTTCAATCCCTATATGGACCTGCGGTCGCGCGGTAACCTGAGCGATGACGTGATCCTAAAAGTGCGGTCCGACAGCTACGACTATTACCGGGGGATGGCGTTCGACCGCTATAACGGCAAAGGCTGGGAGATGAGCTCCGATGACACGCGCGATATCAGGGTCGATGAGCCGCCCTTCGACCTGGATATGCCAGGCTATCCACTGCCATCCACAAAGATGTCGGTCCAGAGTTTCTATGTCGAGGGAGATCTGCCCAATATAATCTTTGCCGCCTGGAAGCCGGTTTCCCTTTTCTTTCCCGTCGACCATATCAAGGTGGACAAATACTCGGGCATCCGCAGCCCATACCCGCTGACAGACGGTACCGTGTACTCCGTCGTCTCGGAGAAGCCTGAGTATTCGGCAGGATTGCTGCGGCGCTTTCCCAGAACAAACGATATCGAGGCCGATGATGAATACACGTCGCTGCCGGCCTCAACCGACATGGAAAGGGTCGCGAGCCTGACACGTGGAATCACGGACCCGTACGACACCAGGTACGACAAGGTCCTCGCCATCGAGCGCTACCTGAAACAGAACTACACGTATGATCTGGGAGTAGCGCCGCAAACAGAAGATATGGACGCTGTCGCCTATTTCCTCTTTGAGGAGAAGGCCGGATATTGCGAGCATTTCTCCTCATCCATGGCCGTGATGGCAAGAAGCATCGGCATCCCTGCAAGGGTTGTGACCGGCTACAGTGGCGGCGACTACAATCCTTTCACCGGCCTCTGGGAGATCAGGCAGAGTAATGCCCATGCCTGGGTCGAAGTCTATTTCGGAGGTGCCGGCTGGGCTCCGTTCGACCCCACACCGGGATTCGATGTCCCGACCCCGGCAAACCAGGACCAGGGCAACTGGGTCGCGGGCAGGATAATGTCCTATCTGGGCAACGCCCTCGGAAGCGGCCCAGTGCGAAGCGCCATGTCGGCCGTGGGAAGCGCGGCCGGAGCGACTGTCTCCTTTACCCGTTCACTGCCCCTCGTGATGATGGGCGTGGTGGCGCTGGGAGTAATAGTCCTGGCTGCGGGGATGCGGGCGATGGTCGGCAGGCTGACCCTTGGAAGAAGAAGGCGCCGTGCGCTGCTTGAGTCTTTAAGCCCTGAATACCTGGATGAGGCTGTTCTCGCGAATTATTTCAGGCTGGCGGAGCGACTGAATGAAAAGGGACTGGCGCGGCGTCCGGATGAGACCCTCAGGGATTTCGCCGAACGGGTTTCCGACTATCTGGACACTACCGAGTTCAGGCTTCTTTCCGAGATGGTGGAAAAGAAACGATATGGGGAAGCGCCCTCGCCTCAAAACACGATGTCGCTTGCGAAAAAACTTGCTGAATCCGTACTGGAAAAACTGGGGAGCCGTGAGGGCGGAGCTTCTACAAAACCTTCTTGAGAAGGTCGTCGGCCATGCCGGTTATCCTGGCTGAGACGTCTGATGTCTTGCTGTTTATTGCCAGCATCGAACCGTCATCGAAGTACATCTCGACACGCGGCTGGCGCCTGATGCGGCGCAGAAGAACCGTCAATCCCAGCGCGGATGCCACTGAGAGCATAAATCCAAAAAAGAATCTTCCCCTGGCCATAGTCTTCTCCTACTTGGAGCCCCCGGCGCCCAGTTCACCTTCAAGGGCGGTTTTAAGAGCAGTGTTTGCGTCATAAAGGACGAGGCCGACGGTAGGATCGGTCCCGGTGGTAGCCGCGAGCCAGGTGTCATTTTCGCCGGTGACGATAAAAACACATCCCGATTTCGCTTCCACAAAAAGCTGGGTGAGCGCCGCCCTGTCCATCCCGCCCGCCGACTCACGCGCGGCCTCGAGGATCTCGCGGGCCATGCTGACCATACCTGCCTCAGAATCGCTGTTGGCGAAGGTGCTGGCAAGCACATCGCCCGCGCCCCGCACCAGTACGGCATGGCGGACGCTCGAAGACATCTCCAAAAGTTCCTGAAGCGCTTCCTTGGCTGTCGGCAACGTTTTCTCCTTAAAATTCTGCTTGCAAGTAAGATGGGAAGCTATCACAACGGGAGCCTCCAGACAAGGCGCGGCGAAGTTTTTCAGGCTTGAGGCCGGGCGGCAGACGCCAGGCTAACGCTGCGCGCGCCCAGCAGGCCTTCCATGCGGGAGAGGAATTCCTCGGCGGGGCTTACATGGTACTCCCGCGCCAGTTTCAGCTTGCGTACACCATCGGCGGTCGCCATATTGAGGATCACGGGCACGACGCCCGGGTAACTGCAGCACAGGCTCTTCATGCCATCGAGCAGGTCAGGCGTGAAGCCATCATGGCTGACGTCCAGGAAAAGCTGGACGTCATCGTCTTCGCCGCCCGTCTCGCCCCCGCCCTCCCGCCGTATGAACCTGCTTATCTCGCTGGCGATTATCTTGACCTCGCGGTTGCCGTCCTCATCGACGCCCTTGTGGTCAGCGCGGCCCTTGACGACGATCACATCATCTTCAACCAGAAGATCCTTACAGCTGTTGTATAGATCGCTGAAGACGACGATTTCGGCGCTGCTGGCCAGGTCTTCCAGGTTGACGAACGCCATGGGGTCGCCCTTCTTGGTAGTCAGCCGCTTGATCTTGCCGATCATGCCGATCACCGTGACCGTGCTCCTGTCCCTGACGTTCTGAAGATCGGTGATTGTCTTCGCGCCGTACCGGGCGATCTCTGACTCCATGCCGACGAGCGGGTGGCCCGAGATGAATATCCCCAGCGTCTCCTTCTCCAGCCTCGAGCGGTCCTGCGAGCTGTATTCGTGGGCGGGGATATCGGGGTCGGTGACTTCATGGCTGTCGGCGTCCTCGAGGCCCAGATCAAAGATCGAGCCCTGTCCCATGAGGCTGTCCTGCTGGGCCTGTGAACCCATCGCCAGCGCCTGGGCCATCACATCGAGCATGCCCATCCGGCTCGCGGCGGTGGAGTCGAGGGCGCCGCATTTTATCAGGCTCTCCAGGGCGTTCTTCTTCAACTGCTGGGAATCGACCCGGCGGCAGAAATCGAAAACGGAAACAAACGGGCCGTCCTGGGCGCGCGCCTCGATGATCGATTCGATCACCTTCGCGCCGACGTTCTTCACGGCCGTCAGTCCGAACCTGATGCGCGTCTCAACCACTCTGAAATCGCTGCCGCTCTCATTCACGTCCGGCGGCAGCACCTCGATACCCATGCGCGAGCAGACATCAACATAAAACGGCACCTTGTCCTTGGTGGACATCACGCTGGAGATCGTCGCCGCCATGTATTCCACCGGGTAGTTAGCCTTCAGCCATGCGGTCTGATATGCCACCATCGCGTAGGCGGCGGCATGGGATTTGTTGAACGAGTAACCGGCCGCGGCCTCCATTAACTTCCACAGCTTTTCGATCGCGGCGGAGGCGACCTCGTTCTCCCTGCAGCCCTCGACGAACTTGCTCTTTAAGGTATCCAGCAGCGCCTTGTTCTTCTTGCCGATCGACTTGCGAAGATCGTCCGCCTCGGCGGGGGTCAACCCGCCGACCTTTTTGGCGATCTCCATCAGCTGCTCCTGGTAGATCGCCACGCCGTTTGTGGGTTTCAGTATCTCAATGAGCCTCGGGTCAAGGTATTTGACGCCGTCGGGGTTGCGCTTGTTCCTGGCATAAAGAGGTATGTACTCCATCGGCCCGGGCCTGTACAGCGCCACCATGGCGATGATGTCTTCGAAGCATGTGGGTCCGACGTCGCGCAGGGAATCCTTCATGCCCGAGCTTTCCAGCTGGAAGACACCATCGCTCTGCCCCAGGCGCAGCATCTCGTACGTCCTGTCGTCGTCCAGAGGCAGGCTGGAGAGGTTTATCCCGATGCCGCGGCTGTCCTTGATCAGCCTGACCGCGGCCTTGAGGATGTCGAGGTTCCTCAGGCCCAGAAAATCCATCTTCAGGAGCCCGAGTTTCTCGACATGGTTCATGGTGAACTGTGTGACAACCTCGGAATCGCCGCCTTTCTGCTGCAGCGGGATGTACTCGGTCAGCGGCCTGTCAGAGATGACCACGCCGGCAGCGTGGATCGAATCCTGGCGGATCAGGCCTTCTAACGGACGTGCGATATCGATCACTTCCCGTGTCTGTGGGTCGCTGTCATAAGCCGCCTTGAGTTCCTGGCCAGGCTTTAGACATGCATCCAGAGTGATGCCGGGCCCTTCGGGGATCATCTTGGCAATCTTGTCGACCACGCCGTAGGGAACACCCATCACCCGGCCGGCGTCCCTCGTGGCGGCGCGCGCGGCCATGGTGCCGAAAGTTATGATCTGGGCCACGTTCTCACGCCCATAACGCTCGGTCACATAGGCCAGCACCTTCTCGCGGTCAACCGGGGAGAAATCGATATCGATATCGGGCATGCTCTTGCGGCCCGGGTTCAGAAAACGTTCGAAAAGCAGGTCATACCTGAGGGGATCGATGTCCGTTATGTTCAGGCAAAAGGACACCAGGCTGCCAGCGGCCGAGCCGCGCCCCGGACCCACCGCGATGTCGTTATCCCTGGCGTACTTGACAAAATCCCAGACAATGAGGAAGTAGGACGCGAAGCCCATGTCCCTGATCGTGTCCAGTTCGAACTCAAGCCGTTCACGGATTTCGGCAGCCACCCCGTCGGGATAGCGCCGCTGCATCCCTTCCTCACAAAGCCGGCGCAGGTAGGTGTCGCCGTCACTTCCGTCGGGAGTATCAAAGCCGGGGATCAGGAGTTTGCCGAAATCCAGCTTCACGTTACAGCGCCCGGCGATCTCGACGGTGCTGCTCAGAGCCTCCGGAACGTCAGAAAAAGCCTGGGCCATCTCTTCGGCGCTCTTTAAATAGAACTGGTCGCCCTGGAACTTGAGCCGGTTGGTTTCCAGCAGGGTGCTGCCGGTCTGTATGCAAAGCAGCGCGTCGTGCGAAGAGGCGTCCTCGTGTTTTAAGTAGTGAACATCGTTGGTCGCGACCAGGGGACGGCCGACCTCAGCCGCCAGTTCCTTGATGAGCGGATTGACCTTGTCCTGCTCGGATAGGCCCTGGTACTGGATCTCGATATATACGTTGTCTTCACCAAAAATGTCCTGCAAAATCCGTACTTCTTCCGCAGCGCCCTGCTTGTCGCCGGAGAAGAGCAGATGCGACAGCCGGCCGTTAAGACAGCCTGTGAGCGCGATGATTCCGTCCGAATGGTCGCGCAGGACGTCCATGTCGATGCGCGGTTTATAGTAGTAGCCTTCGAGGAAACCTCGGGAGGATATCTTCACCAGGTTCTGGTAGCCGGTATTGTCCTTCGCCAGGAGTGTCAGGTGAAAGCGGTCTTCGCGCGCCTTTGATTTATCGTTGCGGTCTTCGACGACATAGGCCTCGAAACCGATGATCGGTTTGATTCCGAGCTTGGTGGCTTCCTGATAGAGCTCTATTGCTCCGGAGATCACTCCATGGTCGGTGACCGCGACGGCGTTCATGCCGAGTTCCTGGCAACGCTTCAGCAGCGATGGCCTCGGTTCTTCATTCTTGTCTTTCGGTTCAGGTGAAGAAATGCGGACGGCGCCGTCCAGAACCGAGTATTCACTGTGAACATGGAGGTGAACGAATCCACCCGGCGGCGGGGTTGCCGCCGAGTCGCCAATGTTTTTGGCGTTAGACTTGCTCAAGAGTTCTCCCATACCCACACGACGGGAAGATTCTACTCCCCCCGCCGTGCCTGTTCAACTTACACGGCCCGATATTCCCAGATAGTGTCGCCCTGCCGGGCGACGGGTTTAAAAAGGGGCGCCGTTGCCGGCGCCCCGGTGCCCTGCTTTAGGTCTTGGACATCATCGGCCTGGTGGTGGTCAGCATCAGCGCCGCCAGTATCAGAGTTACCACGGCGAGTCCCGTGCAGCCTACGTTCATGGCGTCATGCTCAGCCCACTTGGCGAGCCCCGCGTGCACCATGCCGATAAACAGGATCGGGATTCCGAAGACTTCCTTAGTCGCCAGCCAGTAGATCGCCAGCATTATGCCCACGGCTGCCAGCACATAACAGATTTTCTGCATGGTCATGTGGGCATCCATATTCTTCGCATAAAAGAGACATACGAAACTGGCCCCTCCATACACTGAAGCCAGCGCGCCGTTTATCAGTCCTCCTGAAAATTGCATAGCTTTCTCCCTTCCAGGTTTAAGCCGCGGGAAACAGCTGGGACGACCCGCGCCATATCAGGAGAAGATTCGACAAAAAGCGGTGATAATCCTGTAGGGGGAATGGAGGAAAGAGCCTGCCGGCAGATAAACATCGCCGGTCTAAACGGCGTTGACTACATCCAGGAACCCGGCGCCATAGCGCTCGGCCCGGGAGGGACCGATACCGTGCGCCTGCTCAAGTTCGTCCAGCGTACCCGGCCTCAGCCTGGCGATATCACGCAGCGTCCGGTCGCTGGCGATCACATACGGGGGAACCGCTTCCGCGCGCGCAAGCTCCAGGCGATGAAGGCGCAGCGCCTCGAATATCAGGCGCGCGTCGGCGCTGAGTTTGAGATCGTCGGCCGCGGCGGCCGCACGGCGTGCCTCTCCGGCGGCTGTCTTTCCCGAGCGACCCGTGACGCCTCCGCCGGACGCGCCCGGACCGATGCCGGGCTCCCTGTCCGGAGGCAGCAGCATCCTTACAGGCCGCTCACCGTGCATAACGGCGCGGCCCTCTTCTGTCAGAACCACGAGCGGCCGGTTGCCGCCGGTAAAATCGATAAGCCCGGCTGTGACGCAGCGGCGCAAGAGTTTGAGCAGCCATTCCTGTGAACGCTCGCCCAGGGCGCCGAATGTGGGTGTCTGATCAAGGCCCGACCACGTCAGTCGTTCATCGCCCGTATCTCCGCGCAATAGACCGGCGGCGGCCTGGATGCCGAAGCGGCCGCTCATGCGGGCGACAGCCGAGAGCGCTTTTCGCACGGTGATATTCAATGTCTCCGGATCCTGCTCGCCGCTGCCTGCAAGCTCCAGACAAACGTCGCAGCGTCCGCAGCCGGACAGCGTCTCCTCTTCGTCCCCGAAATAACGCAGGATGGCGTCATGGCGGCAGCTGCCGCCTTCCGCCCAGCGCATCAGCTCGAGAAAGAGGTTCCATTTATGTTGGACCACTTCAGGCTCGGGGGGCCCGTCGGCGCCGGAGCCCCTCTCGATCAGGCGGCGCCTGAGCGGCATGTCGCCGGACCCGATGAGCATGAGGCAGGAGGAGTCCTCCCCGTCGCGCCCGGCGCGTCCTACTTCCTGGTAGTACGCTTCTATCGAGCCCGGAGGCGCCAGATGGATGACGGCGCGTACGTCCGGCCGGTCGATACCCATGCCGAAAGCGTTCGTGGCCACTACGACCTGGCATTTACCGTTGGAGAAACCCCGTTGCACGCGCTCGCGAACAGCTCCCGACAGGCCGGCGTGGTACGCCCGCGCGCTCCAGCCGCCGGTCCTTGCCAGGCGTTCGGCCTCTTCCTCCGTCCCGCGGCGCGTGGGCGCATATACGATGGCGGTACCGATCCGGTCAGGACCCAGCGCTTCGGCAAGCAGCGAATCGACAAGCCTGTCTCGTTCGCGTTTGCTTCTGACCTCGCGGGCGCTTAAGGCAAGGTTCGGACGCGCGAAGCCGCTTATGATCTGCGGCGTTCCCACGCCCAGCCCCAGCCGCGCGATTATCTCATCGCGCACGACAGGCGTTGCTGTTGCCGTACATGCCAGTACCCGCGCGTCCGGCATCCGTTTGAGCAGATCACCGATCTGCATGTATTCCGGCCTGAAATCATGCCCCCATTCGCTTATGCAGTGGGCTTCATCGATAGCGATAAGAGGACAGTCCATGCCCTCGACCAGGCGACGGAAGCCAGGCAGCGACAGCCGTTCCGGCGCCGCGTAGACCATGCGGTACTCGCCGCGCGCCATCCGCTCGAGGCGGTCGCGCTGTTCGTCGGGCTTGAGAGTCGATGCGATATAGGTGGCCGGGATTCCACGCGCGCTCAGCGCGGTAACCTGGTCGTTCATAAGGGAAATCAGGGGGGAAATAACCAGCGTCGTACCGGAGAGCATGATGGCTGGCAGCTGGTAGATGAGACTCTTGCCGCCACCGGTAGGTGCCACGAGCAAAAGGCTTCCGGAAGTAAACAGCGCATCCAGCGCCTCGCTCTGGCCGGCGCGGAATGATTCAAAACCAAGAAGCTCGAGCGCCGGCTGGTAATCGAGCATTACGTCGATTGCACTACCCTCAGTCTGCAATATTTCACTCTGTTTCAACAGCTCCGCTTTCA
>JBAZZU010000007.1:0-78978 GCA_041658605.1 Thermoleophilia bacterium | reverse complement strand
TTTTCACGACCCTTCGCAAAATACGTCCGAGGTCCAGACCGGAGGAGATTTCTCTTGCCACGCTTGTCAGCCGTAGAAGCTTTTCACTTATTTCTATTATTTTACTCTGGGCTTTCAGCTGTTCCGTGACATCCCTGGCAACTTCGACCCCAGCCACGACTTCATCAGCGCTGTTGCAGATAGGAGAGGATATGATCTCAACAGTCAAATGATCTCCATGGATGTCGACGCCATGCCGCACGGCTCGATGAATCAGACCGTCCTGAAAAGTCTTGTAGACAGGGCAGCCTTCGCATCTCTTGTCGCGCTGCTCATAGACTTCGTAGCAATACTTGCCGACGATGTCTTCGCCGAACATTTTTTTGAGAGTGGTATTGGCGTATATCACGCGGAAATTGCGGTCCTGCACGCTGACGCCGTCACCTATGGTCGCCAGGATGTCGGCGAACATGCTGTCTTCAAGCTTTGTGATGGAAAGGGGCAGCTCGGCGTCCAAGTGCGCTCCCTGTGCTCTCGCCTGTCGGCATGGATCACTACCCCGGGGTACCGGGGAAGGTTTGTGAATCTTATTCCCCGGATTTCGCCATTCTACTCCCGGGCCTTTAATTAATTTCCGGCGAAGTAAACCTCGATGCCGCGGGCGAGCGCCTGCGCCACCTTGAGCTGATAATCGGCCGAGTTGAGCCTGACGTCCTCGTCAGGATTGCTCATGAAACCGACTTCGGGAAGGATGGCGGGAACATCCGCCCAGTTGAAGCCGGTCATGTCGCTGCGCTCGACTATCCCATGGTCAGGAATGCCGAGATCATTTACCAGCGCCGACTGCACCGCTGCGGCAGCCCTGTAGCTCGGGTTATATATGTCATCGGTCCAGCCGGGGATGAGCGCGGGATACAGGGTGCTGGCGCCGCTCGTTGAGCTGTTGGTCGATCCGTCACAATGAATCCTTATGAAGAGCTGCGCGCCCGCCTGGTTGGCTATCTGGGCCCGCTCGCGGTTGCCGCCGTTAAAGACATCTGACTCACGCGTCATGATGACCCGCGCGCCTTTTGCCTCGAGGAGCGTTTTGAGATTACGTGAGATCGCCAGTGTGACAACCGGTTCGCGAACGCCGGTCGCGGCGCCGCTGGTTCCCCCGGGGTCTTTTACCTTGGTTTCGGATGAGCCGGGCCCGGCGGGTTCCATGCCCGAATCGGTATTGGACGCATGGCCCGGGTCGATAACTATGACTTTGCCTGCGAGGCTGCTGCCGGCGGCGACCGGCGCCGCGCCGCTGGCGGTTGCCGCCGTGGTGCGCGGAGCTTCGACGGTGCCAGTCGTTTCGGCGCGCGATGGCCCCAGAACAGTCGATGCGTCAGCGTCCAGCGCCTCGCTCATGCCGCTGCCACTTTCGACCTGCCCGCTGCTTATCGCCCGGGCTGCCACGACCGCCGCAATCACGAGGATAATCGAAACGGCGGCGGCGATGAAGACGAGCCGCTGCCTGCATCGGCGTTTCAGCTGCATCTCGCGACGCTGCGTGCGTTTATCAGGATTGTTGGTTGTGAGGTCCGCCATGATCAGCACTATGAACATTTAAACACGGTTCTGATGTGGTAGCCAGAGCCGCGCCGCTAATCATCTTCCGGAGCATTAGCCGCCGCTTCAACCGCGTCCACATGCAGCGCTGGCAGCCACTCGAGCCATTTCGGGAACCACCAGTTCGCCTTCCCCAGTATCTCCATGGTCGCCGGCACCAGTAGCAGGCGCACGATGCTGGCGTCAATCAGCACCGCCACCGCCAGGCCGAACCCGAATTCCTTGATGATGCGCTCATCGCCCAGCATGAAGCTCCCGAACACGGTTATCATGATCGCGGCGGCGGCCGTGATCACTCGCGCGGTACGGCTCAGCCCGCGGACGATCGACAGGTTATTGTCCCCGTTCAGATCGTATTCCTCCTTGACGCGGGATAGCAGGAACACCTCGTAGTCCATCGACAGCCCGAAGATAATCGCGAAGAGCATCATCGGCAGAAAGCTCTCCACCGGCCCCGTCGAACCCAGCCCTAGCAGGTTCCCGCCCCAGCCCCACTGGAAGACCGCGACCAGCACGCCATAAGCCGCACCTATCGACAGCATGTTCAGCAATACGGCCTTGACCGGTATGACAACTGACCGGAAGACGATCATGATCAGGAAAAAGCTCAACGACAAAACAGCGCCTATGAAAAGCGGCAGCCGGTTCTTCATGACTTCCGAAATGTCATCGAATGTGGCGGTCAGGCCGCCGACGTGGACCTCGACGTCACTTCCGGCGGTTGCAGCCGGCAGTATATCTTCCCTCAGGCGATGGATAAGCTCCACGGTTCCCTCGTCCTGGGGCGACGTAGTAGGGATGACCTGGATGATGGCCGCGCTCATCTCCGGGTTAGGAAAAGCCGGGGTCGTCCGGGCCACACCAGCGTCATTACTGACTGCTTCCTGGACTTTCTGCAATACGGCCATGTCCTGCGGCCCCTCTATCTGCGAAGCCAGGACAAGGGGGCCATTGGAACCCGGGCCGAAACCCTCTACCTGAAGGTCATATGCCCGCCGCGTGGTGTCGCTGGTCGGCCTGGCGCTGGCGTCAGATGAGCCGAGGCGTATGCCCAGCACCGGCATCGCCAGCACCATAAGTATCGATAATCCCAGCAGGAACCCCCACCATGGGTGCTTTTCCAGGAGCTTCCCCCAGCGGTACCATTTGCCCTGCTCTTCGGGTTTGACGCTCCTGCGGCCCAGGCCGGGAATCCTGAATCTGTCGATCTTCTCCCCGACAAAACCGAGCACCGCGGGCAGCAGGGTTATGGAGGCAAGCATCGTGACCGCCACGACCGTGGCCGCGCCGATGCCCAGACCCTGAATGAAGTTGATGTTGATCAGGACCATGCCCAGCAGCGATATCACGACCGTGAGGCCCGCGAATATGACGGAACGCCCGGCGGTATTGATAGCGGTAATCGTCGCCTGCTCGGGACCGAGCTTCTCGTCCAGCCCCTGACGGTAGCGGGTCACTATGAAGAGCGCGTAGTCGATGCCGACGCCGATGCCGATCATCGAGGCCAGCTGGGTGGTGAAGTCCGGCAGGGTGATCACGTGGCTCATCATCGTCACGGCTGCGATGCCGATGCCGATACCGAAAAGCGCGGTGATAATAGGCAGCCCCATGGCCAGCACCGAGCCGAAAGCGATCAGCAGGATGATAACCGCCGCCGAAAGGCCCACGCCCTCGGCGCCGATGTCGGGTTCACCGGCGAAAAGTTGCCCGCCCAGCTCGAACTGGATGCCATCGCTGCCCTGGCCGGTGACGATGTTCCTGATGGCGCCGGTAGTGACCTTGTCCTCCTCCATCACCTGGTTGTTCTCATCGAACCGGATGACAGCCCGCGCAATGTGTCCATCCGGACTTGTCTGCGCGGCGCCCTCGGGAGAATACGGGCTGACTACTCCGACGACATGTGGTACCCGCTCTATCCTTTTGATTACGCTTTCGACAGTCTCACGGACGGCGGGGTCCTTAAGGTCGGCCGTGGATTTGAAGACCAGGTCCCCGGTCGCGCCCGATTGTGACGGAAAGCGTGTCTGCAGCAGCTCGAAAGCATCCTGCGCGTCCGATTCGGGAACCTTGAAGTCCATGGAGAAGGCGCTTCCCGCTGAATTGACCCAATATGTCATTCCCGCGAGCATCGCCACCCAGAAGAGCAGCACCAGCCAGCGTTTCCTGTAAGAAAATAGAGCAATCCTTGCCAGCATTCTTCTCCCCTTATCTTTTCTTTTTGATCTGTTCGCGCATCGACTGGAAATTGGCCTGCAGGTCGCTCATCAGATTCTCGAAGACATCCGACTTGGCGACCATGAGCACTCCCTTGTCGAGATCACCCATGAACAGAAGCCTGTCGCCGGGATTCATGTCGAGTTTCTGACGCCCCTCGACCGGGATCACGACCTGGCCCTTCTCCCCGATTGTGGACGAGCCAAAAAAGGTAATGTTCATGTTAGGATTCATTGCCTGCACCTTTCCCATTGGAAATTCTTCCAGATGTACTGGAAAAGTCATACAAGTATGACTTTTCCAACTTAGCATATAATGATGGTGAACGGCAAAATCGCGGAGCGCCGGATTCGGCGTGGATTACGCAATTCGTTCTGATGTCAAACTAAGCGGGGTGTAATTCTGGGGCCAGTAACGGCGTTCGACCCCTGGCCTGCTGATTTGAATTCAAGCCAGGGGTTTTGACAAGTTGCGATGTGTCCTGTGTGCCTCGAAGCTCAAATCAGCCCTTAAGCATAAGGATACAGATGCTTCTTGAAGTCATTGAGCTGACTCAACATCTTGTAGTGCTTCTTCTCATCCTCAAGAAGATATGTGAGTAGATGGCGCACCACGAAATTGCGGCTGTTCTCGTACTGCGTCATGGCCATATCAATCGACTGCTTCTCGATCTCGAGATGGGTATCGAGCAGCTCGGATATCTGGCCAAGGTCTTCCGGAGTGAGGGTAACGGTACCGTTCAAAGTGTCGTTGATCACACCGAGCACATGTTTATGCCTGGACGAGTCAGCCAGAATAATACCAGCGATGGTTTTGACCAGCTCGTTATCCGTGCCACGAATGATCCTGTCACATGAGGCAATCGTGTCGTCCTCGACCTCCTGCCATTTTGTGATTCCCTTTTCAAATTCAACTGTCTTTTCGACTATATCTTTGACCACCATTGTGATCTCCCCCTCAGGACTGGATGAACCCACTTTCGGGCAGCGGGCCCAAGGAAATGCATGTAGTTTTTATATACCCCGGGAGAGGAATGTAAAGCGGGGAAAAAGAAAGGCCGCCTGGTCGGCGGCCTTGTATATCCTTCAATTTAAACCTTTCTAAGGATATGTATAAGTCGTCCCGCACGCATCCTGGGCGGTTCCGGTAAGAGTACTTTGCCAGCTTCCGACTCCGGCGGGAATGTTATGTACCCAGCCAACTTCTTTAATGTCCTGGCCGGAACCTGCTTCGAAGATGTTTCCGAAGATTATTGGAAGAGGTTCGTTGATAGTCACTCCATTGGTATTCGTGCTGCTGGTGACATTTACATTGTATGCAGGAATGCTTCCGGTGTTCGTGATTCTCCAATTAACGATGAGCTTGCCAACCAGATAGTCGGCGTAACTTGCCCAGTATACGTTTGCTTTTGAAAGTGATAGCTCGGGTCTTCCTTCCGTGCATGGGCTGGCCAGGAAGATCTCGTAGTCGGTGCCGTCATAGCCATACCAGACTACCTGGCCGCTGTCGTTAATCTGGGGTGAATAATCGTTAGTGTAATTATTGCTGAGATTGGTGGCGACGCCCCCACTGAAGAGGTGGATATCCCAGTCCTGGTCATAGATATACGTGCCTTGTTTTTCCCAAACCATCTGGCCGCCTTCGTTTATCTGAACCCAATATGAGGTCGCCATAAGCTGGGTATATTGCCCATTAAAACCGCCGCTATAGACGTAGAGCCCATTCCCACCAAAATAAACCTGGCCGCTGTTGCTTATCTTGTAAAGCTGGTCATAGTGGCTGTTGAAAGTGATTTGCCCCTCAAGACCGCCGCTGTATAGGTAAATCTCATCGTCGATGCCATCGTGGAATTGCCAGGCTACCTGGCCGCTGTCGTTTATCCGGGGACTACCTTCTGAGGTATTGTTGCTGGTGAGCGCGGTGGTCACGCCACCACTGTAGAGGTATATCTCACCGTCGGTGCCATAAAAGGGGCCATTTCCAGTCCAGACCATCTGGCCGCTGGCGTTTATCTGTGGCGAAAAGTCGTCGTAGCTGTTGCTGGTGATCTGGATTGTCACGCCACCACCATAGAGGAATATCTCGCCGTCGGTGCCATCGGGTCCAGATCCGTACCAGGCCACCTGGCCGCTGGCGTTTATCTGTGGACTCACGTCATTGAAGCTGTTGCTGGTGAGCTGGGAAGTTGCGCCACCACTGTAGAGGAAGATCTCCTCGTCGGCGCCATCGGGGCCCTTTCCAGTCCAGACCACCTGGCCGCTGGCGTTTATCAGAGGATGCGCATCAGCATAGCTGTTGAAGGTGAGTTGCGTGGTGACGCCGCCGCTATAGAGGAAGATCTCGTAGTCGGCGCCGTCCCATCCCTGCCAGACCACCTGGCCACTGTTGTTTATCTGGGGATAAGAGTCATCGTATGGATTGCTGTTGTTAGTAAGCTTGGTAGTCGTGTACCCAGCCCATGCAGTCCCGCAAAAAGCAATCAGGAATATTACCGCAAGAAATAATACCGCTGTGAGATAAACCTTTTTCACCCAAATCCCCTTCCCCGATAATCCGCCCCATTTGAATAAATGGGCATTTAGATTACTGTAAATAAAACCTTTTGTCTATAGTTTCAGGGCAAGATAAATCATACTTTTTGTGGTCATGAATATAACCGAAAGCTGATTCCGGATTTCGCGGGGAGATGGTTTGAAGAAGGAGACTGGAGCCGGTGACAGGATTCGAACCCGTGGCCTGCTGATTACAAATCAGCTGCTCTACCGCCTGAGCTACACCGGCAGCCTAAAGGAGGAGTCGAGAGTTTAGAGCCTACAATTGAATATTTAACCGCCTAGACAACGGAAGCAAAAAAAGCAGAAGAACCGAGGTTTTTGACGTCCCGGTTCTCCCGCCTAGACACAGAAAGGATACCCGTTTTGGAAGGATTTCACAACACCCAAAGTAACAAACGGCACATGGCTTCATCCTCGAGCGCCCGCAGAACGATGGAACAGGTACCAAAACGCGAGCCGTCCTGGGCTTACATACGCTACCTTGAGCACCGCCAGAAGGAACTCCACAACCAGATCGTTCTCTGGTTCGGCGTGGCAGTCCTGGGGGTCTTCGCGGCGATCGCTATAAGTACACTCGCGACGTGGCCTCTGTGAGCGAGCGCCACCAAATCCCGCCGGAGCAGCTCCTTCGGCAACTGAAGCTGGCGACGGTACAAGGAAAGACGCCTATCTCCGGGATGGACCTCGCAACGCGCTGCGGGGTCAAGCAGACCAAGCGTGTGCGCGAAACCGTGAATTATCTCCGTAGCCATGGATATCTGATCGGCTCGGGACCCTCCGGCTATTTCATACCAAAGACCCGAGAAGAAGCCCTCGAAGGATACGACTTTATCACCACGCTGTTTGACCCGCTGCGCAGAGCCGTGGATGGCTACAAGAGCGCGATCGATCGGGAATTCGGGCCGGCGACTTTATTCGACCAGGAGGCAGTGTGAGGCTTCCTGAATTCGGCATGAAAATGGTAAACCCGACGCCTCAACAGGTGATTGCCGGGCTGGCCCAGATTGAACTGAAGAAGCAGCTTTGGGAGGAAAAGGTTGAACGGCTTCAGATGAAGTGTTTCGCCAGGACCGCATATAACAACCGGCACATTTTATGCGCCTGGCTCACAAAAGATTACACGCGGAGAGGAGGTGAACACATATCTTAGCAAAGCAAAAGGAATGAATCTCAGGGGCCCGGCGCTATAGCGGGGCCGGGTCCCCATAACAACAACCAGAAGGATGATATCAGAATGGCACTCATTGAATCAACAGATAAATGCAGGCAGGTGACGATCAGCTCGCCAGAGCTCCGCCATTTGCTTGAGAAGACCACTGAAGAAGAGTTTCGTGATGAGATCCGCAACTGCAATGAACCAGAGCTGGCGGTACTGGCTGAAGATGATCACAGCTGGCTTGTGTATAAGGCGGCGGTGTTTGAAGCGATCGCCCGCGGCTACCTCCAGATTCTCCATGACCCGTCAACCGCCAGCCAGAGTTTCGCGGATGATCTCTTTAACACAGCGGTTTCGATCAACCGCGTAGCAGCAGGGCAGTTCCGCGGGGGCGCGAGATCATGACCGGCGCCACCGAGCAACAGTTGCCCTCGGTCTCGGGTGTTATCGAAGACTATAAACCCAAGAGCGGCACAAAAAAGGATGGCTCGTCCTGGGAGAATCATAGCGTCCAGCTGAACGGTGAATGGTATTCCACGTTTTCAGAGACCGATGGCGCAGATCTTGCCCTGGCACATCAGTCCGGCCGGCCGATATTAGTCACCTACACGGTCACTCCGGACGGAAAGTACAACAACATCAAGAGTGTGGCGGTTCACGGTCAGGCGACTGCGGCCGCGCTAGCACCAGAGCCAGCCATCACTGAGCCCCCCGAGAAGGATCTGGAAGTCCGGAAAAATGAAGAGACCGGTGAGGGGTTGGTAACGCTTCAGAAGTACCAACAGGCCGGTAACGTCGTGCTATTTCCTACATCGTATATCCGGCAGATCAGCCCCTATCATATCGCCCGAGTCGAGCTGGTAAGCATTGATGTCGAACGCGATTGCTACCAGGAGAAAAACGGGGAGTATGCCCCGAAAAAACCGGCGCTTGAGCGCATTTCCGACGCTGCTGGTCTGCGATGGGTAACTGAGAAATGTGTCTGGGTCAAAGCTGGCCCGGACAGTTACATGTTTACGGCAGTGGGCGCCATGCAAAAGCCGGATGGAACGTGGAAAGAGTTCAGTTCGACCAAAGAAGTGATTCTGGATGTCGAATACCAGGAGTCCGAGGAACGCGCCAACGCCAAGGACTGGAATAGCGACATCCACAAACAGGCGTATATCAAGTCTGAGAAGCTGAGGATCCGCAAGCACGCTGCTTCCATGTGCGAAAGCAAGGCGTTTAACAGGGTTATTCGCAAGGCGCTGGCAATGAATCAGACGTATCCGAAGGCGTCTTTCGCGAAGCCCCTGGCCATTCCGAGAATCGACTTCCTGCCTGACTATTCGGATCCACAGGTGAAGAATCGTTTTCTGGAATCCGGCAACGCGGCAGCAAGTGATATGTACCCGCAGCAGCCAGGTCCTGCTCATCAGCCACATGCAGTAGATCAGCAGACTGGTGAAATAGCCGAGGTCGAGATCATCGATGCACCGGAGGCGGGTGATGACAGTGACATACCCTTCTAGCCTCAAAATAGCGCACACAGCCGACTTGCACCTGGACTCTGGCCACAGCCACGGCACAGACGGCCCCGACGGGCTCAACAGCCGCTTCACGGATTTCGCTAGTACTTGGCTGTGGATATGCAAGGACGCGGTCGAGCGCAAGGTCGATCTGTTCGTTTTTGCCGGGGACCTGGCTAAGACCAGGAACCCCAGTCCGACGGCCTATAGAGCTTTCAAGGCCGGACTGGACATACTCGCAGCTGCGGGGATCCCCGTACTTCTTGTTACCGGCAACCACGACCTGCCGGCGGCGGCGGGCAAGGCCACAGCGATGGAGATATTCGCCAGTTCTCGCGTCTTTGTCAGCACGAGACCAGAGCTGTACTGGGCCTCAGGCCCGGAGGTCACTTACGAGGGCAGGAACATGCCTCAAGTCGCCACGCTGCCCTCAGTCTCCCGCTCATCCCTGCTGGCCAAGGATGAATATAAGGATCTCACCCGCGACCAGGTCAACGGACTGATGACTCAGAAGCTCATGGAGATCGCGCGCGGCCTCCGGGCGCAGATGATTGACGGCGGGGGCCCGAAGATCCTTGTGGCCCACCACAGCGTTTCAGGCGCTACCACGTCTACGGACATGATGACCAACTTCTTTGACGAGCCGGTACTGCCGCTGCACGAGCTTCAAGCGATGGGCTTAGACGCCATCATGCTGGGGCATATCCACAAGCCGCAGTTCGTTGGCGGTGGAGGGTCACCGCTTTGCAGATATCCCGGTTCACCGGAGCGTATTGATTTCGGCGAAGAGAACGACCATAAAAGCTACACCCTATGGGAATTCGGAAAGCATCTCCCCGGCGGAGTCGACGCCAGCTGTATCCCTACCCCCGCCCGCCGCTTCGTCACCATGAAGCTGGAATACGGCGGGATCCCCGGCGCCGACGTTACAGATGCGGTTGTCCGGGTCCAGGGCAAGATGACCGAGGATGAGGCCCGCCAGTTCGACCGCGCAGCGCTCGCAAAGCAGATCTATGCACAGGGCGCCAGTAAAGTAATGCCGATCGAGCTGGAGATCGAGCGTGAGACAAACGTGCGGGATTCAGAAATGACCGAGGCAATGGGGCCGGTTGAAGCGCTCGTTAGGTACATGACAAACCGCGGTACCGACGCGGATGTCCAGGACGTTATAAAGACCGCCTGTGAAAAAATAATCGCGGAGGTGGCGTCATGAGCTACGCCAGCCAAAAATACGCTCCACTTTGGACAGACAGCCTCTGCTCAGAATGCGGCAAGCAAGCTGATTGTGACTACCCCGGCAACGTGCCTGCTTGTTCAAACTTTGACCTCGAGGAGGTGGCCTCATGAAGCCGCAGAACTTGACGGCCAGGAACTTCCGCAGCTACCCCGAGCTCGAGATACCAATGAGCGGGATCCAGTTAGCTACCCTGTGCGGCGAGAACGGCGCTGGCAAGAGCTCAGTCCTTAAGGCTATGCTATTCGGCCTCTTCGGAGCCGAGCCCGGGCTATCGCTGGACGACTATATTCGTCGCGGTGAGACGGAAGCCCGGGTGGAATTTATATTTGCGCTCATCGGTAATACCTATCGAGTCATCCGCACGATTAAATCCAAACACACGCTCGAGTTCGCCCTCAAGAACGGTGACAAGTGGGAAACGCTAACCGGCGACACGATCGCACAGACACAGCAGCGCATAAACGAGACCTTGTGCCTCGACCAGGACGGGTTTTTAAAGTCCGCCTGGATCAGCCAGGGCGACGCTGATGCCTTCACCCGCGCTAAGCCTACCGAACGTAAGGGAGTGTTCGCCAGCATCCTCAACCTCGAGATTTGGAAACGGTTACAGGACGCCGCGAAGAAACGTCTACGCGCGATCGAGGATGATATTACAAAAGTGCGCGGTGCCCTGGTGTACATCGACGGCGAGCTCGAGCGCAAGGGCCAAGCGGTCGTCGATCTGAGGGCCGCACGCGACAAGGCTCAAACCTATGAATATGGCGTCAAAAAGCTCGAGACCGAGAAAGAGAAGCTTTTCGAAGAAGAGAAGCGATTTCTGGAATTGCGGATCCACCATGAGGATCTCAAAAAGCAGAAGCAGGCCGCTATCAACATCGATGACGAGATGGACGGCAAGATCTCGTCCCGGAATGTGACCATTAAAAGCCAACAGGCCCTCGCTGATTCCGCTGAAGAGCTCGATCAGAAGATGGAAAGAAGAGATCAGCTGGTCCAGACGATTGCAGATCTCGAAGAGACGGCCAACCGCTGGAACGAAACGAACCAGAAGCGCCTCGAGCTGCGATCACAATACCAGGAGGTAAAAGCTGTCGTCGACGTCTTCGTAACCGAGCGGTCGAATACGCAAAGAGAGGCCGACAAGGTCGACAAAGACCTGGCAGTGGTTGAAGCAAAGCTGGTGGAGCTGAGCACCGAGACCGCTCATAACTGCCCCATCTGTAAGCAGGAAATAAAAGACCAGGCGCTCGTAGAAACCGGCAAGGTCTATGAAGTGGAGCGGCAAAAGGGCAATGCTCTGGTGCAGGAACTTTCACAGAAGCTGGCGAGCCTTGACCTGAAAGTCGAGCAAGGGAATGAACCACTCGCAAAGCTGGTGGAACAGGCCGACCAACTGCCCACTATCGAATACGATCAGGGCGCCCACGACGGCATGAAGCGTGAACTCGAGGGTATGAACGGCATCGAGACCAGGTTAGCTGAAGCGCGGGGTGCTGCAACTCGCATCATCGAGATCCAGAGTGAAATAGACGGTTTCGCCAGCCACCGGGAATCCTGGAAGATCAAACGCGAGAAAATCGAAGAGCAGTTGCTGGCGATGGCTGATGACCTCAAGAAGGCCAACGAGTCAGAGGCCGCTGCCGAAGAAATCATCCAGAAAACCCGGAACGCTCGGAAAGACCTCGATGATGCAAACGCCAGTGTCACCCGCCTCGAGGCGGAGATCGAACGGTTGAAGAAACTCGCAGATGAATCAGCCGATGATCGCAAACGCCAGGACGAACTCCATGCCACCGCGGCCACATGGCGGTACCTGGTCGAGGCCTTCGGCAAGGACGGGATCCCCGCGCTCATCATCGATGCGGCCATCTCGGAAGTCGAAGACATCGCCAACGACATCCTGACGAGGCTGGGTACCGGCCTCGAGGTGAAACTTGAAACACAGAAGGCGTTAAAGAGCTCCGATCGGATAGCGGAGACGCTGGACGTGAAGATCATCGAGGACGGCTTCGACCGGCCGTATGAGACGTATAGCGGAGGCGAGGCGTACAGGGTAAACGTGGCGCTCAGAGTGGCGCTCTCGAAGCTCCTGGCGCGACGTGCCGGCGCACATATCGAGACGCTCATCCTCGACGAGCCTGAGGGCCTGGACGAGGAAGGCCGCGCCAAACTGGTCGAACTGCTGCAGATCCTCAGTGAGACGTTTTCGACCATCCTGCTGATTTCCCACCATGAGGATCTACGCGAGGTATTCCCGGCGCGGATCGAATGTAGCAAGGGCCCGGAAGGCTCTTCGGCGGAGGTGGTGATGGCGTGAGTTGTAACCGCGATACGTACTGCGAGCTGCTGGCGGATGTTCGCGACCCGGGCCTCATTGGCCAGACGGATGATAAGAGCTATGCCAAGTCAGTGAGGGAGGCTTTTGCCGACCGGGACGATGTCTGCCGCATTTGTAAAATCGCCAGAAAGGCAGCGCGCATGGAGATAAACCAGATGGCGAGGGAGATATGAACGGAGCGTGTCCTTACCCCGATTGCGGAAAAGAGATTGAAGAGAACCACTACGAAATGGACGACTCAACCAGCTTCGAGATCGAATGCCCGCATTGTGAGCGGGGCATCGGCGTCGAGGTCGAGTTTGATCCTTATTACACGCTCAGCATTGAGCGCAGAAAATATAGTAGCGATTGGGACCGCCGGAGGATTCAGCAAGAACTTTATCGGCGGGAGCGTCGCAAAAGAGATCATGGGCGCAGATCAAATGATCGTGGCCGCTGGCTGGCGATACAAGCATTCACTAAGAACAAGGAGACCACATGAGCAGCGTACCTGAGAACGTAGACCCGGCAACGGGATAGATGGATATCTACATCCCAAAAATGCGAGAAGACGAACGGACAATCCAATCTATTTGCTTCGAGGACGCTTCAAATTTCTCGGTGGACGACTGCACTGGTACGACACGGATTGCCTATTACGAGGAGCCTGGAGAGATGGCGGTGGTCGGCTATTTTGCAGTTTATAAAGGCGACTTCTTAAGTCATCGCGTACCGGCAAGAATGGTTGTAGTTCAATACCGGGGGCTGCGCGCGAAGCGGTCGCTGAAGGCGGACGGGGGCCAGGCTTGACCTTCGGCCTCCTCAACCTCGAAGACGACGGCCTAGTCCAGATGCCAAGCGGTCTGCTCGTCTCTGAGGACGTGGCAACTGCTGAGATTAAGCGAATGAGGCGGCCGACCTGCATCGATCTGTTTGCTGGCTGCGGTGGTTTCTCGCTCGGGATGATCCAGGGAGGGTTTGAGGTTGTTGCCGCGCTTGAATGGGATTCCGCTGCGGCAGAAACCTACATGGTCAATTTGTGCCGCTGGGGGCAACATGATGTTCACTTCATCGACGAATCAGACAAGGAAAAGTTCAATAAATATCTAGAGCGCGAAGAAAAAGCAAAGGAACGGTACCGCAATCAACGCGACAAGGCACTTGCACCAGACGCCGCGAAGCATGGTTTCGCCACCCCCACGGTAGCCGGCAGCGGCTGGATCAACCATTACCCGGAGCAACCCGGAGTATCTCATTTTTTCATGGGGGATGTGCGCCATATATCAGGCGCTGAGATTCTGGACGCAATCGGAATGGAGCAGGAGGAACTCGACTGCATCGTGGGCGGACCGCCTTGCCAGGGATTCAGCCGGGCCGGTCACAGAAATGTTATGGATCCTCGCAACAGTTTGGTCTTCGAGTTTATGCGCCTCGTCTGTGAAATCCGACCCAAGACAATGATCTTCGAGAATGTCCCCGGGATCATCGACATGGTCACCCCAGACGGTCAGCCTGTGGTTGATGCGTGTGCTGCCATCCTTCGAGACGGCGGGTTCGCGGACTATAAACGATTCCTGAAGGCGGTAGAGGCTCAGACCGGGCGAGTTGGTGTCGTCAGGAGCACGCCGGTTCAAAAGGCGAAGACGGCGCCTATTGACGAGAGGGAAGATCAGCTGTCATTTTTGGAGGCACACGAGTGACCCTAACCCTCTGCTCGACCACAACCGCATACCGGGACCGGGAATCCCAACCAACAGGACGCTTCGGCGTCACTTTTTTTGCTGTGGATAACTTTTGTGGGGGTGTGGATAAGTGAGCGGCTTGGCCAGTCACGAGCCTGCGAGTCACAGCGGCGGCACAGACGAGTGGCTCACACCCCCAGCCATCATTGACGCCCTAAGACCTTTCGACTTGGATCCGTGTGCGCCGGTTAAAAGACCTTGGGAAACGGCTGCACACCACTTCACGATCGAGGATGACGGGTTGTCGCGCCCCTGGGAAGGCCGTGTGTGGTTAAACCCGCCCTACGGCAATGAGACCGGGAAGTGGCTGGCAAGACTCGCAGATCACGGTAACGGTATTGCGCTGATTTATGCACGAACCGAGACGAAAACATTCTTCGATCACGTATGGTCCCGGGCCGACGCTCTGCTATTCCTCAAGGGGCGGTTGAGCTTCCACCGGCACGACGGCAGCATTGGACCGAACCCAGGCGCGGCCTCAGTGTTGATCGCTTATGGAAAAGCCAATGCTGCGTGTCTGGCTGTCTGTAAATTGCCGGGCGTCTATGTAGTTGGATGGCGTAGGCCAGAGCAGCCAGTGTCGCTATTCGATAAGGAGGTGCTAAATGGCTGAATTCCCCTTTTTCCGTTTCTTTGTAGGCGACTACCAGTCCGATACCGACCACCTCTCCACGGAGGAACACGGAGCCTATCTTCTGCTCCTGATGCACTACTGGCGTAAAGGATTTTTGAAAAAAGACCCGAGTAAATTGAAAAATATTTGCAAACTTTCTCGATTTAAATTTAACAAATATTTTCCCACTTTGATGGAATTTTTTGAAGAGTCGGACGGCTTTCTAATCAATAAGCGAATGGAAAAAGAACTGCAATATGCAGGTAAAAAGAGCGAACATGCGAGGCGGGCGGCTCAAGCTAAATGGGATGCGGTCGCAGATGCAGGAGCAATGCCCGAGCATATGCCCGAGCTATGCCCGGACGATGCTATGTCAGAAGTCAGAGGTCATAAAGACCTTACCCCCTTACCCCCACAAGTGGGGGAACTTGAAATTAAAGAAGAAAAGCCAACCCGGCGGCTACGATCCGCGGGTACAAGTTTGAGGCAGACTGGCGATGCCCCACGGCAAATATCCGGCAAGGAAAAATACGAAGCCGAAAAGCAGGCCGCAATCGATCGCCGCAAAACCCAGGAGGCTGAAGAAGCCCGGATAGAATCCGAGAAGCTCAGCCATGAAGAAAATCTTGAAGCCATCCGGGCGATAAAAAACAGGAAGCAACAGCAAACCGACGAGGTCGTGATCTGATGCTGCCAACCCTCGAAGACCTGGGCATCGAAACTCACGCCGATGTGAAATACGCTTCCGGGCCGGTGGACTGCGATGGCGAGATGATCGTCCGTGAAAGGTTCGGCGAGCTAGTTGAAATCCAGTGCTTGCTCTGCGCTGAGAGCGTCTGTGTGCCGGTGCCAGTGAAGCGGGACATGAGCTGGCGAGAACGGGCTGATCTGAAATGACACCCCTTGCAAGCAGCGTGGACACGGAACCCCATGCAAGCATGATCGAGATTCTGTGCCATGACGGAGGCCGCACCCACGCGCCAGCCAGTTTTCTCCGCACCAGAAGCGGTGAACTTTGGGAGGAGCTCCACTTCCTGGGGGGGGGTACCATTGAAACGCTTTCAGATTTCCTTGGCCGCAGCCGGTGCGCAACTGCGCGGATGCTCACCAGGCTCAGATCATACGGGCTTGTCACGCATTACGAAAGGCTTGGGGAGACCGTTTATCGGGCGCTCGACTTTGAGTGCCTGGACCGATCCGCGGTGGATGTACAGCGAGCGAAGTGGCAGCAAAACAAAATAAACAGAAAGGGGTAGCAGCATGACCGACATCCGCACCTGTGGCGATTGCAAGTACTGTTGGCATGAAACCTGCCCGGTTCGATGCAGACATTCCGATGACCGCTGGGCGGAGTTGCCGGCTTGTGACCACAGCTACGTACCGCACTTTATCCGCGCATGGAAAGACCTTGGTGAAGTATTAGCAGCGCCGTTCATCCCACTACTGGACAAGATAGAAAAATGGCTGGAAGAAAGGGGAAATATCGCGATGAGCGACCAAGCGATAAAGAAACGTTGCGCTGACTGTGGCAACCCGCTCGGGGTATGGAATGACGATCCATACCAAAATGCCGATGGCGAGGATATCTGTGACCGCTGCCATCACGGTAAAAAGCCGGAGCGGATCCGAAGGAGCCACGGCCAGTATGGACCGCGTGAGATTGTCCAGGAAGAAACATACCAGGCGCTCAATGAGTTTAATGAGGCTACCGCTGAGCAGATCGCCCAGGAGCTCGGTATCCCTTATCGGACCACTTACCAGCGGTTGGTTAAATTGATGTACGTGGGCCGTGTCACGCGGCGCCGGCACCAGGACAAGATTTTTTTGATCGGACATCCACCTTACTTTTGGAGGGCAAGATGAAACTCGGCATGAAAATTGACAGTCAGCTCACGGAGGTGGCCAATGGCGAAGAATGAAGCACGTTTGTCTCCCACCCTTCTCCGAGAACAGGAACTCAATGATTTAAAGAACGAAAATAAATCCCTAAAAGCGAGACTCAACCAGTTTGAGATGCATCGGAATTATTCAATCCTGAGAAACCTGGCGGCTGTGCTCGAGGATCTGGAGGACGTGGCCGGCAATGGTTGGCAGAACCAAACCCCGGGCAGAAGCTCCGGTCAGAATGGATCCGGCGGTAGCGGTGACCAGGTCGTTGCTGATTTTCTGCTCGAGTTCGAGAAGGGGATCCGTAACTTCGCAGCCGATGGCAAGAACTTCTTGAGCGACCGGCAGGACAACCTATTGCCCGAATCGGGCGCAGCGAGCAAGGAAAAATATCGCCCCTGGATCATCTGCGGCGCATGCTCGAGACTGGCCAGGGAGAAAAAGAAAAATGGCGGACGCGGGGCTTCTGGAGTAAAATTCGCATCATGAGTACTTTCTCAAATCGGAAAGAAACGAAGCTCAGCGCTCGGGCGATGAAGGAAGCCGCCGAAGAAATGCGCAATATGGCCGGGCAACTGATTGCCGATTTTTCCACAATCGTTTTGCCGCAAGACTGGAGAGAAGACCCCGAACTTGCTCAGGCCGTGATGGAGTTCTTCGGAATCGCAAACCTTGAAGACTCGATGACTGACAATGGAGATGGAACCTTTACGCATGTGTTCACTCCTCGCTAGAACATTCTGAGCGGGTCGGCGCGGCGATAAGCTTCCTTCAGCCTGATTCCGGTCATGTGGACATAGATCTTCGTGGTCTCTGGCGATTCGTGTCCCAGGAGCTCCTGTACCGCATACGGATCCACTCCCCCGGCTATCAGCATCGTGGCGCAGGTGTGACGGAGCGTGTGCGGTGAGCAGCGGACACCGGAGATCCCGGACCTCTCCCCCAGGCGAGTAACGATGGCTTCGACGTGACGAGCCTTGATCCGGCCGTTCCGGGTGACGAAGAGCGGGTCCTTGGAATCAGCCGGCGGTAATGACAGCCTCCAGTTGATGTACCGCGGCATGATCCGCTCGAGCTTCTCACTCATACAGACCACGCGTTCCTTATCACCCTTACCAATCACCCGCATGAGGCCGTTGGGCATGTCCACGGACTCCATGTTGAGGGATACGAGCTCCGCAAGTCTGAGCCCCGATCCCAGGAAAGTCAGAATCATTACGTGGTTTCGAAGCCCCATGAAGGACGAGCACTGCTGTAGGCTGGCGTGAAGCATCGACTTGACCTGATACTCCTCGAGGCAGTAGGGGAAGTGCTTTTGCTTCTTCGGTTGATGTAGATCGCTTGTGACCGGGTTTTCAATCATGAAACCCTCCTTGACCAGATATTGAAAGAAAGTGTGCAGGGTCCGGTAATGGACGCCTATACTCGGAGGTTTAAGTCCGCGATCCTTCTTAAGATGAAGGACATAGCGGCTTATTGCAAGAGGGGTTACATCGGAGAGAGGCAAAAATCCCAGGAACTTATCGAAGCTGCGAAGGACGTAATCATAGCTTCTGAGCGTGGAAGAGCTGAGATCCTTTACCTGGCAGCGGAGCAAGAAGGCGGCCATCGGGTCATGGAGAAGGCTCGGTGACGCGGATCCAGTATCGGCAAGGATGTAGTGGCCGACCTTCTTCTCGCTGAGCGTGGGCTTCGGTCTCAAAAACCGCCTCCTGGAATAATAATTCTTGCAAGTGATGCACTTTCAGGGATACCGACCTGCTATATTGACTCCGACGTCGGTCTTCTGCGCCCTAAATTCGGCACAAATAGACCAAAGGATTAAAAAGATATGTCAATCGGCCACCCTAAGAGGTGGTCATTTGCGTTTAAGGAGGGAAAGTGTAACAGAAAAGAGGCGATTTGTCACCACACTTATACTGTAATGTCAAATGAAATAGCAAACCTTCCGGTCAATTATACAATATTTTTTGAGAAATTTATATAAGTTTGGGGCGTCTCAGTCTGACCGACCTCCGGGCGTCCCAAAATGCTTTAATTTGCAGGTGTTTTACTTGACATAGACCACCACGTGTAGTATGATAATAACAAGTTCAATTATCAACAAGGAGGTCGGTCAAGATGCGGGCAAGCAGAGAAGAAGTGATATACAAAAAGCTGGAAAAGCTCCTCGGAGATCTACATCAGATTCCAGCTTACATGAAGCTTGAGGCTCATGGCTTCATGGATCTAGGCGTAGACAAGCTCTACGGAGACGAGGAATCGGTAACCATCGCGCTGAGCCACTACTACAAGCAGAACGGCGACATGGTGCCGGACCCGGATATGGAAGTAAGGATATATCCGGAAAGAAAGATGGCTGAGGCGCTGACATATCAAGACAGCTTCGGCTATCGAGTCGTCTATCCAAAGCCGGGCTTTGTCAATCCGAAGGCCAAGAGGGAAATGAATGTTTTCCTGAATCAGTGGCTTTCGAACATTCTTGCGCAGGGGCATCGCCTGAGCATCGGTGAGGAGGTTGCTTCATGAATACCGACTTACTGGACAGCGCGATCAAAACACGCCTCAAAGCGCACTTCACAGGAAAAATCAACGAAGCCAGGCGTCTTTATCAGGCCACCGAAACAGACGATTATCTCAACGGCAAGATCACAGCGTATTCGGAAATCCTCACTGAGCTAAAAAAATGTGGGTGCCAGTCCATGAATTATCAGGACAAAGAAGGCAATCAAAAACCGGTGACAAGGGAAGTCCTGCAAGACTATATCCGAACGCAAGTAGTTGGATTCGATGAAATCTTGGATGGCGACAGGCTCGATGATGTCATTTACGATCTTTGTCGCTACCTCGACCTAAAACCCTCGGAAGTAGCGGCGGATATTTCCAGAATCCACTACCACTACGAGGTCGGTAAAGACACATAAAAGAAAATCGGAGGTCGGTCATGCGGGAATTTATTGTGAAGGTACCAGTAAAGGGCATAGCCTCGGTTCGGCTCAATGCCAAGGATCCAGACGAAGCAAAGCAGAGGGCGCTTGAGAATTGGTCGACTGGCGATGTTGATCAATTCGACTGCTGCGGACAGGTGATTGTATCTGCCGGCCGCGAGATCTGCGAAGAATGCGGCGGCTATACCAACGGGGGCTCTCCTACACCCTGCTTTTGCAATAAGGGTGAGCAGTGAGCAGCGTCGCCCTCCTGGCAATTGACTCAGTGCAACCGAATCCGGACCAGCCCAGGAAGTCATTCAACCAGGAAAAGCTCGAAGAGCTTGCCGCTTCGATCACGGAGCACGGACTTATTCAGCCGGTCTCAGTGGTCGCTCGAGGATCCCAGTTCATGATTGTGGCCGGCGAGCGGCGTTGGCGGGCCTGCAAGATAGCCGGGCGCAAGCAGATTGAAGCGATCGTCATGAAAGTGAACAAGCGGAAGGTCGCTGAGCTCGCGCTCATCGAGAACATTCAACGCGAGGACATGGATCCCATCGAGACCGCGTTCGGTTACAAGGCGCTGCTCAATAGCGGCTTGGACATCAAGGAGATCGCGGCCAAGCTCGGAAAAAAGACCAACGAGATCAGGTACTACTTGCAACTGACCCGCCTGGGAAAACAGTTGCAGGAAGCTGTAAAGCTCGGCGCTGTGAATCTGTACCTGGCCTGGGAAATCGCCAGGCTCGAGGATCTCGAAGAACAGCAGATGATTTTCAGGAAGGTCAGAGATGCCCAGCTGAAGGCCAATCAGGTAAGCAACTTCATCACCTCGTACCTTGCGGCCAGGGAGCAGACAGCGTTCTTTGAGGCTCCCACGGAGCGTGAGGTCATGGCGAAGGAGACCCGGGACGAGATCGAGCGGATGCTCGAGGCAGCCGCGAAGCTTCTCTGGTCTGTGGAAGAAAAGCTCGAGCAGAACGAGTCACTCGATCTGACCGATCACCTTCTGGAAAAGATAGCGATGTCCGGCAAGAGCATGGTGCGGATCGCAGGCAGAGTCGCCAGCGCGAAGAAGACGAGCCAACTTCTCTCCGAGATCCAGCTGGAGGTGGCCTGATGTTTACCTCCAACTTCGCCAGGCTTAAAAGATTGCCTAAGGAAGGTAAACCGGTATGCATCGCAATCGGCGCTCCACGTTGGTACCGGGGAGAAAGATACACCGATCTGGCTCCTGCTCGCGAGATGCTGAGTCTCCCCCGGGCTGAGTTTGATCTGGAATACAGCAAGATCCTTCAGCATCTGGATCCGGAGCAGGTCTATGAGGATCTCGGAGAAAACGCGATTATGCTTTGCTGGGAAACCCCGAACACCTGGTGCCACAGACGCAGGGCCGCTGAATGGCTCGAGGATGCCTGCGGGATACTGATTCCGGAGTTCAGTTTCGAAAGGGAAGACACTTTGCAGTATGTTGAGCTCGAAGAGGCCAAGAAGAAAACGAAGAAGCCTTCCTCGCAATCTTCCCTTTTCTGATGGGATTTATCGGCTCGATCAACACTGAGCTCCGCAAGGTCGTCGCTGAGGTCGCGAGGGGTTGGAGCGATGCCCAGGTCTACGTTGGCTGCTCCGGAAACTTCACGGTCGAGCGGATACTGAAAGAGGTCGGCGTAGCGGAGATCCACGGCAACGATATATCTCTCTACTCGTCGGTGCTGGGGAACTACCTGGCCGGCCACAAAACCCGGCTGGGAATCAAACGAGACGACTTCGAGTGGATGCTTCCGTTCCTGGGGAGCGAGGTCGAAAAGATCGCCTGCCTGCTGGTGAGCAGCAAGCTGCTCGAGTTCGCGGATCGCGACGAACCCTACCACCGGCGGATGTTCACTGCTTACCGGAAAAGATTCCCTGAGCTCCACGCAGACACGGTGGAGAAGGTCGACAAAGCCCTGGATGGGATGCAGATCGACTCTTTTTGGGCCGGGGATTGCATCGAATTCATCCGAAACGCCCCCTCAGATGCGGTAGTGGTGAGCTTCCCGCCCACCTACAAGGGCGGATACGAGCGTCTCTACGCCAAGATGGACGAGATCTTCGACTGGGATCCTCCGGAATACGAGCTCTTTGACGAGAACAGCTTCTCGTTCCTTGTCGATGAAATGATGAAGAAACGGGAATGGCTCACGCTGAGAGACGAACCGGTGGAGATGCTGAAGGATTACCTGGTCGCTCTGGTACAGACTGGCGCCAGATCCAAACCAGTCTACGTTTATGGCTCACACGGCCGAGCACGGTTGGTGCTGCCAAGACAGAAGATTACCCCTCTCCCCTACTCGCGGATCTACGACGAGACGGAGGGTGAGCTCCACATCGTGAAGATCGAGACAGCTCAGATCAACTGGCTCAGAAGCCAATACCTGAGCAACAAGATCGTCCCGGCCGCGCCGAACATCAGCCTGGCGGTCCTCTTGGGAGACAAGCTGGTCGGTGCTCTCGGATTTTCCCCGGCCAAGTACGGACACTGCTCAGACGATACGGCCTACATGATGGCCGATTTCTGCATCGCCCCCACTTTGCACAGACGGCTTTCGAAGCTGGTGCTGGCGGCCGCGCTTTCCTCCGAGGTCAGGGGGATCCTGGAGGAGAATTTTAACCGGCGCATCAGCACTATCTTTACCACTGCGTTCACAGATAAGCCGGTCAGCATGAAGTACCGCGGCTTGTTCGAGGTGGCGAACCGCAAGGAAGGTGCAATCAACTATGAGGCCACTGCTGGCCGGTGGAGCCTGGAGGAAGGTCTTGATTGGTGGAAACTGAAGCATCTATCCAAGAAATAAACGACCGCCTGGGCGATGCGCCCTTCAAGCTGGCTCTGGTGCCCACGGAGCAGCTGGCTTTGCTGGAGAAGAACGCTCGGTTCATGAAGAGCGAGACCTTCCGCAATCTGGTCGCCAACATCAAGAAAGACGGAGCTCCCAGTTCAATACCCTTCTGCGTGAAGGAAGGCGAAAAGTTTAAGGTTCTTTCCGGCAATCACCGCGTCATGGCAACGCGTGAGGCTGGGTTTGAACAGATGGTGATCATGTACACGGAGAAGCCTTTAAGCCGCTCCGAAGAGGTGGCGATCCAGCTTTCACACAACTCGCTGGTGGGCGAGGACGATCCCATCGTGCTGCAAGACCTCTGGGACGAGATAGAACAGGTCGAAATGAAGTTCTACTCCGGCCTGGATGACAAGATCATGGAGGATCTGGAAAAGCTCTCGTTGCAGGCGCTCAGTGAGGTTGATCTGGAATACAGGCTTCTTACCTTCATGTTCCTGCCGGAGGAAGCAGAAAGGCTTCAAGAGATCTTTGAGAAAGCGGTCAGCCTGGTTTCCTGTGACGAGGCGCACCTGGTTACGAAGGGTGACTTCGACCGGCTGATTGACGGCATGGACAAGACCCGGGCCTCTTATGGAGTGCACAACTCCGCCACCGCGCTCGGTCTTATCCTGGATGTCTTCGGTAATCACATGGACGATCTCACGGAGGGCTGGCTCGATGATGAGGACGAGCCTATCCGGAAGAATGAATGGGTACCGCTGGCCAGCATCTTCGGAAACGATAAAGTCCCGGCAAGCGCCGGCGCCATTATCAAGAAGGCATTGGACCGGATGCTCTCGTCAGGTGAGGTTGGAAAGAAGAACGCCTGGCAGGCGCTTGAGTACTGGGCAGCTGAATATCTCGCTGGTGGGGAATCTACATGACTGTCACATATTACATAAGTGTCAACAAGAACCGGGGATTCCTTAAAAGACTCTTTTTCGGTCCTGAAGTGCGTGTAACCATCGTATGGCGAGCGGATAGTCAAAAACCCCTCCATTTGAGCACCTGAATATATTCACAAGTCCTGTCTCTGTGGCGGCGTTACGATGGCTTACGGTGAGTGGTACGCAGATACCTGAAAACCTCTGATAACCTCGGCGTAGTGGGTTTTTGACATTATGGATGAATCATGGAAAAAGAAGAAGAATCGTACCGATCCTCTGCCTTTTAACGACGACAGAGAGCCCTGGACGCGGCAAAAGGGCGAGACTAATAAAGCTTTTGAGGCATTCGTTCTCTACCGGGACATGGGGACTTCTCGCTCTTGTGCCAAGGTTGCAGACCATTTGAGCAGATCGAATACGCTGATTTTCGGTTGGAGCGCTAAGTGGAGCTGGCAAAGGCGGGTCGAACTTTACGACGTTCATCAGGATCAGGAGCGCCTTAAGCGTCTGGAACAATCCCGTATCAAGATGGACGAGCGGCAGGCCACATACGGCAAGGCGATGCAGGCCAAGGGCATGATCTTCATCCAGGGACCAGACGGTGGGCCGCAGGACGTAAACCAGGCCGCGAAGCTTGTGGTTGAAGGCAGCAAGATAGAGCGCGTGGCCCACGGAGCTCCGAGTGAAGTCATTAATCAGCAACACACAGGAGCAGACGGTGGACCTATTCGACTGGCGAACCTGAGCGATGAAGAGCTCGATAAAGAAATTGAAAGAGAGCTTGGAAGAGCCGGGACTGACGAAGGATCAGAAGGCCCACCGCCTCCAGCTGCTGCGGGAAGCAAAGAAGCGGGCGGCGAAGAAGGAACCTGAGTTTTTCATCGATGAGTTTTGCTGGCTGAAGCCTCCGACCGGGGGTAAGATTCCATTCTTGCTCTGGGCGGCACAACGCCGAGTGCTTGAGGTAATGTGCAAGCATCTTCAGGTCATCATCCTGAAGGCCCGCCGGCTGGGGCTGTCCTGGCTGGTTCTGGCCTATGCCCTATGGCTCGCTTTCTTCCGAGACAACTGCTACATCCCGATCTTTTCCACTGGTGAGAAGGCGGCGGGACGGCATATCGGCAGGGTTAAGTTCATGTATCAGAACCTGCCGGAGTGGCTGAAGGCGGATAATCCGCTGGTCCGTGACTCGATCATGTCGCTTGAGTTTAAGAATGGATCCATCCTCGAGGCTTTTGCTGATACGGAGAACGCAGCTCGAGGTGAAGGCGCCACCCTGGCTGTTGTTGATGAGCACGCGTGGCAATCCTGGGCGCGACAGAACTGGCCCGCCATCAAGCCGATCATCGACGGCGGTGGCCAGATGGTGATCGTCTCCACAGCCAAGACCAAGGCCGATCTCTTCGCGGATCTCTGGGCAAAGGCAAAGCGTGGGCTGAATAAATTCATCGCCGTCTTTCTGCCGTATGACGCCCGTCCTGACCGGGACGAAGCTTGGTGGGAGTCTGAGAAGAACGAGTATCCGGACGAGGCTCTCTTTTACCGGGAATATCCCAGGACTGAGGCGGATGCGTTTCGTTCGCCCGAGGGTCAGTTCTTCGACTCTTGGGATGGCATGGCTCACATCCTCAAGGTGCCATATAAGCCGCATCCGAACTGGCCAGTTTACGTGGCCGTTGACTTTGGCTACAACTATCCGGCGGTGCTCTGGATCCAGGAAGACCCGGTTGGCCGGATATACATCTTTGCCGAGCTGCTGCCCTCGAAGGTGACGACGGCTGAACTGGCCGAGATGATTAAGCTCAAGAAAGTAGAGCTTGGCATCGAAAAGATCGCTGGCTACTTCTGTGATCCCGCAGGCAAGGCCAAGACGGCCGCTACTGGCGAGAGTGAGATTGCTATCATGCGCAGCCTCGGGATCACGATGACTTCGATAACAAGCGGCGTTAAGGACGGCTGTGACCTTATCCGGGTCAAGCTCAAGGAGAATTTGATATTCGTCTGCCCCACCTGCTCCCGTGTGATCCAGGCATTTGAGGACTTGGTGCGTGATGTTGATAAGGCTGGGAATCTCCGGTCTGAGAACTACATCAAAGACGGAATCAACGATCATCCCATGGACGGTTTTCGCTACTACATGGTTAACCGTTGGCTTCAGCCAGCGGGCGATGCTCCGGAGACATCTGAAGGTCGAGAGTCACGTCCAATCACTGCCGGACTTCGCGGGAAGGTATTTTGATGGGATTTCGCAGGCTCGGAGAAATCGTTAGAGACAGACAGCCTGATGTCTGGAAATACCTGCATACCGAGTACGGTGTGTCGCTCAGGAAGCCCGCGCCGCCGGATTTAAGCCACCTCGAGGCGAAGTCATCAGAAGTATCCGAGCCGGTAGCGGGCAAGCTTGCCGCAGCCCTGTAGATTTTTCGAGAAAGGCCCCCCACTTGAATGACGAATCCAGACCCTTCGGAATCTTGACCATGTCGGAGCGGACGAAGACCCCGGACCGCAAGCAATATGGCGCCACCGGTACAGTCAATTATCAGGGTTTCATATCCGGCCACGAGTACAGCAACGACCTGAAGGGCACGAAGCTTCTCGATGTTGTCGATAAGATGATGTCCGATGGCACTGTGTGGGGTTCTTACATGCTGGTCACCTTGCCGCTTAGGGCCGCAACCTGGTCTATTGAGCCGGGTGATAACAAAGACGCCGCTGAGTGGGTCGAGAAGACCCTCTTTGATCTGGGTGAGGACGAGTGGGATGAGTTCCTGGTAAACGCCCTGGACTACCTGCCTTATGGCCGGATGCTCTTTGAGATGGTCTGGGCTTTCGATGAGGATGAGAAAAAGTGGTTCTGGCAACGCCTGGCTCCCAGGCTGCCGAAGACTATCCTCAGGTGGAACCGCAAGGGCGGGAAGCTGGACAGCGTGACACAGCTGGCCCAGGAGGATGACGGGGTCCACTGTGAGATGACGATCCCCGCGGAGAAGCTTGTCCTTTTTGTCAATATGAAGAAGGGCGACAACTACGAGGGTCGCTCCATCTTCCGCGCGGCATATAAGCACTGGTTCTACAAGGAGCAGTTCTATCTGATTTCAGCCCTCGCTGGTGAGCGCCAGGGACTCGGTGTTCCCTGGATGAAACATCCGCCGAACTTAGACGATGAAGACAAGGCCAAAGTCATGAAGGTCTTGGAGAACTTAAGATCGCATCAGTCGCTCGGTGTTCGTCTCGAGGCTGGATACGAATTCGGCATCGAGGGTGTCACCGGCGAGACAATGGACATGATGCCCTGGGTTAAGCATCACGATGAGAGGATAGCAGCCCAGGTACTGGCACAGTTCTCCATGCTTGGCACGACGGATACAGGCTCGCGGTCTGTGGGAGAGGTCCAACAGGATCCGTATTACATGGCTCTACAAGCCGTGGCCAAGCAGGTAGAGGCCCAGGTGAACAAGGCAATCAGGATTCTGGTCGACGTGAATTTTGCCGGCGTTAAGGAATATCCGAAGCTCTCCTGCTCGAAGATGATGGCCAAGAACATGAAGGTCATGAGTGAGGCTCTTAAGAATCTGTGCACAGCTGGCTTCGACTTCTCCGATCCGGAGACGCAGGAATACGTCCGGGAGCTCTTCGATCTTCCCACTGACATCGCTAAGAAGATCCTTCCCCCGGTGGCACCTGGGGATCCGGCGGATGAGATCCCCCCGGTTGATGGCAACCTGCCTGTGGAAACAAAGCCCTCGAAGGGACAGCCAGCGCCTGCCGGCACCGCGAAGGAGCAGGATGCCGCAATAGAAGAAGCGGCTGAGGGGTGTGAGTGTGGCGTTGAGCATTTAGCTGCCCCCACGCTCTCCGCTGATGGCGAGCTCACGACCTGGCGGGCCCCCCAGGGTGCTGAGATGTTCATGGCTCTGGCTGACATGGTTAGCGAGCAGGATCATGCCAAGGAACGCCTTGTTCAGGTCATGGAGGCGGGTGGCAAGGAAATGGTCGAACCGCTTGTCAAGCGTACTCTTCAGGCCGTGCAGATGAAGAACATAGGCTCTATACAAGACGAGGCTCCGCAGGGGCAGGATAATCTAGCCTCCCGGATTGGAAGGGTCTTTGCTGATGAGTTCAGACGCGGGCGTCAGGAGGTCCGTGATGAGCTGGACCGTCAGCGCGAGGGCAAGAGTATCAATCCGCTCATCCGTCAGCGGCAGGAGGGCAAGAGAGTCTTCAGCCTGGCCGCTGGTGATGCAAGCATCCCTGCCGAAATTTGGCAATACCTGGAGAATGAAGCGTCTCTACTGGCGGCCGCCCGGGCAGCAAAGCTGAAGACGGCGGCGCTGGTCTGGGCCAACAAGGCTATCAGGGACGGCAGCCTGGATGTTGGAACGCTTCAGGCCGTATTGGAATCCGCGGTCACAGAAGGGCTCCTGCTTTCGGCTTCGATGAAGGCGAACATCGGTTTTGGCCAGGGGCGTCAGCACGAGGCAAGCTTGCGCGAGGACGACATCGAGGCGGCTATTTACACCGCCATTCTGGATGCGTCTCTCTGCTATAGGTGCAAACCTTTCGACGACATGAAATTTGGCAGTGTCAGCGAGGCCAATGCGAAGGCTCCAGCGCCTAATCCCAACTGTGAGGGCGGGGATGCCTGCCGCTGCATGTACGTCTATGTGCTGAAGAGCGAAACCAAGCCCAGCGTAAGCGATTACAACAAATACCATTAAGGAGGATTCCAGGTGCCGTACAAGACTATTGAGGATTTGCCCGATGCGTTTAAGAACCTGGCCGACAAGCAGAAGCAGGTGGCATTGAAGGTGCTTAACAAAGCCCTGAAAGATCACGACGAGGCCACAGCTATCAAGATGGCCCTGGGCGTGGCGAAGCAGGCTACGAATATGAGCGAGGGCGATTTGCCGACGGAGGACTTCAGCAATGTGGAGCTGGCGCAGACTGGCCAGTTTAAGGACATGAACGGCAATCAAATCACGCTGACCGAGGCTGATTTCGACGCGGCAGCCGAGAGCTGGGACGCTCTGGGCGATAAGGTCATCAAGGTGCCGCTGGATCTCTACCGGGTGCAGCTCGGGCATGATCCCGGGCAGCCGATCCTGGCTTCCGACGGCATGGTTGCTGGCGGCTGGGTGACCAATGTGCGCCGCGAGGGTCAGAAGCTGATGGCCGATTTCAAGAAAGTGCCGGGCAAGATCGCCATGCTCATCCGCGCTGGAGCCTACCGGACCCGCAGCATCGGCATGAGGCGCAGTTTCGAGCACGAGGGCAAGACCTACCGCAACGTTCTCGACCATGTGGCGTTGCTGGGCAAGAAGGCCCCGGCAATCAAGGGACTCGATGACATCCTGGCCCTGTATGCCGATGCGCCGCCAGAAGATCTGACCGTAATCATCCTGAGTGAGCAAGACGACCCGGATGATAGAAAGACGAAGACTCACGGAAACAACGAAAAGGAGGTGGATTTAATGGATCCCAAAGACTTGGCAAAACTGCTCGAACTCTCCGAGGAAGCCACGGAGGAAGAGATCAACGCTGCCATCATCGGCCTGAAGGAGAAGACCAAGACGCCTGATGACGACGGCAAGGTTCTCCTGGCAGAGGATGAGCTCACACAGCTTCGCTCTGATGCCACGAAGGGTCGCGAGGCCGGTGAGGAGCTTCAGAAGATGAAGACCGAGACCAAGGTCGACGCTGGTATTCGCACAGGCAAGATCTATCCCTCGGAGCGTTCAGCAATGATCGAGTTCGCCAGCAAGGCCGGCGACACATTCGACACATGGCTGAAAGATGCCCCGGTGAAGATCAAGGCCGGCGAAGAGCTTGGCAACGGTGAGAACGAGGCGCCGTTCGAGCTCTCTGAGGATGAGCGTGCTGGAATGAAAGAGTCCGGCGTTAGCGAAGCAGTGTACATCCAGGTGAACTACCCCGAAGAGCACGCCCGTCGGGAGGCCGCTAGGAAATAGCAGCCGTCAAATATACGCATTTAGAGCCGCCAATGAGCGGCTTTTTTATTGCTCTGAAAAGAGGTGAATCAGAATGACAGCACTTGCAGCAGACGTAAATAGACAGTCCAGATCCGGCGATATCGTTGCCCGTCCCATGGATGGTGCGCCTCAGACCATCTACAAGGGCGCTCTCGTGATGAACGACGCAACCGGCTATGCCGTGGAGGGCGCGGATACCGCATCCTGCATATTCCTCGGCGTTTCCCGCGAGGCGAAGACCATCGCCGCAACTGAGACTGACGGCACCACCAAGATCCGCACTGAGAGGCGCGGACTGCACCGCTTCGCTTTCGGCGCCGGCAACGCGGCCGTGACAAGCGTCGGAACCGTCGTCTGTATCACGGACGACAACACCGTCAACGTGGCGCTCACCACCACCAACGACATACCGTGCGGCAAGATCGCGATCGTCGAATCGGCCACTGTGGTTTGGATCGACATCGAGGGCTACTGCGCGTAAACGATTTTGAAAGTGAGGTGAAATTCAATGCCAAACGTATCAAGTGATTACGTTGAGGGTGTGATGAAGGGCTGGAGAGCTCTTTATCAGGAGTCCTTCGACAAGACGACTCTCGACTGGGAGGCTGTGGCTTTCGAGAGCCCCAGCGATACTGACCAGGAAGGATATTCCTGGGTCGGTGAAGTTCCCGGTATGAGGGAATGGATCGATGAGCGCGTAGTCAAGGCTCTTAAGGACTACGACTACTCGATCAAGAACAAGAGGTGGGAGTCCACGATCGCTGTTGAGGTGGACGCCTTCGAGGACCGCAAGCTTGGCCAGTACCAGATTCGTGTCAAGAATCTTGGTAACGCAGCCGCGCAGCACCTCGATGAGCTGGTCTTCGGTACCGCCCTTGCCGGCGCTGATACAGCGCTGTGTTTCGATGGCCAGTACTTCATCGATACCGATCACCCCCTGGGTGACACCGGTACCACGTTCTCCAACAAGGGAACCACGGCCCTGAATCCGACGAGCTATGCAGCGGCCCGCGTGGCTATGCGGAAGTTCAAGAACGATGAGGGAAGGTCCATGGCGCTGGTTCCCACGGATCTGATTGTCCCGCCCGATCTGGAAGATGATGCCCACAAGATCACCGACTCCGAGTATGTAGCCGGTGGCACGGGCGGCTCCGCGACGATGACAAAGAACTGGCTGAAGGGCACGGCCAGGGTTATCGTCTCTCCGCACCTGACGGATACCAACAACTGGTTCCTGGTCTGCGGCAACAAGCCGATCAAGCCGATCATTCTGCAGATGCGGAAGCGGCCCGAGTTCAACGAGCTGACCAACGCCAACAGTAGCGATAAGGTGTTCTTCACTGACACCTACTACTTCGGCGTCAAGGCCCGTTACAACGTGGGCTATTCCCTGCCGCAGTTGATCTTCGGCTCGATAGTCGCTTAAGCGGTATGTCCTTACCAAAAGGAAATCTGGCGGCGGTCGTTGAGGCCGCCGCCAGAATACCCGCCGAGAAGATCGAGGATCTACCTACAGCCGGCGGCATGGTTTCAGGACTATTCCTGGACTGCATCCATTGTTACGCGGGCTTCTGTGGCGAGGATATCGCCATTGTGTCTCTTTCGGCCTCAGACTCGCGGCTTGAAGAGGACATGAAGAATGACATGCAGTCGCGCGGCTACCGCCTTACCGACAAGGAACGGCGCGTCAGGAAGCCGGACGGCAGGATGTTCTGGGACTACTACTTCGAGCGTGTCAGCTCGGCAAATGCCAATCCACGAATCTGGATACCAGGGAGGTCATAACTGTGCTTTACGCAGTCAGAGTGAAACCGCAACATCCGATAGGAACCCGGCACCGGGCCGGCATGTGCTTCGTGCGGGACTATACGTACATGGAAGAGGTTCCCGAGGCCGTCATTGAGGACAAGTGGCTTGAAGTGCGCGAGGCCACTGAAGATGAGGTTGAGCGCTTCGGTCCGAGGGACGAGGCGGAGATCGTCGTCAAAATATCTGGTGATTCCAGCGAAGCAGTAAAGGCGCTGGAAGAAGCGGAAGACGCTGCCACGCTTCTCTGGTTGAGCAACGTCTCTGTCAAAGACGTTATGGAGTGGGCTGCTGATGCTCTGGCAGAAGGCAACGAGGAGGCTCCCGCCCGCATTCTCCGTCTGGAACAGTCTCGCGGCGACGATGCCAGGAAGACTCTCATCTCCCAGCTCGAGGAGATCGTTACTTCGCCCCCAGATGGCGAAGGCGACGAGGATCCGCAGGGCAGTTAAATGGGCTACTGCGATATCACTGACATCGAGAGCAGGCTGTCACAGTGGCTGTCGGGAAATAATCTGAGCGAAGACACCCGGCCCACGCGCATAGATGTCGAGGGATTTATTACCGATATCGCAGCTGAGTTGGACGCTATCATCGCAGGCCATAATCTGACCGTGCCGGTGACGAATACCACGGCTGTAGCCGCGCTGAAGGGCTATAACGCCACGGGTGCTTCAGCGATCGCTGCTAATGCGATGTTCCCGGGCCAGGTAGGAGCCAATGATAAGGCTTACGGCGCGGAACTTGAGAAGTCTTACCAGACAGCGCTTAAGCGCCTCGAGGCTCCACAGCATCCCATCATCATGCTACTCAAGGAAGCCACGAGCAGCACAGGTCCTGAGAGCAATTACACCCGAGACCCGGATGCTGACGGCATGGAGCCAGTCATTACCAAAGACATGGTCTTCTGATGCTGCAAGTCACTTTCTCCCCTGGTGGCGAGGCGGGCTATGACCGTGTCTTCAGTCGCTGGGCTCACGACATCGATGACATGCGCCCGCTCTGGGAAGCCCTGGCGATGGACTTTTTCAACGTCATCGAGACCCAGCAGTTTTCGAGTGAAGGGCGTTTCGGCTCCAGTGGCTGGGACTCGCTCACCACTGGCTATGCGAAATGGAAGCGGAAGCACTACCCGGGGCGGAATATCCTCGAGCGCAAGGGCGACCTGCGCCGGTCACTGACACAGATCGGTGCTAAGGGAAACATCTTCAGGGTCTCCAAGCAGCAGATGGAGGTCGGTAGCTCCATCCCCTACGGCATCTATCACCAGAAGGGCACCAAGAAGATGGTCGCCCGTAAGCCGATCGAGCTTCCCGAATCTGCCCGGCGCGGCTGGGATAGGCAGATTTCGCAGTTCATCATGACCGGCAAGATCAGAATCGGGAGGATGAGTTGAGCGATTTAAAGCTTGGAGAGGCGATCGAGGGCGTGATTATCGAGGCGCTCATGGACGGGATGGTCATGGAGCTTGAGACTATAGAGCTCGATGAGAACGACGGGGTTCTGCTGCCTGCTCCCCGCAATGACTCTTACTACGACTATCCCGTCAAACCGCCGCTACCAGTCTACCCCGCCGTGATCGTGTTGGCTGATGGCGCCGGCTCAGACGAGCCCGCTGATTCGGCTGGAACGTGGGAAGTGAAGCAGCGCGTTTTCATCACCATGGTCTGCGGCGATCGCGACCAGTCAATTCTGCACAAGAAGTGCAAGCGCTATCTGCTTGCCGCCTTTAAAACGATCCTGGCGAGTCAGAAGCTGCCGGAGAACGGCTACACGCTGATTGCGCCATGGAACATCGAGTACATGCCTCAGATGACCACACCAGGTGGCTTCACTGAGGACGGAAGTTTGGAAATAACCATCGACAGTCTGGAGGGCTGAAATGGCAACTGAGAAGACTGAGAGGAAAGACAAGGCGGTTCCCGCTCTGGTCGTTAGCGACTCGAGCGATGAAGCCGTCACGGTCGCGGGGGTACCCAGCCCGCCGGGTGGCTACAAGCCGGGCGTGCCGGTACCAATCAAGAAGCTGGGCCTCAGCGTTTCCGAGGCTAAAAGAATCGCGCAGAACCATCCCGGCGCGATTCAGTTCATCGAAGGCGGTGAGAAGTAGTGGGTAAGCCATATCTGAAAATCGCGATGGAACAGACGCCGGGCAAGGACCCGACATCGGTGGCCAAGACCGTGACGGTGACATTTATCACGGCACTATTCGCTTGCACTGCACATGGCTTGACCGCTGGCGTAGCGGTGGAGTTTACAAACTCTGGCGGCGCATTACCCGCAGGGTTGAACGCCGATCAGACCTACTACGTCATCAGTGATGGCCTTACTGTTGACGCATTCAAAGTATCGACCACGGTGGGCGGATCAACCATCACACTGACCAGCGCCGGCACCGGGACGCACTCTGTGCTCGGCTACGTTGTGACCTCGAGCGATGCTTTCTATCTACCGTTCCAGAGCTTCAAGCCCGCAAAGAATTCTGGAAATGAGGACCGCGGCGATGAGGCTCGCAACCTTGCCGATCCCGTGGAGGGTTACCCCAACGAAGCAAATCCAAGTTGGGACTTAAAGGAGCGCGCATACCCGAACCTCATCGGCCCCCTGCTGCTTCTGTTTGCAGGTCAGGTAGCCACGACCGCGGGCGATGGGATCATCACCGACCCCGACGGGAACACCATCCCGACGGGCGCCCACCGGCACGTGTTCACGCGGAGCCCCGCACTGGTCCCTCAGTCCATAAGCGCGTGGTTCGCCGATCAGAGTCATGACGACCCTACCTCCGCCAACCGCTTCTTCGGCCGCATGGCTGGTGTTGCTCTTGAGAGTCTGAAACTCTCGGGCAACAAGGGCGCCCTCTCGATGGACGCCAAGGGAAAGGCGCTCTATCAGAAGAGGATCGGCGATCCGGGGTTGACACCGGTGCTGCCGGTCACATCCCTTCTGCCCTGGTCCTACGGCCAGATGGTGCTGACCTGGCTCACGGGTGGCGCCACGAGGGAGGACTTCGACCTAAACTTCGAGCAGAAGCTCTGGTTTGGATCTGACAACAGCCGGTCCAGCCTTTTCCCCACAGCCGTCGAACAGGACAAGGAATACCGGCAAATCAGCGGTTCGGTATCGATGCGCAGCTTGGACCCGACTGACTGGGACGCGGTCCAGAACGCCACCACGTTCGCGGCACTCGCGAAGTACGCGAGCCTCCAGAACATCGGCGCCACATCCTACCCCTACCGCATGTGGGTAGACATGCCGCGCGTGAGTCTCACCAAGGGTGACGATGGGACGATCGAGAACAACCCCCGGCGCCCCTACAAGATGGACTTCCTGGCCTGCTACGACGACACCGCGGCTTATGCCTGGAAGATCACGCTGGTCAACGGTGTGGCGGGCTACAGGACGGGGCTGAGCTAGATGAGGTTCGTTAAAAAGAATGAGACAGTCCGCTATCCTACATCTGGCGGTGGCTGGGTCGAACTCTACAAAGAGCTCACCGGGCCGGAAGAAAAGAAGCGCCGCGCGGTCTACCGGGCCGCCGCTCTCCGGCTGTCTTCCAAGGATATCGAGGCGGCACAAGCCGGAAGGGTTGATACGCCTGGTGTTGATGTCATCGTGGCCGATGTCGAGGTGGCGCTCGCGGACTTTGATGTGCCTCACTATCTGGCCGACTGGAGTGAGAGCATACCCTGCACTCCGGAGAACATAGCCAAACTTGATGATCCCTCATATGAGGAGCTGCTTGAAATCATCAAAAAGCATCGTGACGCTACCGTGCCCGACAAGGCCGCAGTAAAAAACTCAGAACCCTCCTCGGCTTCTACTTCGACGAGATCAACGTCTTCGACGCCGCCTGCAGAGAGCCCGAAAGAGACGAGCGAGGAGAGCCCACCGGCCCCAGCGAGTACGACTCCATCACCAGCTGGTGGCATGTAGTAGACGAGATAGAGATCTGCCGTGAAAACGGCTGGCTCCCCTGGCCTGGCGGGCTTCGGGACCAGCCGTTTTCTTTTACCACGATCCTTGAGCTTTACAACGAGGCGCTGCGGTACCGGCGCACTAAAGACAAAAGGGAAGGCCGCTAATTGGCTTCGCGTGAAGAAATCATATTGCGAATAAAGGGCGATTCGTCCTCTGCCGTCGCCGCGCTCAAGGCCACGGGTCATGAGGTCAGCAACCTCACCGGCAAAATGGGAAAGATGCAGAGGGTTGAGGCTGGTGAAGATTCTGGCGGCGCCGGGTTCGGCACCGGACTCATCGCGGGGGCGAGCAAAGCCAAGGTTGGTCTTGCGGCCGTGGCGCTTGCCATAGGTCTTGTGGGAAGAGAATCCCTACAGGGTGCCTCTGACTGGGAAAAATACGGCACGATCCTGAGTAACGTATTGGCCGGTGGTCAGGAGCAGGCCCAGTCGATGTTAGCCTGGCTTGGTGACTTTGCCAAACAGACACCCTACGAGCTCGAGGAAGTTGTCAAGGCAGCGGTCAAGCTCTCCGCCTATGGAATTGACGCGACAAAGCAACTCCAGATCCTTGGTGACACCGCCTCTTCCATGGGCAAACCCCTCAATGAGGCAGTAGAGGCCCTGGCCGATGCGCAGACCGGCGAGTTTGAGCGTCTCAAGGAGTTTGGCCTCAAAGCTGTCGATATCAGCAACCTCACCGAAGATCAGTTGAACAAGATCCCCGAGGCCCTGCGCGCCACGTCTGACACCGCTGTCCTGTATACCGACAAGATGGGCAAGGAGCAGGTGGCGGCGATGAACCGCAATAACCGCGAGATGGTCACGGCAACGGTCACGGGGATCTGGAACGATCGCTACGCCGGCGGCATGGAGAAGCTCTCCAAGACCTGGACCGGCATCTGGAGCAACGTTGTCGACAGCGTCAAGGGTTCGCTAAGAGATATCGGTGGAGCGATTCTGCCATATCTTGAGCAGTGGACCAGCTTTGGACTGGAAAAGTTTAACCAGCTACAGGCATTTATAAAGCAGTTCATCACCATCTGGCGCGACGGCAGTTTTGTCGAAGCGATGAAGCAGTCGTTTGGCACAACCGGCCAAGTAATCGGAGAAGCGCTAACAGGTCTGGTCGATGTACTTAGGACCACGGGTGGCTGGCTGCTCGAAAAAGGCACCGCCATCTGGGAAGCGATCAAGGGACCGCTCGGGGATACGCTCCAGTTCATGATCGATTTCGTCGGCACCTGGCAGGGCGTCGGTTTTATGGACGCTATCGAAACCTCCTTCGGCCCCGGTGTGCGCGACAGGATTCAGTCCGTGGTAGATGCTTTTGGCAGCGCAAAAGATGTCATCGGCGGCGCGATTGAGGGCATCGCCGCAGCCTTCCGAAATCCCACGGTACAGGCCATCTTCGGTGATATCTGGGATCGCGTGAAGGATGGGGTCAACCAGATGCGCGAGGCTTTCGACAAGATGGCGCCCGCCCGTGAATCGCTGATGAACGCCCTCTCCAAACTGAAACCCGTGCTGGAGTGGGTAGCGAAGATTGTCGGTGGGGTCCTTCTCGGTGTGCTCTGGCTGGTCTCTGCAGCGTTTCAGGGTGTCGCTTATGCAATCAACTTTGCTGCTCCGCTGATTAACAAAATAGCCGCCAATGTAGAGTGGCTGGCAGGCGTACTCGGCAAGTGGGTCAGCTTCATGACCGGCACGGTTTTGCCCGTTATCATCAGCGTTTTTCAGTGGATATGGAACAAGACCGAGTGGTTCCGGAACCTCATGGCCGCCGCGATCCACGTCGTCATTGCAGTCTTTCAGCTTCTCTGGAACAAAAGCACGGAAATATTCTGGGGCATCTATAACGCCATCAGTGGCGCGATCGGCAGTGCTTATGACTGGGTCTCAGATAAGGCCACCGCGATTTATGACTTCCTGGTGAACAAGTTCACTGCCGCCAAAGACAAGACTGTGGAGATCTGGAACCAGATTCGGGATGCTATCTGGGGGCCGATTGAGACCGTCTGGAATAAGCTTAAGGACTTCGGCAGTTTCCTCAACGGCCTCTTCGGAATCGGTGGCGGTTCAACTCCAGCAGACCAAACGGGGGCAAGTGTTCCCTCTGGAAACTCTTTCGGCGGAAGCGGCTTCTCCATGACTCAGCTGCCAGGTATGGCGGGCAGTTACATTCAAGACATCAAGCACCAGGTCGCCAACTGGATCCGCGAGAACGTCCCCGCGATCGGCGGCTGGATAGCGGACTACTTCGACGACCGTGAGCCCGCCTGGATCTCCGGCGTCAAACGCATGGTCGACTGGCTCAACGCGCAGGTCGGCAAGCCTTACATCTGGGGCGGCGGGCATCCGCCGGATCCGAACCTGCCCGGCTATGACTGTTCCGGCCTGGTCTCCTCCGCGCTTCAAGTCGGCGGCTTTCCGGCAAGCGGCACCACGTTTGACTTGATCGAGCAGGTCCGATCGATGTCCTCGATGGCTGCCAAAATGATGCCCATAGCGCTCGGATTCTACGGCGATCTCTCACACGTCGGTATCGGAGTTATGGGGAAATGGTGGGAAGCGACACCGCCTAATGTTATCGGTCCGGGATCCGCGAGCAGCTCATGGGATCTCTACGGCGTGCCGGCGCTCGCTGAGGGCGGAGTCATCAGAGGGCCGGGGATGTACATCGGCGGCGATAACTTCAGTGGCGTGGAAGTCGTAATGCCGCTTGAGCGGGCGGGAGAGCTTGGCTTCGGCAAGCAGCAACCCGTCAACGTCCATCTGCACTTCGACAAGGGCATGGAATGGCTCAAGCAATTTGTTCGTGTCGAGATAGATGATGTGGCACAGTCGGCGGTCACTGGCGCAAACAGTAGGGTGAGGAGTTAGCATGGCGGCCCCCAAACTGATAATCGAAGAAGGCGGCCCATACCAGTTTAACTTCAACGATGACGTAAACGCCCGCCTGCAGCTCGGCTTCGAGATCCCCAAGGCAGATTATAACGAGCAGGGGCAACGCAAACGCGAGCGCGGCATGACGCTGGGGCTGGGTGACTATAACAAACTGACGATCCCGATCCCGTTCAAGCTCCTGGGGAACGCGAAGGACGCCCTTCTGCTCAAGCAGCGGACGCTGATTAAAGCTTTAAACCGGTCCCGCAACGTCCTGACCTGGAACCCGGACCCGGACACCTGTTCGGATGTGTATTTCGCCACCTACCCAAGCCCGCTGGACATGGCGCTCGACAAGGGTTTCTATGCCACGAACCGTGGGCTGATAAAAGTTGAGCTCCTGGCCGACGCACAACCCTACCCTGCCGAGGCAACGGTATTTGACCAGGTTGTGGGGCTGGCGCAGATGGATGGAGAGACCGGAGAATGGTCGGGTAACAGTTTCAGCGTGGACACGACCCGTTACAGGGCGGGAAGTAAAAGCGCCCGGACGGCCGCCGCGACCTTGGCTAATTCGTGGCTAATCCGGAATGCCGTTACTGCGTTGAACCTGACTCCGTTTCTGACCACCGGCTGGGTGACCGCCGCGCTACAGCTGGATACCGTTCCTGAGACGATGGACAAATTCATAGTTCGTATCGGCAATGACGTCCTCAATTATCGCCAGTATGACCTGACCGCCAGCTTCGGGAACACCGGGTTCGTGGTCGACTGGCAACTCCTGTTCTTCAACCTCAATGCCCCAACCGCCGTTGTAGGAACCCCAAGTATGACCGCCGCTAATTATTTTGTTTTCGAGGCAGACATGGCCAGCGGAAGCGGCCCCGCATTCAATGTCGACAATGTGCATGTCGTCAACGGGAAAGCTTGCAACGTGAGAGGACAGACACCGCTGCCGATCACGATCTATGACATTGGCGGTGAGTATGAGTGTGGTTTTAAGGCCGACATCAGGGCCTCACAAAAAGTTGACCTGGCTGTTGGCGATGGTGAGACCGGGGAGTGGAGCGCAAATAGCGTTTCAGCTGTAGCGGTTGTTCCGCCCGGCACCCAGTACAATATCCAACCGCTGTCCGGCTCGAAGATGATAGAGGTAAAATACATAGCGGACACAGCGGGCGGGGCCGTGAGAAACCCCGCGGGCAGCGGACTGGATTGTTCAAGCTTAAGCACCGGCTCGATATCATTCGCGATCAACCCTTGGCCGCACCCGGACTTTGGTCTTGAGATCCGCATCGGGAACAGCTCCGTTAATTATGTCAAGAAGAACTATTCGTTCGTTGCTTTGGCCTTTGGTGGCCAATGGCGGACCTTCAGTTTTGATGTTAGCAGTATGGCAGTCGGTGTCGGGACGGTTAACTGGGCCAACCCGATTGACTATGTGGAATTTTATATTACGACCGGCAGTCCTCAGACTTTCAACCTCTACATCGACGAAACCTTTGTTTGCGAGCCCGGCGGCTCCATTGATGAACTGTGGCTCACCAAGGGTGGCGAAGAAGCCCTGGCGGCGTGTCCGGGAGTAATCAGCTTGCCTGAGTCCTCCCCACCCGCTCCCGCGGGCGGCTCGTGGGAGGTGACCCCTACACCCACCAATCTGGCTGGGGCGTTCGGCGGCAGTTATTACAGTTGGACTATCGGGACGACGGAGAAAAGGGTCTTCCCGACCAAACTCCTGGCGAATCTTTACGCTGGCGAATACCGTCTGCTGGCACGTATCAGGACCAATGACGCCAACGGCGGCTCTGTTCGCTTCTACGGCTACGATGAGCACTCAGGTGAATGGTCGCTCGGTGACACAGTGCCCGTGGGATACAACGGCGGGAACTGGCAGACGATCGAGATAGAAGAGGTCGGCCTACCCTTCGACGGTTTCCACCGGGACGCAGACCTGACAAAAACATTCATGATCCTGGGGCTCGGGATCACCTCCGCGCAGGCAGCTAAAACCTGGGACGTGAACGTCATCGCGGTTCCCAATGTAGACGGCGGCGCCCGTCACTTCTCACCGGCTGTTGGCCGCAGGTACAACTGCTTCGATAGCAGATACCACGACAGCCCGGGATATTCACAGTCTGCCTCTGCCGACTCTACGGCGCACAGTGTCGCCAGACAAAAAGCCATCGGTGATCTACTGGCGCTGGATCTGGACATAAATAATCTATTGATCCAGGCCGGAGACTCCACGTCGCCGAATATCGTCGCCAGCGCGTTCATCACGAAGCTCACCTATGTGCCCAGGCTCAAGAATGGCAAAGACTGATGGCCGAAGTAAGCATCAAATTTCGAAAAAACGCGGTTCGCGGCAGTACCTCTCCAGGTGATTGCATCAACCTGCGTCACCCCCTCTGCCCCGACGGAGCTGATGGAGTGAAGTTCGGGACGATACTCCAGGGCGGCGATGGGCCGCTTACGTTCAATATTAAGGACCGGGGTCCAGAGTCCAGGTGGCCGGGCATAAAGAACGACGCCGCTGAGATTTACTACGGACTGGAGCGTGTAACCCAGCATTCCATCTATGAAGTCCAGCGCAATGATATGGAAGGGACGCTGGATTACAGCTGTCAGGGGCATGACGCGCATTATGAGAAGGGCGTTGCACTGACATTCATCGTCACCGACAAGACTGTAAGAGACTGGATTCTACAAGTTATGCTCGGCACGCCGGCAGCTGAGGGCTGGCTGGGTGCCAACGTTATGGCGCCGTTTGTGAACAGCTCCCAGAAATACATCGATACGATGGAGACAGCTGAGAACCCGACGCTGCACATCGGCTGGCCGGAGACAGCAGCCAGCGAGCAGATCATTAGCGACCTTCTCAAATACTGCGATTTCGCGCGTGGCATATTCCCGGGGCGGGAGGCCAAGCCCAACGGACTCGGCTGTTATGTCTACTGGCAGCACCGGACCCGGGGCAAGAAACCGAAGTGGTACATCACCAAGGACGATATGGCGCAGATCCCCGGTGGAGGGTTCAAGGTTAAGCTGGACTGGTCGAAATATTGCAACCGTGTAGCCTGCTGGTACAAGGATCTTAACGGTGCCTCCCAGGTCCAGGTGGCAGAGGATGCGGCCTCTCAGGCCAAATACACGCCTGGGTCGAAGGAATCCTACCGATTCGACGCGCAGGCCATCAGCGGCTATCTGACGGCTGCTCAGGCGTATCAGGCGGCCCTGACGTACCTCACCATTAACAAGGAGCCGCAGCCCAAAGGATCGATCGTCATACCGCTGAAAAAGATTCAGAAGATCGGTGGCGGGATGCAATGGTCCGGCTTCATGCGCGCCGGGGACATTGTCCAGGTCGAACGTGACGAATACCGGGCCTTTGACGAGGCCAACCCTCTTGACAATTACAACGCCTACCTGGTCGAGCAGACCAACGTCGACGTTAGCGCCGGGACGCAGGAGCTCACGACTTCCGATGTCCCAGGCTCTATGGAATCCCTGTTGCAAACATTACAAGCGGCCTAAAGGAGATCCGAATGCCAGAAGATTTTGTAACCAAGAGTGAGTGCGCGCGCAGCCATGAGGGGCTGAAGCGTGAGAATGACCTGAGCAATCAGAACGTGACGACGGCGATAGACGGTCTCACGACACAGATCGGCAAGCTGTGGGATGTGATGGAGGTTTTCCGCACCAATTATCGCAATCACGTCCCGCCCTGGACGGCGGCTGTGATGACGCTCGAAGCGCTGGCCGTTGGCATTTTTGCATCGAGGGCTTTCCTGTAGATCCACAATCGATATCACTTTGCCCCCACGGCTCCTGAAAGGGGCTTTTTTAATGCGCTTAATCGACTCACCTTGTGGCAAATATAACGGTCTCGCTGATGTGCGCGTGTGCGTATTACATCACACCGCCGGAGGCTTAAACTCGGCGCTGGCGACGCTGTGGGGCAGTGCTGAGGTCTCCATAACTTTTCTGATCTCGAAGGCAGGAGACATCTTCTACGGTGTGCGCATGGGGCGGCGGGCATGGCACTGTGGGCGCAGTAGGTGGAGGGGCATTCAGGATGGTAGTGATTCGGTAAACGGTCTCAGTATCGGCATAGAGCTGGAGAATGACGGCGATGGAAATGACCCGTACCCTCAAGAGCAGCTGGACGCTCTGGACTGGCTGCTGGTGGATTTCGTAAAGCCCGCGGTCGGACTCATTCCAAACACACGCCACAGAGATATTTCCCTCGAAGGAAAGATCGACCCCTCGGACAATTTCCCCTGGCATCTATATGCCGGTGGCATAGAACAGGTCGAAAAACGAACCCTCGGAAAATCAATGGAGGTTGAAATGGCAGACATAGAAAGTGTGCCGCTTATCAAAGAGGTGGCAGAGCATCCGCTGGGCCATGAAGTCTACAGCCTGATCTGCGATGAAAACATGGAGGATGACTGGCTGGTAGCGGGGTATCCACATTACGCGCCGGGAGCGATTGGCGTGGACGGGAAGCCGCAGCCCGAAAGCATCAACGTCGATATCTGCGCTACGGATTTCGACGGCAAAGTGATTAAGAATATTGCACATACCAAGCTCGGCGCACCTCACTTTTACCTGGCGCCGAAACTGCCCGAGATCGGCGGACCTTTCCGGCTGCAGGTCGATTATGACAAGCCAGGACTCGGCACACCGCCTTATGTCCGCCGGATCCGGGTTAAGTGAGACGCACGCCGCTCAGACGCGGGCAGCCGCTCAAACGAAAAACGACGGTTGGCCGGCCACAGAGAACCCCCCGCCAGAAGATCATCACCAAGCTGGATAACCTGGTCTCGAAGATCATCCGGGAACGAGACGGTCACTGTGTCGTCTGTGGCACGACTGAGAACTTGCAATGCGGCCACCTGTTCTCAAGAACCCACCACGCGACCCGCTGGGATCTCCGGACTGATGGAAACTGCCACACACAATGTGGCGGCTGCAATATGCTCCACGAGCACGACCCGGCGCCGTACACCCTCTGGTACATTCACAGGTTTGGACTGGAGCGCTACGAGCGGCTCTACTCCGAGCACAAGACCCCGGCGAAGTGGAGTACCGCGGAGCTGGAACTTCTATACGCAGACATAAAGCGGAGCCAAGCCCCGGTGCCGGTGCGGCGAAGCGCCTGATGGCGGCCGCCGGGCGTGACCCTGGAATTGACAACCAGGCGCCGGGGCTACAATTTCAAACAAATTGGAGGTAATAAAATGCAGTGGGCATTGATGTACGGGAAATTATTTGGTGGCGGTCAAGCGCCACTACAGCTGGATGATGACGACAATCTGAAGACCACCCTCGGCCTTCTCGTCGGTGGCCGGGCGGGAACACCGCTGCCCCACGACTCAGTTGACGTCGTGCAGAAAACGAAAGGGGAGGTCACGACGGTTCACAACGCAATCACCGCACCTGCTCTTTCAAGCGCTGTCGATTGCACGGGATACAATGGCCTGCTCATTGATTTTAACGTAAGCGCCTACACTTCAGGGTCGGTCGTTCTTAAAGTGAAGGCCGCGATTGACGCGACCGGGACGTATGGTGACCTGTATATGTACGTGGCAACCTGCGTCCAGAACACAATCGCACTCGGGGCTGCAAGCCGTATAATCATTCCGTTTTTCCACGGTCTCCCTGATTCAATAAAAATCGACATCAGCGGGACGTTTGTCGCCACGGCGACCGTCAAAGTCCAGCCGTACATAGTCTGATGGGACGGACAGCCACAATCAGAACGGCGGTGACGCGAACAGCAGTTACCAGAACGCCAATAACTAGAGCGGCGTTCCCTGACTGGCTGAATAAAATCTACACCGACTCGCTGGTATTAGACCCCACCTTCGCTGCGAATCCAGAGGAGCTGTATTTCCACGGGTACATAAACGGAAAGCTGTATTTCGGCCAAGGACACGCCACGACCGCAGGCAAGGAATGGTACTGCGACCCCGACGGCTCGAACTTGATCGAGATATATTCGCACACGGGAATCAATATGTGGGCGTCAACCTACAGCGCAGCCGACAAGAAAATCTACCTCGCAGGAGAGGCAATAGAATCGGGTTCACAATGGAGGATGGCGGTCGGAGTTATTGACGTTGACCCGCTTTCCGCAACGTACAATCAGGTGACGCTGACACTCATCGTTTCGGACTCCGCAGGAAAAGCAACGGGCGGCTGCAATCGTCTGTTTATGATTTACGACGATGCCGCCAACAACAGGCTGATTCTCGGAGAATGGCCTGCCGATACTGGCGCACCGAAGAATACAACCGGAAGCGATTATCCTCATGGCACAGGGTTATGGACTGTACCAAAAACCAGCCTGAATGACGATGCAACCTACGTCCGAGGTATAGAAATATACAACATCGACCCCGTGGATGGACGCTGGCGCAGCATCGTTAAATTCGGCGGTCTGTACTATGCGTTTTTCTCCACTAGCGAATGGGAATTACGCTCAAGTCCTGACCTGATTACGTGGACGAAGGTATCTCTTGGTGGTGGTTACGATAACGCCAGCCCCGTAGTCAGCACCTTCCACGATGCGATGTTTGTGATTCGCTGGACACCGTGGGATGAGCCGAGGGCTGATAACAAACGTCTGATTATTTACAAATTCGACGGCACGACGTGGACGGAAATCGCGGCTCTCGACAGACCCGATTGGGAACATTCCTCCATGATAGAAACGCCAGACCACAATCTGCTGGTATTCGTGGACTCTGGCAAAAAGCATTACACGTATCTGGTTGACCCGACGACTGGAGGGTACAAGCGAATCCTCGATTATATTCCGGACAATATGGCCCATCTGTACCTAACCGGGAATGAGGGACGCTGGAACGGAAACACGATGTATTACGGAACGCAGCTGACGAACGCTGGAACATCAGCGAACTTGAGAAAGCTCGTTATATCCTGACCAAAGGAGATGATGCGATCGCTATAAACCTGCAAGTAGCACGTCTGACGTACTAACTACAGGAAGGGGGAAGGCACCCCCGGGAAGGCAATATCGATCATGGAAAAAACATACGACTAGCACTCTTCGGAGCTGCCATTGTGGCGGCTCTTTTTATTGCATTGGTTATCCAGGCACAGAACGCGGAGGGACAGGATGAAAAACCAGATATCGAATGGGGAACCCTGCCCACCGCTGTATCTCCAGACACAGGGGGTTCTCTCCTCGCCTCGTGCGCGGCGTCGGCTTGCGTGGCTGGCAAGGCTTCTGAATTGGCGCGACGGAATGAGGCTCAGAGGATAGCAAACGAGCTCCGGCTGGCAGTCTTGGAAGAGGCCAAAGAGGAGGCTACCAGACCGCTCCCGGCGATGAAGCCCATCGGTGATGAGCCACCAGCCTCTCCTGCCCCCTCAGGCGGGCGCACAGCTACTTTCGAGGCCACAGCCTACTGTGACCACGGAACCACCGCGGACGGCACACACACGGCCTGGGGCGTCATCGCCGCTGGCCCTAGTTATGCGTTCGGAACCAGCATGTACGTGCCTGGCTACGGTTCTGCCGTAGTGCATGATCGAGGTGGCGCCGTGTCTGATGGCGTCATTGATTTATGGATGCCCACCTGTGGAGAGGCAATTCAGTGGGGCAGACGGTCGGTGGCGGTGACGATCTACTGAGGTTGATGTCAAGCAGTTTTAGTGTCTAAGTAAAACCGCTGCCGATTTTCCCCGATTCAAAAAACCCCTGCAAATGTGGCACGGACCGGCTGCGATCGCGGATCCGGGGCCCCAGCTGCCGCGGTCTACCACAAATCGAGCGTTTTTAGGAGGTGATCTGAATGGAAAATCTAATCATGGTTCTCGTCTCTGTCGCCGGTCTCGGCCTGGTGGTCACAAAGATCGTCGATGGTGTCCGTAACGCAGCCGACCCGAGCGATAGCCCCCGGCTGAAGGTCGTGTGGAACATCCTGGCCTTCGTCATCGGCATCGGCATGGCCTACGTCTGGAGCGATATGGGCGGATTCGTCATCCTTGGCGCTGGTCCCACCACCTTCGGCACCGGCCTGCTTATCGGCGCGGTTGCCTCTGGCTGGCATGAGGGGCTGGATAGGTTGTCGCCATAATAAAAACATAACTCTTGCGGCGGGCGCCACCTGGCATTCGCCGCAGGTGCACTCCCCGAAAGCCCGTCTGTCCTCACCGATAGGCGGGCTTTTAATGTCCCTAAAATATTATTCGAAGCTAACGAGTTCACTATAGTGATCCACAAAGGCCGGACATTTATCATAATCGACACCGCTAGGGTTAATCTTGTCCGATGTGGCCCGACTTATATTGATAACTATAAGCTGCCGATCATGTTCATTGCCGTATGTGTCTTTTGTTGTGCCATGCGGTTGGAAAATAAGACTGTTTATGGATCCCTCGTTGCCATAGATCTGTTTGGCCGTTTTTACTGAGTCTTCGCAGACCTTACGTTTAATAGCATCGCCATCCCAGGCGTACTCATCGGAGGCAAACTGAATGATAGCCTCCCCCGTAGCTCCCACTTCAGCAGAACGAAATCTATCCTTGAGAACCACCTTCGATGACTGCGCTATATTTTCCTGAGGCGTTAGCGGAGGGGGTGGTTGTACCACCGCCTGAGTCGTTTTAACCTCTGGCTGCGTCGCTATTGTTTGCACATCGGTCGCTTCGACGACTGTGCCCGTTTTCGGTTCTTCTTTCTTGCCCGCTCCAGTAATTGCGCCTATCACTGCGAGCACGATAACCCAGAAGGTGAAAAAGGCTATTACGCTGGGAATTACGATGAGTGGTAAATACTTGGGTTTCAAAACAACCTCCCCCGTGATCTTTTAAGAGCTGAAACACTACCACAAAAATAAGTTCATGTAAACGATAAGTAATCCTGATGGACACGAGATGATAATTTCTTTCAAAAACACTTGCATACGTTCAATAATTATTATAGGATTCCCTTAATGGTAAAACTGTACAAACTCAGTAATGTACGCGAAGCCATGACGAAAGCCACAGGAAAACCGATCGCAGGGAATTTGATGGATTACTACACGAAGCGTGATGATTTTCCAAAGCCGGTTATTTCGGAGCCGATCAGGCTATGGGATGGCGGCGAGGTTGACGCATGGGTCGCACAAGAAGCCCGCAGGAGGATAGCTAGTTAGACTGGAGTGACGGTCGAGGGTTTTGGAGCCGGTGACAGGATTCGAACCCGTGGCCTGCTGATTACAAATCAGCTGCTCTAGCCAACTGAGCTACACCGGCTGGTAAAACTGTTCCGATCGACATTAAGAGCAGATTCTTCGGCTGCGCCTCAGAATGACAAGATAGCGTTCGCCCGTGAATGACATGTTAGCGTTCGCCTCAGAACGACATAAAACGTTTGCCTCAGAATGACAAGATAACGTTCGTCCTGGAACGACAGACATCCATGCAATCGGAACCGAACTATTATAAAACAAAGGAGCGCCGGTTGGGGCGCCCCTGAAATCGTGCAATTTGCTGGGATCCGGGCCTACTGGAAGACCTGGCGGCTCTGAAGGTGAAGGTCTACTTTACGTTTAATCCTCTGCAGGGCGTTATCGACGCTTTTGGTGTCATAGCCTATGTCTTCGGCTATCTGCTCGTATGAATGGCCCTCGAGATAGAGGCTGAGCACGCTGGTTTCCAGCTCGCTTAGCAGCCGCCCGAGGCAATCCTTCAGGCTGGCCACCTCTTCGGAACTGATGACGATATTGAGCGGATCGTGAATCGGCGACCCCGGCAGGATATCCCCGAGCGAACACTCACCCTCGTCGTGGGAGGCCGGAGAATGGCTCAGAGACAGATAACTGTTGAGCGGCGTGTGTTTCTGACGGGAAGCCGTCTTGATGGCAGTAATGATCTGGCGGGTGATGCAAAGCTCGGCGAAACTGCGGAACGAGGCCTCGCGGTCGTCACGGTAATCGCGGATGGCCTTCGTCAGGCCGATGAGCCCTTCCTGGACCAGGTCGTCGGCGTCGCCACCCGACATGAAATATGAGCTGGCCTTCAGCTTGACGAACCCGTGGTACTTGGAGATGAGGGTCTCGAAGGCGTAGAGCTGCCCCGAGCGAGCCTTGGCGATCAGTTTGAGGTCCTCGATCTGAGGACTCGGCCTCGTGCTTGCCTCTTTCTGCGAAGTTCCGATCTTTTTGCACGCCATGAAACTTCTCAAGACTTCTCCCCCTCTCTTTACCGGGCTGACCAGCCTGATAAATCGTTGGGACTACTCTCCCGCGAGAATGGTTTTCGCCTATCGGCGCCTGAGACCTTCCCGCTTGTCTCCCTAAAGCTTGAGCCGGCAGCTGCCTGACTGACTTCTAGTCCTGACCCCTGCGCATATCTTCGAGTTTCTTCAAAGTCTCTACGTCAACTTTATGTTCAAGCTTCCAACGGATTCTATCCATTTGTGAGGAATTTGCAACCTTTTTTTCAAAATTCTTTATTTCGGCAAGAAAATTCCTTGGAGGCACCCGCTCGACCCGGGCCATCATGGCGCCCTTCTGGACCTCCCAGTCGGCGCTCACGACCCTGATATCTTCTTTGGTCCCGGAGAGTTTCTGCTGCACGAGTTTGCCGATTATGATGTCCGCGCTCTCGGAGGACGAGGCAAAATAGACGGTCACGGGGGTATCCGGTACGGGATGGCGCTCGGGAGTCTTGGAAACAGTCGAGTCGAAAACGATGATGGTCTCATCACCGCTGACGGCGGCTTCGTTGATAACGCTCTCGATGAATGAGTTCCGCTTCTCCTCGAGGTCATCGGCCGCGATGCCGGCGCCCTCCTCGAGAGCGTGCATGACGTTATAGCCATCGATGATGCAGATCATTAAAGCCCAGTCCCAGGATCAGTTCGGGATGACAACAACACAATAAAGTATAAACACAAATAATAAGGGGATGGAAATAATCCGTTCAGCTTGTCATTCGTTTATCAGATGCAGAGACGGACCACTTCTACGCCGATGCCTCTCCCCCGTGAAAAAATTATACCGTACAAAAAAATTATCAGCCGTCAGATCAGCCTTTTTTCACAAGCTTCGGTCCCTGCGGCGTATCCCGGATCTCGTAACCGGCGGCCGCCAGCCTGTCGCGTGCCGCGTCAGCCTCTGCCCAGTCGCCGGCCTCGCGCGCGCGTTCGCGCTGCTCGACCAGCTCCTGCAGTCCAGCCTCCAGGACCGAATCGCCATAGTCCGCAGCAGTTATCTCGACTCCAAGCATAAAGAGCAGCTCCGCCAGCAGGTCCCGCGCCTCACCCAGGAGTCCGGTGTTTAAGTCTCTCGAGATAGAAGCCTCCTCGGCGTACTCATTGATCACCCGGACCAGGCTGAAAACGGCGGCCAGCGCTCCAGCGGTATTGAAATCATCCTGCATTTCGGCGTGGAACTCTTCCCTGGCGAGGGTCACAGCGGCCACGAGAGCCTCACAGCGGCCATCTGAGCCGCTATCTTGCCCGCTTACCCCAATGACGCTGTTAATCTTCCAGAAACAGTTCCTGAAGCGTTCGAGCATGCCGGCCGCCTCCTCGAGATTCCCGGTCGAGAACTCCAGCGGGCTGCGGTAATGGCAGCTTATGAAGAAAAGGATGAGCACCCTGGGGTCGTATTCCTTGAGGAACTCCCGGAGCAGGAAGATGTTGCCGATCGACTTGCTCATCTTCTCGTCCTTGCGGGTGATCATGCCGTTGTGCATCCAGTAGCGCGCGAAAGCCCGGCCGGTCACGGCCTCCGCCTGGGCCACCTCGTTCTCGTGGTGGGGAAAGATGAGGTCGCGGCCGCCGCCGTGGATATCAAAATTCTCGCCGAGATACTTCATCGACATCGCGGTGCACTCGATGTGCCAGCCGGGGCGTCCCTGCCCCCAGGGGCTCTTCCAGCTCGGCTCGCCCGGTTTAGCCATCTTCCAGATGGCGAAATCCAGCGGGCTTTCCTTCGCCTCGCCGTCGCGGGCCAGCTCGCAGTGTTTCATCTGGTCCGTCTTCTGGCCGGAAAGCTTTCCGTAATTGGGGAACTCGCAAACGCGGTAATAGACGCTGCCGCCGGTCTCGTAAGCAAAGCCCGCCTCCACCAGCCTCACGCAGAGCTCGATGATCTCATCGATATGCTCCGTGGCTTTGGGTTCCACGTTTGGGCGTCCCAACCCCAGGCGGCCGGTGTCTTCGATATAGGCCGCGGAGAATCGCCTTGCGATCTCGTCCGAGGTGACACCTTCCTCGTTGGCGCGCACGATTATCTTGTCGTCGACGTCGGTGAGGTTCTCCACCAGTTTGACTTCATAGCCGATCTTGCCCAGGTAGCGTGAAAGCACCGCGAAGAAAACATAGGGGCGCGCGTTGCCGACGTGTACAAAACCGTACACCGTAGGCCCGCAGACGTAGATGCCGACTTTGCCCGGGTCGCGCGGATTGAAATCTTCCTTGCCGCGCGTGAGTGTGTTGTAGATTTTGATGTTGTGATTATTCATAAAAAGTTTCTTTCCTATTCTGCAGCAAACTGTCGGGCTGATTCAAGCCGCTCCGTTAACGTTTCGCGGCCAAGCCCCGCGAGCAGGAAGGGGAGCTCGGGCCCGGACGTCCTGCCGGTAAGCGCGATCCTGAGCGTGCGGAAAAGGCGCTTCGGCGGTATTTCCTCGGCCTTGCAAGCGTTTTTTAACTCCTTGACCAGTTCGCGCGCAGCCTCCAGGCCAGCTTCGACTCCCACCGCGGCAATATCCGCCGCCAGGGGCATCCGCCCTGCCTGCGCCAGCGCCATCTTAAGCACAGCCCTCGCCTGATCGTCGGTGATCTCACTGGCGTCTTCCGCTTCCTCAAGCGGGACCATGTCGAAAAATTCGCTGATCATGGCGGCGGAGTCGGCGAATGTCACAAGCCCGGTCTGCACGGCCGCCTCTGCCACTGCCAGCTGCCCGGGTGTGATTTCAAGTCCGGCGTCCACCAGGAATGGCTGCAGGGCCTGGCCCAGTTCATCCGGGCCCAGGTCGCGTATATGCAATCCGTTCAGCCAGTTCAGTTTCTGGATGTCAAAGATCGCCGGGCTCTTGCTGACGCGATGAAGCTCGAACTGCTTTTCCATCCGGGCCTTGTCCATCTTCTCCTCGCCGTCACCGGGCGACCAGGAAAGCAGGGCCAGGTAATTTATGATGGCGGACGGCAGATATCCCATGCGCCTGAAGTCGCCGACCGAGGTCGCCCCGTGGCGCTTGGACAGCTTGCCGCCGTCGGCGCCCATGACCAGCGAGTGGTGCGCGAACGCGGGCGGCTCGTGACCGAAAGCCTCGAAAACGAGCTGCTGCCGGGCGGTGTTCGTCAGGTGGTCCTCACCTCGTATTACATGCGTGATCTCCATGGCGATGTCGTCCACGACGACCGCGAAGTTATATGAGACACCGCCGTCGGACTTCAGGATGATGAAGTCGCCGAGGACATCCGAAGAAAATCTTGTCGGTCCGTGGATGACGTCGTTGACGCTGATCTCGCATTCGGGGATACGGAAGCGGATCGTGGCCTGCTCTCCTCCGGCGACCCTCGCCTCGGCCTCCCCGATGGGAAGGCTTTCGCAGCAGCGGTCGTACCTGGGCATCTCGCCCCGCGCCAGAGTCTCCTGCTTGAGCTCTTCCAGCCGTTCCTGCGAGCAGAAACAGCGATAGGCCTTTCCCTCCACAAGCAGCCGTTCGGCGGCTTCGCGGTAGATGCCCTGCGCGGAACGCTCGCTCTGGCGGTAGGGGCCCTGGCCGCCGCCGACATCAGGGCCTTCGTCCCAGTCGAGCCCCAGCCAGCGGAGGTCGGCCATGATCGACTCTTCGAACCCGGTGCTGGAGCGGGCGACGTCGGTGTCCTCGATGCGGAGCACCAGTTCGCCCCCGGAATGCCTGGCAAAAAGGTAGTTATAGAGCGCGGTGCGGGCCGAGCCTACATGCAGGGTGCCCGTGGGGCTGGGCGCGAAACGCACCCTGGCCGGGCCTGGGAGGGAATGATGGTCTGCCATTGACTGGTTCAGAAGACGCGGCGGCCGCGGCTACTCGGTGACGTCCGAAAAGTGGACCACGGTCACCATGTCCTGCAGCGTAACCGGACGGTTATATACCTGGCTGAGCAGATGCACGACCTCGTCGACCCGTCGGAACTCGGGATTCTCGCGCTCGACATCCCTCGGGCTGACGTCGTCGATGGGCTTGACCTCGACGCTGTCAATTATCGCCGTGAACAGTTTCTGGCGCGGGCCGTACTTGCGCCCGATGGTTATCCAGACAAGTTGTCCTTTTTTATATTTGTGGCTTTTGTCTCCCAGCCGGATGGTCGCCGTCTTGCGCCGCTGCCGCAGCTGGTCATCGTAGAAATGCGAATAAAAATTTATGGCATACATTGATCACTCTCCCCGCCGGTTTCTATAGGTCCATGTCAGTCACAATACCCATGCATTCTACCAAACATGTCGCCAGCACCGCGATTCCCTCGCCCCTGCCGGTAAAGCCCATGCCCTCAGTGGTCGTCCCGCGGACCGTGACCGCTACTGTGGAAACCTCCATGGCATCCGCCAGCCGCGCGCACATCTCCTGGCGATGAGGCGCGATCCTCGGCGCCTCGGCCACCACCACCGCGTCGACATTTCCGATCTTGCACCCGCGGCGGCGCACCAGTTCGGCCACGTCCCTGAGAATCTCCAGGCTGGATACGTCCTTCCATTCCGGTTCGCTGTCCGGGAAATAGTGGCCTATATCCTCAAGCCCGGCAGCCCCGAGCAGCGCGTCGGCGATCGCGTGGCTTAAGACGTCGGCGTCGGAGTGGCCTTCCAGCCCGAGCGGATGGTCTATCGCGACACCGCCCAGCACCAGCTTCCTGCCTTCGGCGAAGCGGTGGGCGTCCATTCCGATCCCGGTCCTGATATTCAAGTCGTCACCTCCGTGCTCTCTTCCCGGTTCCTTAGAATCGTTTCCGCCAGCTGCAGGTCGAACGGGTCCGTCAGCTTGATGTTCTCCCGGCTGCCGGGCACCATCCTCACCCAGCCGCCGATGCGCTCGACGAGCGAGGCGTCGTCGGTCGCCTGCGCCAGTGCATCCGGCGCCGCGCTGTAAGCTTTCTCCAGGATGTCCCGCTTGAAAATCTGCGGCGTCTGCGCGGCCCAGAAGCGGGAACGGTCGGGTGTCCGCGTGACCAGTCTGCTGTTGATGCCTACTTCCTTTATGGTATCCGTAACCGGCAAACCAAAAACCACGCCGTCACATGAACCGTCATCGAAATCCCGTAAGCCCCGGCGAAGGAGGTCCGCCGACAGCAGGGGCCGGGCGCCGTCATGGACGAGCACGACGTCGATGGAAGTACTGATTGCAGCCAGCGCCTTGCCCACGGACTCAGCCCTGCTTTCTCCCCCGGGGACAACCGCGGTCACCTTACTGAGACCGAATTGCTCCACGACCTCCCGGCGGCAGCGGGCCACGTCGCCGGGATCGATGGCGATGACGATCTCGCTCACCATATCCAGCTCCTCGAAGAGCGAGACCGTATGGGCGAGCACAGGTTTCCCCATGAGCGAAAGGAGCTGCTTCGATCCCCCCGCCTGCATGCGGCGGCCGATTCCTCCGGCGGCTATGATCACACCGATTACCATATGTGCTAGTTTCCATTTTCCCGTGTCGAGTTTCAAGCACAAAACTGCAATATCCGCATCGGCGGTCCGCCAGATGCCCGGGGCGCGCACATTCCTGGGTCCCGCCCCATAAAAAAAGCCGCCGGTTCCGCCGGCGGCTTGATTCAAATACTTTTGATCAGAACGCTGCCCGTGGCCTAAAGGGCGTCGTCCATTTTTCTTGCGGTGACAGTCGGCCCAAGCTCTTTGAGCACGCCGTCCAGGAACTTGTCCGCCTGGTCCTCGTCCAGCCCGCGCGCGTACATCAGCTCGCTCGCCAGGATCTTCTTGGCGCGGTTGAACATCTGCTTCTCACCCGTGGAGAGACCTTTCTCAGCCTCGCGGATCGACAGGTTCCGGACAACCTCGGCCAGCTCGAAAATATCACCCGTCTTGATCTTCTCACGGTTGTGCTTGAAACGCCGGTTCCAGTTCTTCGGCATGTTCGTCTCGTCCTGACGAAGCACCGCCATGACTTCTTCCACGTCATTCTTGGCGATGACCTTCCTCAGGCCAGCCTTGTCCGCGCTCTCGACAGGGACCATCACAGTCATGTCGTTATGTAAAATCTGGATCGTGAGGTACTCGCGCTTTTCGCCCAACACATCGCGCTTTTCCTTCTTTATGACCGTGCCGGCCCCGTGGTGGGGGTAAACAACCTTGTCGCCTACAGAGTAAGCCAATGTGGTTCAACCTCCTCCCATAAAACAAACGGTTTACAAACCTGAATAATAAATCACACCCGTTAAATCTCTACCGGAAACTGTACTTCTCCGCCAGGGACAGTTCCCTCAGCTGCACAAGCCCTTCGCCGATCTCGCGCGCCCGCACCCTGCCGACGCCCTCGACCCTCACGAGTTCATCCTCACCGGCGAGCATGATCGCCTTGAGGCTGCCAAGCTCTTTCACTATCTTCTCGAGTACCGGCCGCGGCAGCCTCGGTATGCTGCCAAGCACCCTGTAGCCCCGTGGAGAAAGCCTCACGTCGGCAGCCTTGGCCTTCTTCCTGAAGCCGAGGATCTTCGCTATCACCTCGGGGTCGAACAGCTCGTCCGCCGAAAGCCCCGCGATCCTTTCTTCAACCTTTTCCAGCGACGGACTCCTGGCTGGAAGATAATCACTCAAAAGTGCGGCCCGATCGCGCGACACGCCCGTCATCAGCTCTTCAAGCTGCATCTCGATCAGACGGCCCTCGCTGCCTAGCTCTATCAGATAACGCTCGACCTCTCCCGCCACGCGGGCAACCATCTCCGACCGCTGGATGACGATCACAACCTCGTGCATGGTGACCGCGTCCTCGAACTCCAGAGCGGTCAGGTTGTCAGCCACCTGGTCCAGCCTTGAACGATACTTCTCCAGGGTCTGCAGCGCCTGGTCAGACTTGGCCAGAAGCACACGCATCTCGGTCAGCACATACTTGAGCTCATCAACGTAAACGCTCACGAGGTCCCTGTCCTGCGATATCGAGATCGCAATGGCGTCAGTCTGCTTTGCCACCCTCTCAGCTGTTCGGTGCCTGGTACCGGTCTCCTGCGACTCGATGCTGGCGTCCGGCATCAACTGCACGTTCGCCATGTGTATGCGTGTCGCGTTCCGGTTGAGGATCGTCGCCCCGTCCATCTTGGCAAGCTCGTATACCATGTTCGGGGTGAAGTCCGACTCCAGCCGTATTCCTCCCGAGAACAGGAAAGATATCGAACCAAGGTCGCCAAGGACGACCAGCGCACCCGTCTTCGCCCGGATTATGCTGTCGATTCCTTCACGCAGCGGTGTACCGGGTGCTATTAAATATAAGGCGTCGACCAGCCTTTTGTCCAACCGCAGGTCGCTTCCAGAATCAACCATAGGCCTCCCCAGCCTGTAAAAAGTGCCCTCGACTGTTACGTTCAGTGTGCTTCACCAGCGCCTTTTTCAAACTTATTCTGCGTTTCGCGCATGGTCAGCGCTCTTCCCGGACGGCGCTCAGTCGAAGACTTTGTCCAGCGCCGCGGAGATATTCCGCGCTCCCAGTAACCTGATGCCACCGTACTTCTTCCCTAATGCCGCGGCGTTCTTCTCCGGCAGTATCACCGTCTCGATACCCATCTTCGCCGCCTCGTCAACACGGCGCTCGGCGCCGATGCAAAATCTCAGATCACCGGTCAGGCTCACCTCTCCAAAACAGGCGGTCTTGCCCACGAGCGGCTTATCCCTGTGCGCCGACGCTATCGCCAGCGCCACCGCCAGATCTGAAGCGGGTTCATCGACCCGCACCCCGCCGGCGACGTTCACAAAAATATCGCTTCCACTCAACCTGAGGCCAGCCCTGCGGCCCAAAACCGCCGTTATCATCGCCAGCCTGCCGCGATCAATGCCGTTGCCGACAAGCCTCGGATACTGCATGCCGGTACCAGCCACCAGCGCCTGTATCTCGACCAGCAGCGACCTGCTGCCCTCGAGCGCCGCCAGTATCGAGGAGCCGCAGCTCCTGTCGCCTTCCTCCAGAAACAGGGCGGATGGGTCTTCAACCTCGTCCAGCCCGTTCTCGTTCATCTCGAAGACGCCAATCTCGTTGGTCGAACCAAAACGGTTCTTGACCGAACGCAGAACCCTGTAAGTCAGGTTGCGGTCTCCTTCGAACTGAAGCACGGTATCAACCATGTGCTCCAGGACCCGCGGCCCGGCCAGGGCTCCTTCCTTGGTCACGTGCCCTACCAGGACGACGGAAACTCCCTCTTCCTTGGCGAGGCGCATCAGCCTTCCGGCCGCCTCGCGCACCTGGCTGATGGAGCCCGGTACCGACCCGATGTCGTCACTGTAAAGGGTCTGCACCGAATCGACCACGACCAGCTCCGGCCGAAACTTTTTTATCGCCGCCAGCACCACATCCAGGCTTGTCTCAGCCAGGATCTCAACCGGCCCGGCCTGGTGCAGAAGCCTCTCCGCCCTGAGCTTGACCTGGGCGGCGGATTCTTCACCCGACACGAGCAGGACGCGATGTTCCTGGCAGAGATTGGCAAGTACCTGGAGGAGCAGCGTGCTCTTTCCGATGCCAGGTTCGCCGCCAACCAGCACGAGCGACCCCGGTACTATGCCTCCTCCCAGAACACGGTCCAGTTCCGATATCCGTGTCTTGAGGCGGGCCGCCGCCTGCGCCTCGACCTCATCAAGACGCTGCGGCACGGCTTCCCTCACTTTAGAGGGATCAGCCGCGCGACCTTCAAAACGTTCCTCGATGAAGCTGTTCCACGCACCGCAGTCGGGGCAGTGCCCCAGCCACTTGTGCGCCTCGTAACCGCACTCGTTACATGTAAAGAGGCTACGAGTCTTCGCCATCGGAGATGGAAGGCTTCTTGCCCTCGGACCGCTCACCCTTCGTGGCGCCGATCAGATCCTTTTTGGGCCTGGGCTTCTTCGCCAGCAGCTTCATGAAAGTATTGTCATCCTTGCGGTCAACCAGAACGGTCGATCCGTCGGGAACCGCGCCTGAGAGAACCTCGTCCGCCAGCAGGTCTTCCACATACTGCTGGATGGCCCGCCTCAACGGCCTCGCTCCCATGCCCGGGTCATAACCCTTGTCGACCAGCAGCTCCTTCGCGGTCTCGGTGAGCTCGATGGCCACCTCGCGCTCGGACAGCTGCTGGCTGACGCGCTTGATCATCAGGTCGACTATCTGCTTGATGTTGGCGCGGTCCAGCTTGTGGAAGACGATGACCTCGTCGACACGGTTGAGAAACTCGGGACGGAAGACTTTCTTAAGCTCTCCCATGATGCCGATCTTCATGTCATCGTACGTCATGCCGGCTTCGTCCGTGGTGGCAAAGCCCAGCGGGCTCTCCTTGGCTATGGTCTTGGCCCCGATGTTCGAGGTCATGATAACTATGGTGTTGCGGAAATCCACCTTGCGTCCCTGGGAATCGGTCAGGTGGCCGTCCTCCAGTATCTGCAGCAGGATGTTGAAGACATCCGGGTGCGCCTTCTCGATCTCGTCCAGCAGGATTACCGAATATGGCTTGCGCCTGACGGACTCGGACAGCTGGCCGCCCTCTTCGTAGCCGACATAGCCCGGCGGCGAACCGACGAGCCGTGAGACGGCGTGTTTTTCCATGTATTCCGACATGTCAACCTGCAGCAGCGCGTCTTCGTCACCGAAGAGGAACTCAGCGAGCGTGCGGGCCAGCTCGGTCTTGCCTACGCCCGAGGGGCCGAGGAAGATGAACGAGCCAGTGGGCCGGCGCGGGTCCTTGATGCCGGCGCGAGAGCGCCTGATGGCGCGGGCGATCGACTTGAGGGCCTGGTCCTGGCCGACGACGCGGTTACGCAGCTCGTCTTCCATGCGCATGAGTTTCTGGGATTCACCCTCGGTCAGCTTGAAGACCGGGATGCCCGTCCACATGGAGACGATGTCGGCTATCTCCTCTTCGCCGATCGAGACGACTTCGCGGCCCTCGTCGTTCTTCCACTCTTCCGCCAGTTCGCGCTTCTTGTTGGCGAGCTTGCGCTCCTTGTCGCGGAGGCTGGCGGCCTTCTCGAACTCCTGCGCCTCGATGGATGACTCCTTCTCCTTGCGCACCTTTTCAATCTCGATCTCGAGCTCGCGGTACTTCGGCGGAGCGGTCATGGTCTTGATGCGCATGCGCGACGAGGCCTCGTCGATCAGATCGATGGCCTTGTCAGGCAGGAAACGGTCGGATATATAACGGGCCGACAGGCGGGCCGCGGCCTTGATCGCCTCGTCGGTGATCTTGATGCGGTGGTGCGCCTCGTAGCGGTCCCTGAGGCCGAGCAGGATCTGCTCGGTGTCCTCTTCGGAGGGCTCCTCGACCATGATCTGCTGGAAGCGCCGCTCGAGGGCTGCGTCCTTCTCTACGTACTTGCGATATTCCTCGATCGTGGTAGCGCCGATGGTCTGGAGCTCTCCGCGAGCGAGCGCCGGCTTCAAGATGCTGGCGGCGTCGATCGCGCCTTCCGCCGCGCCGGCGCCGACAAGATTATGCAGCTCGTCAACAAAGAGGATGATCTCACCGTGTTCGTGGATCTCCTTCATGACTTTCTTCAAACGTTCCTCGAACTCGCCGCGGTACTTGGAGCCCGCTACCAGCGCCGCCAGGTCGAGCGTATACATCTGTTTGCCCTTGAGCAGCTCGGGGACATCATTGGTGGCGATGCGCTGCGCCAGCCCCTCGACCACGGCGGTCTTGCCCACGCCGGGTTCGCCGATGAGCACGGGGTTGTTCTTGGTGCGGCGCGAGAGGATCTGCATGACGCGCTCGATCTCCTTCTCACGCCCGACGACCGGGTCCAGCTTGCCCTCCGTCGCCAGCAGCGTCAGGTTGCGGCCGAACTGGTCCAGCAGCTTGACCTTCTTCTTCTGCTCCCCCTGGGGCACCGGAGTGCGCCGGGCGGAACCGGTCAGCTTGCGCATGATCTCGTTGCGGATCTTCTCGGAGTCGGCGTCGAACTCGAGCAGGATACGGGCGGCGACGCCCTCGTTCTCCTTGATGAGCCCGAGCAGGATGTGCTCGGTGCCGATGTAGTTGTGTCCCAGTGACAGCGCCTCGCGCAGGGCGAGTTCGAGGACCTTCTTCGCCCTCGGGGTGAACGGGATCTGGCCGGCGGCGACCTCGTCGCCCATGCCGACTATTTGTGCTACCTGCATGCGCACTTCATCGAGGTTGACATCGAGGGTGACCAGTACCTGGGCCGCTATCCCCTCTTCCTCGCGCAGCAGACCCAGCAGCAGATGCTCCGTGCCGATGTAGTTATGCTTGAGCGACCTGGCCTCTTCCTGGGCCAGGACGACTACCTGGCGCGCTCTTTCCGTAAATCGTTCAAACATGGTCCCTCGCTTCCTTTGAGGATCCACCAAAGGTGAATTGCCCCTCTATGCCCCGTTAGCTAATGTTTCCCAAGCCCCTGAATCCCGAAACGCCCTTGTCTGAAGGGCGTCCGGCCCGAATGCCTCTATCCGCTTGTCAGGGGCTTTGCGGCGGGATTTCTATTTTCGCCGCCTTCAGGCGCCAATCCTTTGAGGGCCAATCGGCCGGGCCGGCCCCGGGCTTGAATAAATCCTTCGCCACATGGATTATATTCCGGTGTCCGGACTTAAAAGTCGCTGGTTGAGGGTTGCGGTCCCGTGTAGAAGACCTCCGTGAAAAGTTTCCTTGAAATGCAGCTTGCAAACATGGTGCCGGCCATAAACGGCCAACCGGAAAAACCCTGCGTGGTTTACAGTTCTTCGAGAGGATTCACGACAATGCCGCCCCGATGTGAATCCGTAGGTTGTGAGTCAGGCCTCCCAGCCTTCGATTGGTCAATTATAGCACAGGGAGCCGGTTGCTTAAACCGGGCGCGCGCGGCGCGGCGGCCTAAAAAAGGGGTAGTGAAGAGTCCGGGCCGCCTTGAGCCTGCAAGCCGTTTCCTTCCCGGGAGCGCATGATCCTGTCTGAATCAAATGGCCTGATGAGACCCTTGAGCAGGCCCGTATCGGTGACGGATGGGTCGAGCCAGACCGTTACCGCATCCGGCGCGAGGATGAACGGCATGCGCGGATGCACCTCGCCAACCACCTCGTTAGGCTCCATGGTGATGATGCTGCAGCTCAGGCGCCGGTCATCTTCATCAGCCGGATTGTGCCAGACGGAATAGATTCCACCAAGGGCGATCAGGCCGTTATCCCTGAACGAGAACTCGTAAGCCTCACGCGGCTTCACCGTTTTGCCGTCGGCCGTCTTCCTGGTCTCGAAGAAGCTGAGCGCGGGAAAAACACAGCGGCGGCTCTCGAGCAGCCTGGCGTTGTTAGGCCTGTCCAGCGACTCGGCACGCGTATTGAAGTTCGTATAAGCGGATTTGAACTCCCTGTTCCAGTGATGGATGAGCTCCCAGTACATGGCGGTGAGTTTGAGGTTGCCGTCCTTGTCCGTAAATATGGTCCAGACATCGCGGTAGGGGTGGGTGATGACGGTCTTGCCCGGCGGTGCCGGCTGCGCGGGGTTCTCGTTGGGCGCGGCCGTCACGCTCATGCCGTACTGCGCGCCGAAGCGTTCGATGATCTCGATATCGCCAGGTTGTGTGAAACTGCCGCACATACAGATAAACTTCCCTTTTCCGGGAAAAGTAACTAGGTGACCTGTTACTTCTCCGGCTTGAGCAGCGGGAAGAGGATGGCGTCGCGGATGCTTGGGGAATCGGTGAGTATCATGCAGAGGCGGTCGATGCCCAGGCCGGAGCCGCCGCTGGGGGGCATACCGTATTCGAGCGCCGTGAGGAAATCCTCGTCCACGTAGCCCGCCTCCTCGTCGCCGGCTTCGCGCTGGGCCGCCTGTTCCTCGAAGCGGCGGCGCTGGTCTAGCGGGTCGGTGAGCTCGGAGAAACAGTTGGCTATCTCCATGCCGCCGATGAAGCCCTCGAAGCGTTCCACCAGGGTCGGGTCCTCATCCTTGGGGCGCGCCAGTGGCGATAGTTCCAGTGGATAATCGATGATAAAAGTCGGCTGTATCAGTTTTGGTTCCACAAAATTTGTGAGCAGTTCGTCTACCAGCTTGCCCCAGGAAGATGCCGGATCGACTTCCACGCCCAGTTCCTGCACTTTCGCCAGAAGAGTATCGCGGTCGGGATAATCCACGAAGTCGACGCCGCTGTGCTCGCGGATGAGCTCCCTTAAAGTCACCCGGCGCCATGGAGGTGTCAGGTCGACCTCCTCCCCCTTCCAGGTAACCTTGAGCGTGCCCAGAACTTCCTCAGCTATATGGGCAACAAGCGTCTCCATCATCACCATGACGTCGTTGTAGTCGGCGAATGCCTGCTGCGATTCCATCATGGTGAACTCTGGATTGTGCTTGGTGGAGATGCCCTCGTTGCGAAATATCCGGCCCACTTCGTAGACCTTGTCAAAACCGCCGACGATGAGCCGCTTCAGATGCAGCTCGAGGGCGATGCGCATGTAGAGGTCGATGTCGAGCGCGTTGTGGTGCGTCTCAAACGAGCGGGCCGTGGCGCCGCCGGGGATGGTCTGCAGTATCGGCGTCTCGACTTCGAGAAAACCGCGATCGTCCATGAAGCGCCTGAGGCTGGAAAGCACCTTGCCCCTTATATAGAAGGCCCGGTGCACGTCGTCGTTGACGATCAGGTCGAGATAACGCTGGCGGTAGCGGATCTCCACGTCGGTGAGACCGTGCCACTTCTCCGGCAGCGGGTGCAGCGACTTGGCCAGCAATGTGAACGAGCGCACCTCAACGGATAGTTCACCGCGGCGGGTGCGGAAGACCGGCCCGGTGACGCCGATGAAGTCGCCGATGTCGAGGTGCTGGAAAGCGGCGTAGGTCTCCTCGCCGAGGATATCGATGTTGCCGTAGAGCTGGATGCGGCCGCTGGTGTCCTTGAGGACCAGGAACGTGGCCTTGCCATGTCCACGCTTGATGAGGATGCGTCCCGCGACGCGGTGTTCATCCTCGCTGGCCTGCCCGTTTTCAAAAGGCTCGTACTTGTCCAGCAGTGGCGCTGTGGGTTCGGGATCGGGAAAACGGTTGAGGTACGGAGACTGGCCCGACTCCAGGAGACTGTCGAGCTTGCGGCGGCGCTCTTCGGCCTCGGACATAGGCCTGTCTGCCATGCTATCCCTTCTTGATGGAGACGATCTTGTACTTGGCGCTGCCGCTCGGAGTCGCGACCTTCACGGTCTCTCCGGCCTTCCTGCCCATGATCGCCTTGCCAACCGGGGACTCGTTTGAGAGCCGCTTGTTGGCGGGATCGGCCTCGGCCGAGCCGACGACGATGTACTTGAATGAGTCTCCGTGCTTGACGTCCTTGATATGGACCTCGCTGCCGATTCCCACGGCGTCGGTCTTGATCTCCGAACCGTTGAGGACGCGGGCGTTACGGAGTTTGTGCTCCAGCTGGCTGATGCGCATCTCCATCTTGGCCTGTTCGTTCTTGGCCTCGTTGTATTCGCTGTTCTCGCTGATGTCGCCGAACTCGCGGGCGTCCTTGATCCTCTCGGAGATTTCCTCACGCTTCACCGAAGAGAGATGTTCTATTTCATCTGATAGCCGCTTGAAGCCCTCGGCTGTTAGTATGACTTCTTTTTCTGGCACTGCCTTTCCAACCTGCCTTTCATATAAAAAGTGACGCTAAATTATAGGTATTGCCCTGCCGGGTTGCAAGGTAATCGGCAAAGCGGCGGCACTGGCTGTTTTTATCGGCATGAACGCCAGCAGTGTTAGCACGGAAACAGCGGAGTTTCAGGGGGAAAATGCCAGCCGGGTTTACCGGAAATCGGGGAGCTCTAATCCCCTCCCGGCGATTCAGACGGGAAGCTTCACGGTGAAAACGGAACCCTCGCCGGCCCGGGATGACGCGGTGATATCGCCGTCCATGGCGCGGGCGAGGTCGCGCGAAATGGCGAGGCCCAGCCCCAGTCCGGCGCTGCGGGCGCCTGAACCGGCGCGATAGAAGCGGTCGAAGATGTGCGGCAGGTCGGCGGAGTCGATCCCCTGGCCTGTGTCGGCTACCTCGAAGATGACGCTGCCGCCTTCCCTGCGGGCTGAAAGGCGGACGCTGCCGCCGGCCGGAGTATGGGTCAGCGCGTTCTGGACCAGGTTGGACAGCACCTGGCGCAGGCGGTCAGGATCGGTCGTGAGCATTATTTCCTCGGCATTTTCGCCGCGCTCGAGGCTGACGCCGCGCTCCTCGGCGTCGCGGCCAAGGCCTTCCGTCACGGATCCGACGGCATCCTGCGCCGACACCGCGGCCCGTTTGAGCTCGAACTGGTGAGCATCGAACTTGGCCAGGCTGAGCAGGTCCTCGATCAGGCGGCTGAGCCGTTTTGTCTCGGCGCTGATGACTTCCAGGGATTTGCTGACAGCCTGCGGGTCTGAGGCTATTCCGTCACGCAGAGCCTGGACATGCCCATTGATCGCCGTCAACGGCGTCTTGAGCTCGTGGCTTACGTTGATGACGAACTCACGCTGCTGCTGCTGCGCCTGCTGAACTTCGTCCGACATGTTGCGGAAGGCGTCGGCCAGCCTGCCGATCTCGTCTTCCGAACGGACTTCGAGCGGCGTGCTGAAATCGGCGGCGGCCACGGCTGTCGCCGCCATGGTGATCTCGTGCAGGGGCCGTGATAAACGGCGCGCCAGCAGGAAGGACAGCAGAAGTGAGACCGCCAGGGAAGTGATCCCCGCGATCAGGAACTCCATCGCCAGAGGCATCCATGACTGCAGCAGCCTGACCGGTTTGGTGAGGACGACAGCGCCGGCCAGCTCGTTGCCGGTCTTGATGCCGCGAGCGACGAACACAACCTGCCTGTCATCTTCCGGCACATCGACCTCCGCCACCTGGGTCTCTCCCTTTTTCAGCTTGTCCCAGTCGGGTTCCGGCAGTGATCTGTTCGGCTGCGCGATGTCGCCCCTGGGACCCGGTTGCGGCAGCCGTCCCAGCGTCTGCTCTCCATAGGGAAAGAACATCACCTTTGTCTGATACATCTTCTCAAGGTCGTTGATGTAACGGTTCTGGGGCAGACCCTCTTTTTCGATCTGGTAAGCCAGGGCCTCCGTCTGGGCCTTTAAGTCACCGATCGTCTTCTGACGCAGGTAGCGCTGGACGAGACCCACGGAGATGAATCCGGAAATCAGCAGGGAGATGACTATCGACAGCGCGAAATACGCGGCCAGTCTTCCCTTGAGGCTTTTGTTGAAATTCATCATGGTCGTTCTTTCGTTACAAAATTTTTTCACAAGGCATGGGCAATGACTTGCGCTGATTGATCAGATGAGGTGTTCCCGGATTATTTTTCCTCCAGCTTGTAGCCGACGCTCCAGACCGTCTCGATGCTGGCCGCGTCACCCAGTTTCTTTCGCAGCTGGTTGATGTGCACGTCGACGGTGCGGGTGTCACCCATGAAGTCATAACCCCAGACGTGTTCCAGCAGTTGCTGGCGCGACAGCACCAGGCCCTTGTTGAAAAGCAGGTAGTGCAGCAGGTTGAATTCCATCGCGGTAAGCTTCACGCTCTCGCCCGAGACCGTGACCTCGTGGCGGCCGGTATCAAGCGTGATCTCCCCTGCCTGTAGCGTCTCGCCCGCATTGCCGCTTCCCGGCTGGGCGCGGCGCAGTACCGATTTTACTCTCGCGACCAGCTCGCGCGGATCGAAAGGCTTGGTGATGTAATCATCCGCCCCCAGCTCCAGACCGACTACCTTGTCGGTGGAGGCGTCGCGTGCGGTGAGCATGATGACGGGCACTTCGGAGTCATGTCTCAGGCGGCGGCAGACCTCGAAGCCGTCGATGCCGGGCAGCATGATGTCGAGCAGTATCACGGCCGGGTTCCTGTCGCGCGCCAGCTCGAGTCCGTCCTCGCCCGTGCCCGCGACGTGGACTTCATAACCCTCTTTCTCGAGGTACATGCGGATGAAGGAGGCTATGCTCTCCTCGTCCTCGATTATCAGAACCGGCTGTTTTATCATGCCTGATTTCCCTGGGCCGTGATGGTCGATACGGTTGCGGTTTCGAGGCCGGCCCGATTAATCCTTCGCCGGTCGAATGACATCACGCCGGAACATCGGGCAGAACGGGGACGGGCGGCCGCCTCTGGCGGCCGCCCGTCCCATAACGTTCATCTATTCCTCACGCCCTGAATTTGCCTCATGCTCCCGGGCGCTGGTTTCTGATTGATCAGGCGTTGTCGCCTTCGGGCTCAGGCGCCGGAGGCTCCTGGCCCTCCTGCCCCTGCGGGCGTTCGGGCGGGTCGTACATTACGACCTTCGCGGTGCCGTCGTCACCCTGGACGACCGCCAGGCGCTGTCCGGCTGTGATGGCCGGCAGTTTGACCTGCACGTCGCCTTCGGCGGTCTTGATGGTGACGTTGTCACCGTTGAGCGCCGTCACCTCGCCGACTACGGGTTTCTTTCCATTGAACTTGCCGCCGGGCCCACCCTGGCCATCTTTGGGGGGCTCGCCGATCATAACGACCTTCGCCACGGGATCCTGGCCTTCCTCTGGCTTCTTGCCGAGACCGACCGCTATCTTCTCGCCGGCCTTGATGTCATTGACGGTTGCTTCTCCGCCTTCTTTGCGGTATTTGGTGCTATCGTCGACCTTGACGTTCTTCTCTTCACCCCTGAGTGTCTTGACGGTGATCGTGCCGTCCTCGAACCTGACCACTTCTCCGGCCATCAGATGCCTGCCCCGCTGGCCCGCCGCCGGTGCGCCCTGGCCATCGCCGCCGCTCTGTCCCGTTGTGGCAGCCCCAGCCGCGTTGTCAGTAGATTGAGCGGACGCGTAGCCCGCGCCAGCCAGCATTACCATGCCAGCCGCCAGCAGTGCCGCCAGCGTCATTTTTCTGCTTTTCTCCATTTACAGACACCTCCATCAAATTGCTTTTGAGTACGGTTTGCACTCCTGATAGATAGTGTTGTCCCCTTACGTTAGTAGCTTATTAAGGAATTGTAAGGAGTCTGTAAATAATCACGGGCAAAAAAAGGGGCGCGCCTGCGGCGCGCCCCTGCTGCTTCTTATGTCACCTGCTATTTCTGCTTAACGCGAATACGACGTAGTAGTTGTCGTCGTGCTGGTCGTGCTGGTCGTCCTCGATCCTCCGGTTGATCCTCCTCCGCTATCATTGCTGCTCTGTCCGCTTGTGGGGCTCAAACCCTTCAGACCCGAAATCAGATTAGCGATCATTGGATTTTTTATCATATCTTCCATCTTCATGATTTCACCCGCAGGCTTGACTATATTCATTTCTTCATTGAACTTTGAGAATTTGAACGACATGTTGAATGAGATGGATTCAAGCGCCTTCGCTGCCGCGTCCGTGCTATCGGAACTGCCCGAGCTGAGTCCGCTTGCCAGACTGGAGAGCGAAGCTGGATCCATTTCGATGGTCATCTTCATCTGACGCAGGTTGCTGTCCTTGTCGATCCACATCTCGACTTCGGCCTTGCTGAACATCTTGCCTACGTCGGTCTTTGCGGTTTCAAGGCCGGCGGACGCTTCCGTGTCTCCGCATTCCTTGGAGATCGTACCCATCTGGGTAAGCGCCTTGTCAAAATCGATCTTTGCCTTGAAATGCCTCGTGTCAACTCCGTCGATCTTCTCTTCAGACATCTCCTGCGTTTCCTTGAACAGGTTGTCGGCGCCCATCTTGGCGGGGTCCTTCATGGCGTCTTCGTAACACTTGGTGTTTACATCGCTGGCATCTGTGCCCATGCTTCCCAGGCCGGTAGTTCCCATACCCCCCAGACTGCCGAGGCTGCCCAGGGAATCCATGCCGCTGCCGAGGTCACCGGTCTCATACCACGAGCCGGCGATCTTGATATACGCGTTTTTATCGACGGATACGAATTCCATGCCGGACAGGACTCCGCTGAACTGGTTGAGGGCATCCTTCGTCTTCTGGTCCATACTTTCTCCCCCGGCCTGGGAGAGACTCTGCAGGATTTTGTCGATACCGGTGATCTGGATATCACCCTTCATCTTTGCCGGTTCATTAGTGGAGTCCGTGTCGAGGCCACCCTTGACCGCCATCGTCATGGGTAACAGACCCGCATATTCAGGCCCCATGGCGGACGCGTCACCCTTGATCTCGAAGGAAACATCGTAGTCCGTGTGTACGGTCTTCGTATCAGCGTTCTTTGTGATCGCCTTGTTAATCGTCTCCGTTGCCGGCTCCTTGCCGCAACCGGTAAAGACAAAAGCAAGCAGTACCGCTCCCAGCATCAATGCAAACAGTTTCTTGATCATTTTCACCTCTCTATGGCCGACCGTCGGTAAACATCTTATAATTCGTTGTCGCGTTCCTGCAACACGTGCGCAGGATTGATATGGTTTTAAAAACGATCGTCAGGTATGGATATGCAGATACTGCAGGTAGTACGGCAATATTTACCCAGCACCGGCGGTATGGAAACATACGTCGCGAATCTCTGCCGGCAGCTGACGGACCGCGGCCATCAGTGTGATGTCGCGACGCTCGACTATATCTTCAAGACAAAACAGCAGCTCCCTGCCTACGAGAATATAGACGGGATAAATGTCATCCGGCTGCCTTCGATGGGGACCGCAAGATATTTTCTGGCGCCGCGGCTGATGGACCTCATGCCCCGCTACGACCTTGTGCATGTCCACGGTGTTGATTTCTTCATCGACCTGCTGGGCACTTTCAAGGGTGTGCATAATACTCCGGTCGTGCTCTCCACCCATGGCGGTTTTTTTCACACATCCTGGCTGCCCTCCTTCAAGCAGGCATATTTCAGGACGATAACCCGCAATTCCCTCAAAGGCGTGGACCGGGTGATAGCCTGCAGCCCGCAGGACGCGGAGCTGTTCTCACAAGTTACCGATAACCTCTCGCTCGTCGACAACGGCATCGATTACCGGAAGTTCGCGTCGGTGGAGAAGGAGATCGATGGGCAGTCCCTTGTCTTCGTCGGCAGGCTGTCGAGGAACAAGCGCGTTGACCGGCTGCTGGATATCTTTTCCAGGGTGAGAGAGATGAAGCCGGCGGCGACACTGAAGATAATCGGCCCGGACTGGGAAGGGCTGCAGGCGGGGCTGGAAGAGCACGCCGACAAGCTGGGCCTTGGCCGGTCGGTCACTTTCACCGGCGTCGTGCCACAGGAGGAGATGCTGGCGGCGCTGGCGGCGGCGAGGCTGTTCGTCTCGGCTTCAGAGTACGAGGCGTTCGGCCTCTCGACGGTCGAAGCCATGGCTACCGGCACGGTGCCTGTCGTCAGCAACATCGCCGCGTTCGCGGACATCATCGATGACGGCGAGACCGGTTTCCTCACCGATTATTCCGACACGCAGGCCACGGCCGAGATGCTGCGCTCGGCGCTTGACCTGGAAGATGGACGACTGGCCGCCATCGGCGCCGCGGCGAAGAAAACGGCCGCCGGCTATGACTGGGACCTGGTCGCCGAAAAAATCGTTTCAATCTACGCGGAAGTAACCGCTGGCCAGGACGCCACGCCGGAGGGTCCGCTCGCAGTGCTCGGTGTGGAAGTGGACCGGGTCAGCCGGCGCGACGCGCTCATGCGGGTGGAAACGTTTTTAACGACGCCAGGCTGCAAGCAGATCGTGACGCTCAATCCCGAATATGTGATGCTTGCCGGGCGCGATCCAGAGCTCATGGAGATGATCAACTGTTCCGAACTTTGCGTGCCCGACGGCATGGGCATCGTCTGGGCATCGAGGCTGCTGGGCGAACCGCTGCCGGGCCGTATCACCGGAACCGGGCTCCTGCCCGAGATATGCGCGATGGCGGCTGAAAACGGCCTGAGCGTCTTTTTTCTCGGAGGCATGCCCGGGGTCGCGGAACTGGCGGCGCGCGAGCTGAGTCACCGCTATCCAGGCCTTGAGATAGCCGGGACCAGCAGCGCCGATCCCGGGGTTGAGACCGATGAAGAGACCGTACGGATGATCAACGACTCCGGCGCCGATATCCTCGCGGTCGCCTACGGCTGCCCCAAGCAGGATTTCTGGATCGGCAGGAACCGGGAGCAGCTGGTCAACGTGCGCGTGGCAATAGGCGTCGGCGGCGCCTTTGATTTCATCTCGGGCATGATGCCCCGGGCGCCGAGGGCGATGCGCAAGGCAGGCATGGAGTGGCTGTTCCGGCTGTGGATGGAACCGTCGCGGGCGAAGCGGATGACGGCGCTGCCGCGGTTCAGCTGGCGGGTGATAAGGTCGAGGAAGAAGCCCGGCGCCGGGAAGTAGCGGGCAGCCGCTGGTGACTGTGGGGAAAGTCTTACATCACATTTCATACATTTAAACAAAAAGAAGGGCGGCCCCTCGCGGGGCCGCCCTGACTGTTTCTTGTCTACCGCCCGAGCCTTACGGCTGCGGCGGCGGCGGAACCGTTACGCTGCACTGCCATTGCGGGCACTCGAAGGTCAGATCCTTCAGGTTATGGTGCTTGACCATTTCCGGCTTCGCATAGGGTTCCCGCGCTTCTTTTGTATCAGTCATGCGGCTTCTCCCATGATTCGTGTTTGTCATTTTCCCTATCCCTCTTATACCGGATAGGTGTAGCTGGTGCCGCATGTGTCGGACGCGCTTGCGGTGAAGCTGGTCTTAAACGAGCCGGTCGTGACCGGTACGTGATACTTGACGGTGGTCGCCGCGGAGGCGCCACCGGCGACCGTACCCAGAGCGATCGGGACCGGGGTCGAGAGCGTCACGCCGTTGGTGCTGGTCGCGCCGGTGATGGCGACGCTGTTGGCGGCGTCAGCCCCGGTATTGTTGACGGCAAGCTGAACCGTGAGCTCGCGCGCCAGGTATTCGGCGTAGCTGGCCCATGAAGTGCCCTGCCTGCTGAGTGACAGCGACGGTTTTCCGGGCGTGCAGGGTGGTGGGTCGATGGTCAGGCTGCCCGTTGCCATGCCATTATTGACGGCGTTGTCGGCAACCATTACCTCGACGCTGTGCGTGCCGACCGACAGGCCCGAAGGCGTCGGGCAGCTGATGCCGGTGGCGGTCGCGGTACAGCCCATCATGATCATGGCGCCATCGACATGGACCATGGCCGTGGCGGCGTTGATGCCGCTGTTCAGAATCGCGGAGTTGGCGCCGGTGGGATTCGGGTCGCTGTAGTTTGCCGAGATCGTCGTCGCGTTGGCGGTCAGGCCGCTCAATGCAGGTGCGACGTTATCGACCACCGTGTAGTGCTTCAGGCCTGCGGGGTCGGAATAATCGCTGCTGGCGTTGCCGACCTTGTCCTTGAGCAGGACCGAGAGCGTGTTGTCGCCCAGGTGCAGCAGCGCCGCCCTGTTCATCTGGCATGAGTAGTGGGTCGGGTTGGTGGCGGGTGTCTTCACGCAGGAGCTGTTGGAGATCATTGCACCCGCGACGCCGGGCGGGACGCTTTCATTGATGTGGGTCATCGGTGAATAACCGCTCGAGGGAGCCGCATCCGCCAGGTCGTAATCGATGCGCAGGGCGAGCAGATCGTTGACGCCAGTGCTGTTCAGCTGCGACGTGAGGATGGTGCTGCCGTTGGCGGGAAAGAGGTTCGAATAGGTCGGCGCCTGGTTATCGAGGGCGACGATCACGGTCGTGGGATTCACGGTGAGGTTGCCGGCAAGGTCCGCTACATAAATGTCGAGCGTATGCGTGCCGGGAAGAAGGTCAGCCGCGGTCGCGACGCATTCGACATGGGTCGTGGTCTGAACCGGACAGTTGCCCAGCATGTTGCCGCCGTCGAGGTGGACCATGACGCTGGTCTCATCCACGCCGCTGCCGCCGGCTTCGTCACTGTAGTCAGCCTTGATCACCAGCGGGGTCGTGTTGCCGAGCTGATAATAAACCGTCGAGCTTCCATTGGTGTACATGGTGCTGCCGTTGGCGGGGGTGACGCTGGTTACAGTCGGGGGGGTTGTGTCCGGCCCGCTTCCGGCCGCCACCGTGAAAGAACCTGTGGCCATACCGATGTTGCCGGAGTTATCAGCTACCGTGACACTGATCGTGTATGGGCCGGCAGCCAGGCCGGAAGCCGTGCAGGATATGTTTATGGTGTCTGCGGTGCAGCCCGATACGGTGGCGCCGCTGACTGTCAGTGCCGCCGTCGCGGCGTTGATGCCGCTCCCGGCGTCAGCGTAACTGGCGCTGACCGTGGCGGAGCTGCCGGTTATGGTTCCCGTAGGCAGGATGTTTGTGATGGCGGGTACGGTCGTATCCGGTGCGCTCCCGGCCGCTACGGTGAATGACCCGGTGGCCGTACCAGTGTTGCCGGAATTGTCCGCGACCGAGACGCTGATCGTGTAAGGGCCGGCAGCCAGGCCGGAAGCCGTGCAGGAAATGTTCGCGGCACCCGCGGTGCAGCCGGATACGGTGGCGCCGCTCACGGTAAGTGCTGCCGTCGAGGCGTTGATGCCGCTCCCGGCGTCGGAGTAATCAGCGCTGACAGTGGTTGTGCTGCCGGTTACAGTGCCTGAAGGCTGGATATTCGTGATGACCGGAGGAGTCGATTCTGCGGCAGCCACGATGAAAGTGCCTGTGGCTGAGCCCGTGTGACCGGCAACATCGGTAATATATATCTCGGCCGTGTGTGTCCCTATGCTCAGACCGGATTTCGGACACGAAACATGGGTCTCCGTGGCCACGCAACCGGTGAAGAGCATCCGCCCGTCCAGGTGAATCATGGCAGAAGAAGAATCGATGCCGCCGGACGGCGCCGGATCGCTGTAATCGGCGCTGATGGTCGTAGAGCTTGTATAAATGGTGCCTGAGGGCTGGATGTTGGTTATGACAGGCGCCGCCGTGTCAGGTCCGCTCGCGGCCGCCACCGTGAAAGAACCTGTGGCCGTACCGGTGTTGCCTGAATTGTCCGCGACCGAGACACTGATCGTGTATGGGCCGGCAGCCAGGCCGGAAGCCGTGCAGGAAATGTTCGCGGCACCCGCTGTGCAGCCCGATACGGTGGCGCCGCTCACGTTAAGTGCTGCCGTCGAGGCGTTGATGCCGCTCCCGGCGTCGGAGTAATCGGCGCTGACCATGGCGGTGCTGCCGGTTATGGTTCCCGAAGGCAGAATGTTTGTGATGGCGGGTGCGGTCGTGTCCGGCCCACCCCCGGTTGCCACGGTGAACGAACCTGTGGCAGTACTTGTATTACCGGAATTATCAGCGACCGAGACGCTTATCGTGTATGGTCCAACTGCCAGGCCGGAGGCCGTGCAGGATATGTGAAGGGCATCCGCGGTGCAGCCGGATACGGTGGCGCCGCTGACCGTCAGTAACGCCGTCGTGGCGTTGATGCCGCTCCCGGCGTCAGAGTAATCGGCACTGACGGTTGTGGAACTGCCGGTTATGGTTCCCGAAGGCAGGATGTTTGTGATGGTGGGTACGGTCGTGTCCGGTCCAGCTACAGTGAACGTCCCGGTGGCTGTGCCGGTGTTTCCGGCATTATCCTTGACTGAAACGGAGATGGTATGCAAGCCGGCAACCAGGCTGGAAGCCGTGCAGGATATGTGCAGGGTGTCCGCGGAGCACCCGGATACGCTGGCGCCGCTGACCGTCAGCGTCGCCGTAGTGGTGTTGATACCCGAAGCCATCATGCCGGAGTCTGAATAGCTGGCGCTGACGGTCGTGGAACTGCCTGATATAGTGCCCGTCGGCTGGATGTTGGAAATGACCGGCGCTGTCTTGTCTGTCATGCCCCCCATCGCTCCTGCCGTACCCACGATCGCCAGCATAATCATAACCAGCGCGAAACCGGTTGCCAGCAAATTCCTCATTTGTTTACTTTTTCGCATCATGTTCTTCCCCTTTATGAAAAGCATTTGACTTTTAGCTGAAGGCTTCTAATTGAATCCAGCCCATAAAGAATTTCTGTGGTTGACGCTTGCTGGCAAGTCCCCCGTTTTTCCCATTCATCCTCCATTGACATTGATCGAATCAGATATATTCATCATTTATTAAGCAGCAAGATGCGTGCCAAGATTTGAAATACATGCATGAAAACCTGCAGGAGCGCCTGCATACAGTGGCTGTCGCCGACATTATGAGGTGGGAAGAGAAACTCAAATATCAAAATTCTGACAGGATTACCCGGTTTTCGCACAGCTAGTGTATGAAATGCCACAAAAAAGCATCCAATGATTTAGCTTTTTGACTATTATTCTGTACTCAGGTTCAAAGAAAGCAGCAAGAAGGGCGGCCCCTCGCGGGGCCGCCCTGACTGTTTCTTGTCTACCGCCCGGGCCTTACGGCTGCGGCGGCGGCGGAACCGTTACGCTGCACTGCCATTGCGGGCACTCGAAGGTCAGATCCTTCAGGTTATGGTGCTTGACCATTTCCGGCTTCGCATAGGGTTCCCGCGCTTCTTTTGTATCAGTCATGCGGCTTCTCCCATGATTCGTGTTTGTCATTTTCCCTATCCCTCTTATACCGGATAGGTGTAGCTGGTGCCGCATGTGTCGGACGCGCTTGCGGTGAAGCTGGTCTTAAACGAGCCGGTCGTGACCGGTACGTGATACTTGACGGTGGTCGCCGCGGAGGCGCCACCGGCGACCGTACCCAGAGCGATCGGGACCGGGGTCGAGAGCGTCACGCCGTTGGTGCTGGTCGCGCCGGTGATGGCGACGCTGTTGGCGGCGTCAGCCCCGGTATTGTTGACGGCAAGCTGAACCGTGAGCTCGCGCGCCAGGTATTCGGCGTAGCTGGCCCATGAAGTGCCCTGCCTGCTGAGTGACAGCGACGGTTTTCCGGGTGTGCAGGGTGGTGTGTATGAAATGGTGCTGGTGCCGGTATTGCCGGCCGTATCGACGACAGTTACCTCGACTGTATGCGGACTGACCGACAGGCCCGAAGGCGTCGGGCAGCTGATACCGGTGGCGGTCGCGGTGCAGCCAGTAATGATCGTGGTGCCATCGACCTTGACCGTCGCGGTGCCGGCGTTGATGCCGCTGTTTAAGTTCACGGAGTTGGCGCCGGTGGGATTCGGGTCGCTGTGGTTTGCCGAGATCGTCGTCACGTTGGCGGTCAGGCCGCTTACGGCTGGGGCGACGTTATCAACCACATTGTAATGTTTCAGAGTCGCTGCATTCGAATAGTCGCTGCTTGTATTGCCGACCTTGTCCTTGAGCAGGATCGAAAGCGTGTTGTCGCCCAGCTTCAATTTCGACGCCCTGTTCATCTGGCACGAATAATGCGTCGGGTCGGTAGACGATGGTGATTTTACGCATGATGTGTTTGAGATCATGGCGCCCGCGACGCCGGGCGGGACGCTTTCATTGATGTGGGTCATCGGGGACCAGCCACTCGAAGGAGCCGGGTCGGTCAAATCGTAATCAATGCGCAGGGCGCTCATGTCATTGGTGCTGAGACTGTTCAGCTGGGACGTGAGGATGGTGCTGCCATCGGCGGGCGTCAGGTTGGAATATGTCGGCGCTGCATTGTCGACAGTAACGGTCACCCAGGTACGATTCATGGTGAGGTTGCCGTCGATGTCCGCCACATAAATATCGAGCGGATGTATGCCGGGAAACAGGTCGGCCGCGGTTGCAACGCATTCGACATGGGTCGTGGTCTGAACCGGACAGTTGCCCAGCATATTGCCGCCGTCGAGGTGAACCATGACGCTGTTGACATCTACACCGCTGCCGCCGACTTCGTCGCTGTAGTCGGCCTTGATCACCAGCGGGGTCGTGTTGCCAAGCTGATAATAAACCGTCGAACTGCCATTGGTGTATATGGTGCTGCCATCGATGGGTACGACGTTGGTGACCAGCGGAGCGGTGGTATCACCGGTGATTGCCATGGCAAGGGAGCCCATGGCAAGGCTGAGAACCACCACCAGTGAAAAAATCAAAATATATCTCATCCTGTACCTGCTACGTGTATGCATTTTTCTTCATCCTCCTGATAGTGTGAAATTCTGGGGGTCGGTCTGTACACGTTTTATGAGCAAAAAACGTGCCAACAACGGTGAGGATGAAGGTAACGAGTCAGAAATATGCTATATTGCTGGGGTTTTTTACTTCAGAGGGATTTGTTTCCGGCAGATAGAGTGGCGCCGGGCAAGGCTAGCTGAGAGGTAAACCTGATAAAAATAACAGGTTTTGCTACATAGGGTGTGTCAGATGACACAGCTGGCGGCGGGAATCCTGGAGTCGGCGCTCAATCCGATGCCTTTAACCGTTTCCGCAGCTCCATGCCCGCGCTCCAGGCCTGGGCGAACCTGTCCCCGAGACGCCAGTAGGAGCGGTCGTTCATGACGAAGAGCATCGGTTTGACGAGGGCGAAGTCGACGACGCCACCCTCCACTACCTCCTCATCGCAGTGCGTTGCGACAATCTCACCGATGAAGAGGTCGTGCGTAGGAAATTCGACGGTTTTGACCAGCCGGCATTCCATGTTGACTGGGCATTCCTCGATTAGCGGAGCGCGGTCGAGCTCTCCGTAGAAGATGCTGAAAAGCGACGCCTTGTCGATCTCCCTGCCCGAGACCAGCCCGCAGCAATCAGTTTTTTCAAGAAGTTCCTCCGAGGGGATATTGACGCTGAAAACGCCATGTTCGCGGATGCCGGCATTGCTGTAGTGCGTCTTCCCCATACCCAGGGTGATCATACCGGGAGTAGCGATGCCGACATGGGCGATCGTGATGAAATTCGGTTTGCCGTCCACCGTGGCGCCTACCAGCGTAGTCGGCATCGGATACAGGCAGTTGCGTGGGCCGAGGTTGGTTTTCATTGTGCCTCCTGGGGTTATTTACGCGCTGCTGACAGCTTATAACCATTTGGGGTGGGGTCGATTTGTTGTGTTGTGAAGGAGGGGACTTCGGCAAGAGGGACGACGGGCATTAAACATCTGGAGCGGATGACGGGGATCGAACCCGCGATCTTCAGCTTGGGAAGCTGACGCGTTACCAACTACGCCACATCCGCCCGTGTTCTATGAAGAGCAGATCCCTCGCCTGCGGCTCGGGATGACAATGGGCCGGCTCGTATAGACAGCCCGGCTCGGGATGACAATGGGCCGGCTCGGGGTGATGGAACGGCTCGGGATGACAATCAACCGCCCCCTAGAACGTCCCTTCTTCCCTGAAGTATTCCTTGAACCATTCCACCGTCCGTTTGAGGCCGTCGTCGACCAGGATGGTCGGTTCCCAGCCGGTCAGTTTCTTGGCCAGTGATATATCCGGACGGCGGCGTTTGGGGTCGTCCGTCGGCAGTACCTGATATACGACCTTGCTGCTGCTGCCGGTCATCTCGATGATCATTTCCGCCAGCTGCTTGATTGTGTATTCTCCCGGATTTCCCAGGTTGACCGGGCCGTGATAATCGCAGTTCATGATGCCGACGATGCCCTCCACCAGATCCGACACGTAGCAGAAGCTGCGGGTCTGGCTGCCGTCGCCGAAGACGGTGAGGTGCTTGTCTTCAAGCGCCTGGCGGATGAAGGTCGGTACGGCGCGGCCGTCGTAGGGGCGCATCTTCGGGCCGTAGGTATTGAAGAGCCTGACGATGCGAGTATCCAGCCCCTGCTGACGGTGATAGGCCATCGTCGTCGTCTCGGCGTAGCGCTTGGCTTCGTCGTAGACGCTGCGCGGACCGATGGGATTGACGTTGCCCCAGTAATCCTCGGTCTGGGGATGAACTTCCGGATCACCATAGACCTCGGATGTCGAAGTGATCAGGAAACGGGCGCGCTTGGCCTTTGCCAGACCAAGGGCGTTTCTCGTGCCCACTGCGCCCACCTTCAGCGTATGCAGCGGTATCTGCAGGTAGTCGATGGGGCTGGCCGGGCAGGCCAGGTGATAGATGTAGTCGACTCTGCCGGGGACATCGATGTAGTCGGTGATATCCATGTTCATGTAGACGAAATCGTCGGTGTCGATGTGCTCGAGGTTGCGCAGGGTGCCGGTGTTGAGGTTGTCCAGCCCGATGACGCGATGCCCCTTTGCCAGCAGGTAGTCGGTAAGATGGGCTCCTATAAACCCGGCGGCGCCGGTAATAACGGAAACTTTCTTTTTTTCTTGCTCCAACTGAATCCTCCTCGATTTGACTGGCGGGGTAAACGCCCCGCTCCAGAAATTCATGCCCCGCCCAGATTGCGCTTAACTATCTTCCTCCAGCCTCAACGGCCCCCTCACCAGCCGCACCTGTTCGGTCGGACCGTCGTAATAAAACATGTATGCGTATGAATCGTCAGGCCGGTCGAAAGCGGGATCGAGCCTCACGACTTCGAGGTCATCCCGCCCATACCTGAACCTTATCGCCTGCGGCAGCCCCGTTATATACACGTACGCACCGTTCCAAGTGGGAATATTCTCAAAATAGAGCTTTGAATCCGGCGGCGGATCCGGCAGCAGGCTGTAGACCGCCTCGGGAATATCATAACTGATTACCGCCGCATCTTCCCAGGGCCGGTTGTTTATGTCGACCGCCCACAGGTAGACCGGGAGCAGTAGCGCCAGCGGCAGGGCGGCGGCGATACGCCAGCCGCGCGCCTTGAAGCCGAATTCGACTATCCCGACCACCAGCAGCGAGAGGATGACGGCGGTCGGTGTGTAGAAGAAACGCGAGCCCTTCAGGTTCGACGGCAGCCCGCCCATGAGCGCGTAGGGAAATATGGGGATGATGGAGGCAAAGAAAGTAACGAGCAGAAACAGCCAGAGCCGCCGCGCCGCGTCTGTCGCCTTCCTCCAGCCGGTGGCCACGACGACTAGCGACACCACGACGAGCACATACATGTAATGAAGCAGGTTCATAATCGTGTCCTCGATGAACATGTAGTTGTTGAGCGGGCTCAGCAGTGTATTGAAAGAAGTCTTTGCGGCGAACCAGGTGGGCATCCCGGCTTTGGGCAGGCCCGCATAGCCGCCGAAGCTGCCGAGCACCAGGTAGCGCAGCGCGAAGAAGACCAGAAGGACAAGAAGAAACGGCGCCAGTCGCCGGGCTGACTGACTTGCCGCCGGCTTCCAGTCGATCCCGAGGAATCGTGCCTCGTTGCGCGGATGCCGCGCGTAAAGGACGTCGAACACCGGCAGGACGATTATCAGCATCGTCGCCTGCTCCTTGCTCAGCAGCGCCAGCGCCGTAGCCGCTATGGCACCCGCGTAGACGGCGCGGCCAGGTTTATTTAAATATGCGGCATAGAAGATCAGCGTCGCCATCATGAAGAGCAGGGAAAGGATGTCGAACCTGCCCGCCGACCAGCTAACCGCTTCCGGGCCCGCCGGGCTTACGACAAACAGCAGGGCGGCCAGCAAGGCGACCAGTCGCGCGGCCCCGAGCCTGGTGAGAAGCAGGTAGAGCAGAAAGCCGGTCCCGGCGTGCAGGCTGGTGTTGATGATGTGCGACGGCATCCCCGCCGTCCCGAAAAGCTTGTACTGGAGCCACCAGACAAGGAGCGGCACCGGCCGCATGAACTCCGGCGCCAGGCCGGAAAAGAGCTTCCAGAGCTGCGTGACCGGCTGTTTGCCCGCGATGGCGATGAGGCCGTAATCATCGCCCAGCAGGGTGTTGTCCAAAACCCGGCGATAGGCAAGAAAAGCGGCCAGCGCCAGGACAGCGAATACGATCAGTCCGGCCCGCGCCTCGCTGAAACGCCCGCCGGCACTTGGCGGTGCTTCATTGATATCTCCACCGGCATTGGCCGGCGCCGTTGCCCTCGTATTCTCGCTATAAGCTTCCGTCATTGTCCCGCTTCCCTGTTTTTCTATAGAATATCAGCATGTTCGATGATATCCCCTTAAGCAGGATACAGATCGTGGCGCTGGTGATCGGCTTCTCG
>JBAZZU010000006.1:0-80529 GCA_041658605.1 Thermoleophilia bacterium | reverse complement strand
TATCCTCCACCAAATTTTGACCCTCACAAATGGCTTAGTTAAGCCATTTTTTTGTTCTTATATCGATGGCAGCATAGGGGATTCGAACTTTTGGCGATCGGGCAAGTGTCAATGCCTTAGGCTGGTCAAGTTTGACCCGAGAAGATGATTGTCAAAATAGCGCCCACAATCCCACCCAATAAACCGACAATAAGGTTATTTAATATCGTTGATTTATGCTTGAGACTATCATTAATAAATTGAATTAAATTTGTGACTTGATTGATAGGATGGGTTTCTTGGGCCTTCGTCAGGTCATCTATGTGCCATTTTAAGTACGATACTTGACTTGAGTAAACGTTCCTATAATGATCCTTTATTTGGTCAGTATCCCGTATTTTAATAATTTCGAAGGCTGATAAGGCAGAAACGATTTCATAAACCTTTTTTGAGGGTCGGAGAAACAATCTCTTTAACCATAGAGATTGCAATTTCTTACTCAAATTTGCAACTGAATTAAATAAATTCCACCATTGTTTATCCTCAGCATTCTGTAAGAGGATGATGAGATAAAAAAGTCCTAATTCTCTTTTCGCATTGAAGAAAAAAGACTCCGCTGCTGCATGAACACTGTCATAGCTCTGACTATTAAATGATATTGATACTCTCCCATATCCATGACTAATTTCCTCACTTATAATAAAATTATCTGATCTTTCTTGAGGAAATTTATTATTAACTTCGATAAATAAATCAGCATGGAAAGGACTTGGTCCTAGTATATTAAAATTGATAAAGCTATCAATCCGTTTGTTTATTTGCTCGGAAAGAAATTCTCTTACGATAAAAACTGCATCCGAAGGACTGGAATTGGGTTTTGGATCCACAAGCTCAATAAAAGCGATTGGCAAACCATAATAGGTTGCGTATATATAAACTCTGTAATCTTCAGTATAGAAAGATTTTTGACCTCCAGGCCAAGGATTAAGTTTCTCCTGTTCAGCAAAAGGAATATGTAAGTCGAATGCTAATTCCAAATAGTTGAAATACGGAACAAAATCATAACTTTCGCCGAAAACAGGTAACTCTTTATCTACTTTGATTTCAAAATCTTCAATAGTTCTGTCTTCCATCACTAGCTGACCTAATCCGGATATCGCGCTTAACGCTCTTTCCAGCTCCGATAAGTATTTGCTCCATTTGATTGCATATGGGGCAGCTTTGTTTATACCGAAATGGAAACATCCTATGCCAAATGGAATTTCGCTATTCACTCTTGCCAAGCCTCCATCCTTTTAGAAATGGGTCCAATTGAATTCATTTTATTGCTTGTTTTGAATAATTAAAAGGTTCTGGCTAGGTATTGAATGGTAGCTCGAAAATGGGTTTCAATAATCTCGTTATAAACTGCATTTTTTGGTCATCCTCTAAGAAGTGGCTTTAAGATCGGATTTACTGCTAAGGACGGGAGGGTATCTAGAGAACTAGTTAAGTGGAGGGGGTTGCTGAGTGACTAAACAACATAAGACTTTATTGCTTTTTCAAGCTCATCCAGTATAGAAAAGTTCGAATAGCATCCCATAACCTCCACCACTTTTTGACCCTCACAAATGGCTTACCTAAGCCATTATTTCTTTTCAATATCGTAAACACCATAGGGGATTCGAACTTCTGCTAAATTGGTTGGACTTACTCCTGGTGCCATGCTTTTCGTAGTAATTCGAAATCTCTTGGATTAGTGTCGTATCGAACGTTGGTTAAACCAGCTTCTTCAGGCCAATCTTCAGCATGAAGATATCCCTCGAAAATTGAAATATGACCGTCATCAACGAAGAGTATGATTTCACCTCCATGTTTAAGACCTTCTAAATCAAATTGGACATCATCTACCAAGATTCTTCCTGTTCCAATCCTTGGAACAGAATCAGGTACAGAGAAATAGACAAAGAATCCTGATCCTGTGAGTACCCTGCTTTCGATGACCGAAAGTTCAATTTGTTTGCGAAGAGACACAAGGAATGGTTCATCGCCATCAAGAAGCTTGTCGAGGAGCTGTTTCTCAAGATCATTCATTTGCCTTGGCTGTTGTTCAGAAACAGTGAAATTAAAGTACGGAACTAGATTTGAGTGCTCTGCATCCTTTTCGTCCCATTCAAAAGAAGAAATATATTCCCTTGCCGCCTGATTGGCTCTGATTACGAAGACGTCCCAAGATTCACCTTCATTTCTTGAGCCGATGTCCCAAACGTATATGTAAGGCGTTGGAATAGTTGGGCCCGGCTGCGTTGCAAGCCATACTTCTCCGCCATAGATAGCAATACCCAATTGAGATAAGAATGCAATAACACTCAGCGCGTCATCTTTAGGCCAAGCAGCTTCACTCTCATAGATATATGCCTGATCGGCTAAGTTTTTTGGAATGCTGTCAAGAAACGAATTCATTTAGTAGCCAATTTTTGGATTATCCTCAGGATATGGCATTCATTTATCATTTCACTGGCGCGATTGTATCATCGGGTCAAACTAAAGGACTACATGACAGCTTTTTCAAGCTCATCCAGGAGAGAAAAGTTCGAATAGCATCCCATAACCTCCACCAAATTTTGATTCTCAGAAATGGCATGGTTAAGCCATATTTTTGTTCTCATATCGATGACACCATAGGGGATTCGAACTTTTTGCCTTATAATGGAAAATCAGTATGAAGGAAAGTCTGTAGATTCTCGCCAGCCTGATATGGCGAACGGCCGGAATGGCGGCCGCTGAGAACCGTACACGGCTTTAAGCTTGGGCGTCATGAAACTCTATACTTACAAATTAACATTCACTTTCGCTTGACACTGTGATCTGACAAAAGCGGCGCTATTATGTTGCCAAGTTCTGATGCATTAAATATGGAAAACAAAAATAATCCTCATTTACAGCAAGCATCTAACTTAAACTGGACTATTCTTTTTATATGTTGGTTGATAGTCAGCATTGCCACACTGGGGAGCCTGTTTTTTAGCGAAATAATGAACTTTCCCCCATGTGATCTTTGCTGGTATCAGAGAATATTTATTTACCCGTTAGCGATAATAATTCCCATAGGGCTCTTCCCATTTGATAAAGGAGTTATTAAGTACAGCCTTCCATTAGTTTTTGTGGGATGGAGTATTGCCCTCTATCAGAATCTTCTTTATTACGGGATTATTCCCGAAAGCATAAAACCCTGTAGCCAGGGTGTATCGTGTACTGAGGAATACATAAACATTCTCGGCATCATTTCCATTCCCATGCTATCGCTTATCGCATTTTCAATTGTAGGAGTATTGCTAATAGTCTTAATGAGGAGAGTTTCAACGTGAAAAAAAATTACTATATAGTCATTATTTCAGCGGTTTTTCTGATAACGGTGTTTGTATCTGGCATGGTTTTCTATGAAAGCCAACAGTCAGAAAAACAAGGTCAAATAGCAAAAGACAACTCTGAAGTATTAGTAAGAGACTATTCGCAAACGCTGGGCAGCGATGAGGCAAAAGTTCAAATAGTGGAATTCTTTGATCCTGCCTGCGAAACCTGTAAAGACTTTTATACTTACGTCAAAGACATGATGGAAGCTAATCCAGGCAAGATAAAGCTTGTCATGAGATATGCTCCTTTTCATGAAGGTGCGGATTACAATGTAAAGATACTGGAGGCTGCGAGGAAACAGGGAAAGTATTGGGAAACCCTGGAGGCTATGTATTATGGTCAATCCACGTGGGCAAGCCATAACAATCCACAGCCTGACTTGGTATGGCAATTTCTTTCCGGCGTTGGATTAAATATGGAACAACTAAAAAAGGACATGAATGATCCGGAAATAACAAAACTCATTCAGCAGGATCTTGCGGATGCGAAGGTCCTCAATGTTACAAAAACCCCTGAATTTTTTGTGAACGGGAAGCCGCTACCGAGCTTTGGCTACAAGCAATTAAAAGGATTAGTCGACAGCGAAATTCAAGCGAATTATTAAAAAAATACTTTTTGCGCAATTTTGCTTGAGGCACAGATAAGATCCTTGCTGTAGATCTTTGTATTATGCAGAGATTTCATTGATAGCTTTCTCAAGTTCATTCAAGATTGATAAGTTCGAATAGCATCCCAGTAGGTCCACCAACTTTTTTCCCTCCATTTATGGCTAAGGTAAGCCATTTTTTCTTTTCAATATCGTAAACACCATAGGGGATTCGAACTATAAGGGAACAGCGCAGGAATGAGTTCCCGCCGGCCTTGTTTTTTTTGGCGCCCTCGCAAACGCACAGGACCCCCAATTGCCTTCCGGAATGCCTGGTTAAAGGCGTTTTATTAACCTGAAAACATTGGGTATCACGGCTTGGAGCAGGTGTCATCCCTGCTTTTGTCCTTGCCGCACTCGCTTGAATTACCGGAATGGCAGGATCCGGAACCGCATCCCGATCCGATGCATTGACCTTTCTTCTTCCAGACAGAGTGGTATAGAAGGTATATCGCCCCGAAGGCGATTAATGCCATCAGCAGGTAATCTATTACGCCCATTTTAAGCTCCAAATCCCAGTAGCTTGCCGCCCTGGTAGATCGCAGCCGCGACTACCCAGGCCAAAACCATCTGATAACCGAAGGCGACGCCTGCCCACTTCCAGGTTCCAAACTCCTGTCGGCTGGCGATGAGCAGGATCACGCAGGGCATGTAAAGCAGAACAAACGCCATAAATGCGAAGGCGCTCAGGGGTGTGAAAGCCCCCGCGACCTCACCGGTAAGGCCTGCCTGTTCCGGATCGTCTTCCGCGGTAATGCTCGTGATGCCAAAGCTGGAGACCACACTCAGCGTGGAATCCTTGACAGCGACGGCGAAGGATGTCCCGATTTCCTCTGTATCCTCCAGAAATGTTGGCGTTTCTTCCTCAACTTCGGTTTCATCCTCAGGCGCATATATCTGACCCATGGTGCCAACGACGATCTCTTTGGCAATCAATCCGGAGAATAGGGAGGATGCCGCCTGCCAGTTACCAAATCCAAGTGGTTGCAGTACTGGAGCGGCAACCTGGCCGGCCTGTCCGAGATACGAGTCTTTTTGATCCTCCACACCCCACGGCAGGTTGATGAGAAACCAGACCAGGATCGATACCGCGAATATGTACGTACCTGCTTTTATGAGAAAGTGCTTGCCCTTCTCCCAGGTATGTATCATTAGGCTCCTGAAAGACGGCATCCTGTAAGGTGGAAGCTCCATGACAAACGTTGGCGCCTCTCCTTTAAAGATGGTTTTTTTGAATATGAGGCCCATCAGAATGGCCATGGCTATTCCCAATACATACAAGGACCAGAGCACGGTGCTTTTGTATGCAGAAAAAAAGGCGGCCGTAAACAGCACATAAACCGGTAGCCTCGCTCCACACGACATGAGGGGGATGATAAGCGCGGTTAATACCTTATCCTTGCGATTTTCGAGCGTCCTGGTCGCATAAATTGCCGGCACGTTGCAGCCAAAGCCAAGGATCATGGGGATAAAGGATTTACCATGCAGGCCAATCTTGTGCATCGCCCTGTCCATGACGAACGCAGCCCTTGCCATGTACCCGCTTCCTTCAAGGAAAGTTATAAAGAACATCATGGCGAAGATGACTGGCACGAAAACGAGGACGGAGCCCACGCCTCCGATAACACCGTCAACAGCAAGTGAAACCATCCAGTCAGAGGCGCCGACAAATGCCAGGATTGCCTCGGTCCATCGCGTGAGTGGACCTGTTATCACGGCGTCCACCCAGTCGACAAACGGAGTTGATATATCAAAGGTGAGCTTGAACAATAACCACATGGCGAGCAGAAAAATGGGTATGCCAAACAACCTGCTTAGAACCACCCTGTCTATTTTCTCGGTAAGCTCGACCTTGTCGGTCTCAGGTTTGTGTAGAACCTCCCGGGTCACGCCGGCAGCCTGAGCGTAGCGGGCGTCGGCCAGCATGGATTCGATATCTTCCCCCTGCCCCTTCTTGAGGTGCGCGAACGCCCTATCTGTCAGGGGGTCGCTGCTGGAGATGTTGAACCTTCGCTGGACATCGCCATCGCCTTCCATCAGTTTTATGGCAATCCACCTGAGAGAGTGGCTATCATCCAGCGCCGGGTAATCGTTTCTTAACCTTGCTTCGATGTGCTTGACAGCGGTATCGATATCTTCACCGTAATTCAGCTGTCTAGGATGATGTTTCGAGGAATCTTTCGCTACTCTCACAACTGCCTTGAGCAGATCATCGAGCCCCCGCTTTTTTGTTGCCGAGGTTTTGACGACCGTGACGCCCATCATCTCTGCGATCAGCGCGCTGTCGATGCTGTAACCCTTCTTGTCCGCCTCATCAGAAATGTTCAAGGCAAGTACCACCGGCAGACCGAGCTCAAGAAGCTGGACGGTAAGGTAGAGGTTTCTCTCCAGGTTCGTGGAATCAACCACATCGACGATAACGTCAGGCATTTCAGTCGAAAGGTAATTCCGGGCAATAACCTCTTCCTGTGAGTAGGGGCTCATGCTATATATGCCAGGTAGATCGACCAACCTGATACGACCACCCTCGTAATCAAAAACCGCCTCCTTCTTCTCGACCGTCACCCCAGCCCAGTTTCCAACATGTAATTTTGTGCCGGCAATGGCATTGATGAGGGTTGATTTTCCTGAATTGGGATTGCCGGCGACAGCGATTGTCACCGTCTTGCCAGCTGCTGCTTGTATGCCTGGATCCGGGTAGATTCCGGCCTGCGCCTGGCTACTCATCTGATACCTCGACCAGTATGTTTTTTGCTTCCTTTTTTCTAAGTGAGAGCTTGTAGCTTTTTACCGTTACCTCGATGGGATCACCGAGAGGCGCGACCTTTTCCACCTTTACTTCCTCTCCGACCAGCACTCCCATATCCATGAGCCTTCTCTTCAGCGGCCCGGATACATCAATTTTTGTGATCTTTCCCTTTTCGCCCGGTCTAAGGATTGCCAGATTCATTTCTCCTCCTATATTGACACTAGAATTTTCATCGCCATGTCGCGGTCTATGGCGATTCTTGAATTGTCCACTTTCAAAAGGATGGGTCCTTTGCCATTGTTATTTAGCATTTCAACTGTTTGCCCCACGCGCAGTCCCATATCCTCAAGCTTGGCGCAGGCGTCATCCATGCCCTTTTCCCTGCCGCTAGAGCACCTCAGGTTTGCTCGGCCAAAGTCGAGCACTTCACCTTTCTCACCGGTAGTCAGTAGTCCAATGGGCATCATTCTTATACGCCTCCTCGAAATCAGTTGCGGTTTTTCCTTACTTAAATAAAAGGGTTAACCCTCTCCACAAGTTAGACTCTTAAGGATGAATTATGAATATTAGTAAAACAATGTTTATAAGACTAGTCTAACTTTCATGTGATGTCAAACCTGCGTTGGTACCCGTCAAAAATTTCCTGCAACCGTGATCGCCATCGTGGCACTGGTCTTCGCGTCTCCGGCAGGCGGAGTTGATAGCAGTGCGGAGGAAGAAAGAATGCTGGAGGAATCAGCGGCATATGCCGTTGGGTAAAGCTAAAGTGTCAACGGAGCGGGGTAACTCCTGAGTACTGTGAGAAAATGAATGATGACTAACCTGGGCGGGATAAGACGGTTATGAGGGTTAGGCGAAGATCTTCTTTAGGTGCCCTTTAAGGATATTTAAAAGGAATATATTGTCTTTGACCGTGCTGGAATAGCGGAGCAGGTAGTCTCGAGGAATGTGAGTATTTGCGCTACTACCTCAATAATCAGGCAATAAAACTCTTTACCGCTTTTTCAAGCTGATTTAGAATAGAAAAGTTCGAATAGCATCCTGTAAGGTCCACCAAATTCTGACCCTCACAAATGGCTTGGTTAAGCCATTTCTTTGTTGAAATATCGATGACACCACAGGGGATTCGAACTTTTCAGCTCGAATTATGAATAATTGAGCTGCGAATCAATATTGAAACGTGTTTTTTGAAAAGGTTGCAAAATGATAAAGATTAATAACTTGGGAATGAACAAAGCCACTAATCGTGAGCTTTTCGCTGTTCATCTTAAAAATGCCGGTGAACTTGATGAAAAGCTCGATTTAACTTCTAGATATTTTGTTTGCTTTCTTTGTTGGGATGACTCTACCAATGACACGAGAGATGCTATCTCCGATTTTGCTGGAATCCTACTTATATCTGGCGGAGTCTATTTTTGTGTATGGGGAAAAGGTTGTTCACGGGTCCACGATATTATCGATCTAGCAAGTTATGAACAAGGCCAAGAAAATGAATCTGTCATTATGACCTCATGGCACGAGGACGAGTCTCTCGACGACGCGCTTTGGTTCTTTCTAAATAGCGCCTTTCCGGACGACCGATATTTTGATGAATGCCGTGCTGGAGTTGCTATTACGATTGGTAGCACTTCAGAATGCGTAGCTAGAGTAGACTTTGCGCTTAAATTTTCAGAAGAGTTCAGTACGCAAGTTTTGCACAAAAAAGATATATAGCGCTTCCTTGTATTCTATGCGTCACTGGCGTATAGTGAACCATGCGCTTTGTGGAGACGTCGATATTTACTGAGGAAGTGCAAAATCTTCTCGAGGAAGAAGAGTATAGGGCACTTCAATTGGCTCTTTTGTTTAGGCCTGAGCAAGGTGCGGTTATCAAAGGTTCCGGTGGGCTCAGAAAGATAAGATGGGGAGCCAAGGGTAAGGGAAAGAGAGGCGGATGCCGGATAATCTATTATCTGGATAAGCCACAAGAGATAATTTATATGCTGTTTCCTTATGAAAAAAGTGCTCAGGCTGATCTGTCATCACAGCAGTTAAAGATCCTAAGCAGGTTGGTAAAAGAGGAATTCAAATGAATGATAAAGACTTTGAAAAACTAAAGAAGAGCGTCAGCCAGGCGGGTAAAATACGTCGAGGCAAACTGAAGCCAGGACGTGTATTCGAATTCGATCCTGCTGATATCAAGAAAATCAGACACAACCTGGCGAAATCTCAATCTGAATTCGCCATGATGATCGGTGTGAGCGTCTCAACTCTACAGAACTGGGAGCAGGGACGGAGGCAACCAGAAGGTCCGGCGCGTGCTTTATTGAAGATAGCTGCAGAGAATCCTGAAGCCGTAGATAAGGCGTTAAATGCATAGATAATAGTTAGCCTCAAGCGCGGGCGCCAGCTCATCTAAAACAGCAAAGTTCGAATAGCATCCCATTAGGTCCACCACTTTTTGACCCCTCACAAATGGCTTACCTAAGCCATTTTTTTGTTCATATATCGGTGACACAATAGGGGATTCGAACTTTAAGCATGAATAATTCGTTTCGTAATAATTCAATCTTGTAAAAAGGTATGCCGACTAGTATAGTACATAATAGCCATAAGACATATTTTGGCTAAATAGATCATATTGACCATAGTTGGAAGGATCGACATGAACGTTATTTCCGCAACAGCAGCAAAAAAGGACATATCCGGCACATTGAGCCTGGCTGAGTACGGGAAGGAACGGGTAGTTATAACACGCCAGGGCAAGGAGGTAGCGGCAATCGTCCCAATGGAAGATGTAAGGCTCCTGGAAGAGCTGGAGGATCGACTGGACCTGATAGATGCACTGGAAGCCCTTAAAGAGGCAGACAAGATGGGAAGCAAGTCCTGGAGCGCACTTAAGAAAGAGCTCGGCTTCTAGCCCTTGAAATACCGCGTCGAATTTTCCCCCGCAGCCGAACGTGAACTGAGAAAATTAAGCCCGAAACTGGGCAAGCGTGACAAAAAACGGTTAGCCCAGTGCATCGATAGCTTGTCTGACGATCCTTATGCCCAAGGTTCCAAGAAACTTATAGGCGCGGAGATTTACAGGATAAGAAGCGGCAATTATCGGATTGCCTATACCGTAAGAGCTCGAAAATTGCTTGTGTTGGTCTTAAAGGTTGGCAACAGAAAAGAATTTTACGAGCGGATCAAGGATGTAGAAAAACGGGCCAAGGCCTTATTAGAAGAAGACTAAAGAGCGATCTTTACCGCTTTTTCAAGCTCATCCGGAACCGAATAGTTCGAATAGCATTCCATAACCTCCAGCAAATTTTGATTTCTCGGAAATAGCATTGTTAAGACATTAATTTGTTATTGTTTTGATGAGACCTGAGGGGATGTGAACTCATCCTCGTGGGAATATAAACACTTTGAGCATGATGCCGAGCCTTGGCCGGCTTAAACTTGAACGGAGGCTTTAAATGCAATCAGGAAAGAAAAAGCTAGTCGGTTTGGTAGCGCTGTTCACGCTGGTCGGTATGTTGAGCGGTTGCGGCTCTGACAGCGGGTCATCAGATACAACATCCACAACTTCAGTAAAAACCTCATCCGCAACAGCAGCAACAGGCACATCCAGCGCTTCGACCGGTACCACGTTGAAGTCATCCTTCGGTAGCATCACTTTAGATAAAGTGAGGTTCTCAAATACCAAAGATCCGGCAACAGGTAACCCTCGCAGCGCTATCGTGATAGAGGTTTCGTGTACAGGTGAATGCAAAATGAGCGAAGCTGATTATGATGCATTCCAGAATAAAACAATACCGGTGAAGGTCACGACTGCGGCGGGCGAAGAGTTGAGACGTCAGGCTTTCTCTCACACTAAATCATCTAATAAAATGCTGTTTAGTTATGATGTGACAGGTTCTCATCAGGGCTTAAAGCTGTACTGGCCGGACAATGACCCGATCGAGATCGACTCCCTCAATCCCGCAGATAAGCCTTCGTAAAGAACGGGATCATAAGCAGGCGATCGCAGAATCACCATGGCGAGGATGACTCCCAGCCGGTTTCCGTCTTTGGGTGTCATGTGCTTGACCCCGGCTGATACCTGTCTTGGCAAGCCTGATTGACGCTTTTCTGCTGCGAAAAACATTCTTCCAGCACGGCTGGCGGCCTGCTCCTCCTTTTCCATCGCCGGCCTGATTCCTGACCCTGGTGTTTAATCCCAGTCGAGCAGGCGTTTCTGGCCGGTGAGCCCGCGTATCTCGGTCACATCCTGCACGACCTCGATTGTGCCTCTGTAAGCCCGATCTTCATCCCGTACGGCGAAATACCTGATGTAGATAAATTTCCCCTTCATCTCGATCCAGAAAGCGGCCACGTCTTTCTCGCCGGACCGGAACTCGTCGAGGATCCGTTGTACCTTGTCGAGGCTGGCCCGTGGATGGCAGTTCTGGACCTTCCGGCCTATAACGCCGCTGCTGCGGGGGAATATCTTTTCCTTCACCTTCGAGAAATAACGCACTTCATCGTTCTCATCAACAAAATTTACCTCTACTGGCAGGTGCGTCAGAAGCAAGTTCACCTGTTCGGTAGTCAATTGTCCGGTTGACAGTGTCAGGATTCCCGGTTCCTGGGTCTCCTTTCCACCGGTCGGAGCGATATCGCCTGCCTTCGGCCATCTCGCCTCTGGAACGACCCAGGCATAACCGATATCGCTTTCCCCCTGGCTGACTTTCCGCCAGTCGGCATCGCTGAGCATCTCCATGGCCATGGGGAACAGGATATGCTCCTCCTTGTAAATCATGTCTTCGATTGACTTGCTCACATATCTGATTGTATTCAGAGCTTCGCTACCCAGCGAGGCAGCGAGTTCCGCTTGCGCAGTCTTTATCCCAGCCCTTATGTCGTCATGGAGCGCCCACATGACCTGGGAAGGTCCCTTGACCTCGTGTTCCTCAAGGAGAGGGAACAGCTGGTTTTCCTTGCGCAGATAGTGGAGGTCAATGTCCGACAGCTGCTCCAGCAATCGTTCCAGGTCGCTACTGTATTGTTCGATGAGTTCTTTCTCCGATAAATCGCGGACCTTATCGAGTATCTGTGAAATTTTCCGCAGCAGCTCCTCCGCGGCCCGGCTCTCGAGCATGAACGTGTGAATGGGGTGGCCCGCAGGCGCCTTGACCGTGTCCTGGTCCTCCAGTGATTCCTGAAAGACTTCGACGTGCACATCGCACAGTCGTTTTACTTCCGATTCAGGCATGCCTTCGTCGATCAACGCCTGCTCCATGGCGGCGATCTCTGTTGGTTTGATATTCTCGATCAGGTCACTGAAACGTTGTTTGAGGACTTCCATGTCCTCTCCATCGTGAAGATCCCTGATAATGCTCTTGAGTATCTCCTGGCGCGACTTAAGGTCCTGGGGAGCAGAAGCGTTGTCACCATGAGGCGCGACTCCGGCGTCGCTATCGTCCTGGCCGACAACCACTTCTTCACCAGACTTCTCTCTGATCTCATCGGCGATGTCTGATAAAAGCTTTTTGAGGTCGAGCTCACCGATGGAAGCCACCTGCGCCAGGGTAGCGACTTTCCCAATGGTCTTCCTGGTAACGCGATTCTGCAGCAGCTTATACTTTGGGGACAGTTCGATCAGGAATTCCAGGAGAAAGGGATATCTGCTCAGCAGGTCGTCAATTTTGGTTTTTGGAGAAAGATCCATTTAAGTAATCTTCCCGTAAACAGGAAAAATAAGCCCGATATAAGAATGAAAATCAGATAAGCAAGATTGTTCACTCGCCATTTTGCCCGGATTTCTTCCGGCGGTCACGCTTGTTCTGACTGTATAAAGTAACTCTACCGTTGCAAGGGCAATTCCGGGCAGCCTCTCATGCCTGCCTCCCCCTGAAATACTTCAGCAGCTCGAACCACGTGATGCTGACGAATCCCGCAACAATACAGGCCAGCAGATCAGCCGGGTTGAGCCGCTCGAAGAGGAAAAGCCCCTTCAAAAATGGCACGTAGAGCACCAGGCCCAGAACGATGGAGACACTTGCCAGCAGCCACCAGAGGGCGCGGTTGGGCGAACGCAGGGTGGCGAACAGCGTGCGCGACCATGAGCGGTTGGTCAGGATAAGCCCTACGTTGGCGAATATCAGAGTCGTGAACACATTGGCCCGGATCGTGCCATCGCCGTATCCACGGTAGTGGGAAAAAGCGTAGATGGCCATGACGATCGCCAGCACGCTCAAGCCCTGCATTATGCTGAGCGCCAGTGTGCGGCGAGCGAACATCGGTTCGTCGGGGTTGCGGGGAGGTCTGTCCATCACATCAGCTTCTTCCGGCTCGGCCTCGAAGACAACCGAACAGGCCGGGTCGATGATCAGCTCGAGGAATACAATATGGACCGGCATCAGCACCAGCGGCCAGTCGAGCAGCACCGGGATGAACGAAAGGCCGACAATGGGAACGTGTACAGCGAAGATATAGGCCATGGCCTTGCGGATGTTGTCGTAGATGCGCCGTCCGAGCCGTACGGCCCGTACGATCGAAGAGAAATCGTCATCGAGCAGCACCAGAGCCGAGGCTTCACGGGCGACGTCGGTGCCGCGGCCGCCCATGGCGATGCCGATATCGGCCGCTTTCAGGGCAGGCGAATCGTTGACGCCGTCGCCGGTCATGGCCACGACCTCGCCGTCAGCCTGCAGGGCGCGAACCAGGCGCAGCTTCTGTTCCGGCACCATGCGCGCGAAGATGTTGACTCCGCCGATGCGCCCGGCCAGTTCCGCGTCGCTCAGGCATTCCAGCTCCGGGCCGGTAATCGCGACATCGGACCGGTCGAGCCCGATCTGCCGGGCTATGTTCATTGCGGTTCCCGCGTAATCTCCGGTGATCATAATCACGCGGACGCCGGCTGAATAACATTCCTCGATTGCCTTCGGCACCATCGGGCGCAGCGGGTCGGACAATCCCAGCAGGCCCATGAACTCGAACTCGAAGTCGTGCTGCTCCTCCGGCAGTTCAGACTGCACAAGCCGCGCCCGCGCTACGCCGAGCACCCGCAGACCTTCCTCGGCCATGCCAGCGATGCTCTTCTCAAGGTCAAGAAACTGCTGCCCGTCAAAATGGCAGAGGTCGGCAATGGCCTCCGGCGCTCCCTTGGCCGCGATGACGAACTCTTCCCTGGTGGATGACTGCCAGACATGCGACAGGGCAAGCAGGGACTGCGACAGCGGGTAGGTGTGAACCAGCTTCCAGTTGTCATGAAGGTGTTCGGCGCGCGCGAGCTCATGTTCGCCGAGTGAACGGATGGCTTTTTCCATTGGATCGAAGGGATCTTTTTGGCTGGCCAGGATGCCGTACTCGATCAACTCATGGAACTGGTCGGGAATCTGCAGGCCGGGCTCGTGCTTTCCCCTCAGATCGAGAAACTCGCCGTTGGTGAAGAGTCTGGCTACCGACATCTGGTTCATGGTCAGGGTGCCGGTCTTGTCCACGCAGAGAGTAGTCGCCGCGCCCAGGGTTTCGATTGCCGGAGTCCGGCGGGTAAGAACCTGGCTGCGCGATATCCTCCAGGCGCCCAGGGCCATGAAGACGGTCAGAACGACCGGGAACTCCTCAGGCAGAGTGGCCATCGCCAGTGTGATGCCCGCGAGGAAGCCGTTCAGCCATTCATCGTGCATGAATCCATAGAGCATGGCGACCAGCAGGCATAGAGACAGGCCGATGATCGCGAGATTGCGCACGAGCCGGCGCGTCTCAGTCTGAAGGTGTGTCTGCTCGGGCTCAACCGCCTCAAGGGCCTTGCCGATGCGGCCCATCTCCGTGTTTCCGCCTATTGTCAGCACGGTGGCGATACCACGGCCCTGGGTTACCAGAGTGCCGGAGAAGATGAACGGCAGGTCATCGCCGCCCGGCCGGCCCATACGCTCTTCTTCCTCGCCGGAGCATTTGATTACCGGGATCGATTCTCCCGTAAGCAGCGATTCGTCGACGGTCAGGTTGATACAGGAGAGCAGCACTGCGTCAGCGGGCACCCGGTCGCCTTCGTTGATGACCAGGGTATCGCCACGCGCCACTTCACGGCCGGCGATGCGAATTACAACGCCATCGCGTATCACCTGGGCTCGCGGGCTGGAGAGATCGCGCAGCGCTTCGAGTGCGTGCTCCGTCTTGCGCTCCTGGTAGAAGGTGATGCCCATGATGACGAAGACGAACATCAGCAGCATCAGTGCTTCTTCCAAATCTCCCAGAAGAAGGTAGAGCGTTCCCGCGGCGATCAGCAGCAGGAACATCGGTTCACGGATGACCTCGAGGGCGATGTTATGAAGGCCGCGGCGGCTGCCCGTGGGCAGCTCGTTGTAGCCCTCCTGCTCGATCCGTCTGGCGGCTTCCTCCCCGGAAAGGCCGGAAATCGCGCTTATGTCCATTTCGAGAATGGTTGCCCCCCGCTATTTCCCGCGCTTAAGCCCGTCTGGAACAGGCATGGACCCTCGACGATAAAACAGCACAATTCTAGCACCTGCGGCAGAGTTATTGCCCGCGTGAGCGGGTCATAAATACAATTGCGGAATCTATACGGTCAGGCCCCTGTACTATAATATGAAGTCCGTCATTATCCCTACTGATCGAACATCATATGTCCCTACCAGGAAAAATCGTTGACAGGCTTGTTGATAAATACCCGGAGCAGTCCACCGAGGTGGCGCTCAGGTACCTTCCTGTCGTGCGAATCCTCAAGGACGCCGGAATCAGAAAGGTCCTCGAAGTGGGGTCCGGGGACCTGGGGATCACACCCTACTCATGCGAATTTGAGCTCACCGGACTAGACCGGTCGTTTGAGCGGGACAACCCGGCGATGCAGCAGGTCACGGGTACGGTCACCAGCCTGCCCTTCGATGATCACAGCTTTGACGCCGTCATATCGGTGGACTCGCTTGAGCACATACCGCCGGAAGCAAGGGAAGCTGCGCTCTCGGAGATGATGCGGACAGCGTCAGCGATGGTCATCATCGCCGTACCCAGCGGCGCAGGGGCCGAAGCCCAGGACCGATTTCTCGACGAGCGCTATACCAGGGTGCGCGGTGAGGAGTACCCCTTTTTCCGCGACCACCTGGAAAACGGCCTGCCGGATCCGGAAGATATGCAGATGATGATAAACAAGGTGCTCAGGCGTCTTGGCAGACGCGGCCGTGTCACGGTATACAAAAACGCCAATCTTCAGCTGCGCTCTTTCCTGATGAAGGGCTGGATCAGCCGCAGCAGGTTCTTCTACAATTTCACGGTGCTGGGGCTGATGCCGCTGGCGGGCCTGCTGTCCCGGTTCAATCCGGGACGGTGTTACCGCGTGATAATGGTCGTAGATATCGATTGACGCACAAGACAGCAGAACGTACAGCCGGATTTCATCAGGCCCCTGGATGCCTTAAAATTTCCATCACCTGAATGAGCCACTACCACGAAAGTATCATTAGTCACAAACTACCTTGAGTATTAATACCTAATCACTTACAATACTCAGGTTACCAAAACAACTTAATGATCAATCCGGTTGTGTCTTTTACCGGCAGCCTTCCTGATTTCTCCTGATTCCCATTTCGCCCGACTCCTTCTGATCCATGCTGGCATCCGGCCGCAGGCCGTGTCAGAGTGCCGGCTTTAAACGGGAACAAAGGCTGGAAATCGTTCATTGAGTTGTGAATGGCAGGCGCGGCGCCTTTTGGTGCGCTGTGCTCAAGACCGGCGGTATATAGGCATGCCGGCCGCCTGTCAGTCATGAAAGCAACACTCAAGGCCCCAGAAGGCCGGAAGGGATGCATGCGTTATGTCATCATGGTTGTCGCGATTGGATTGCTGGTCGTAGGCTTTGTAGCCTACGCGGCGCAGGCGGCACAGACGAAGCCGGCTTATGACAGCCGGCTGCTCTTTGGCCCGGCTCGTGAAAGCGTCAGCAAACTCGACGAGTCGATTCAGAAGAGCAGGCTGGATAAGGAAAGGGCGGCATACATAGCCCAGGTACAGCAGATCCAGCAGCAGATGGAGCAGGAAAGAATGATCAGGGAAGCCGTTCAGCGTTTCGGCCAGTGGGGGCCGGATCTGGTAGTAGCGGCTGGTAAATACGGGCAGGACCCATCGGCGCTGTATCGCGTGATGTCATGCGAGAGCAAGGGCGACCCAAATGCGGACAACGGCGTAAACAAGGGCCTGTTCCAGTTTGATCCGGGCACCTGGGCCAATACGCCCTTGGGTTCGCAGAGCATCTATGACGGTCACGCCCAGGTCGAGGCGGCCGCCTGGATGTGGTCACAGGGAAGAAAGGGAGAGTGGGGCTGCACCTGAATCCTTGAACGCTAACTGGCGTCTTAAAATATGGTAGGCAAGAAACGGTCGGCTCCTTTTATAGCCGGCCGTTTCGCTATCTGGTATGTTCCCGGCTGTAGCGGTCCCTGAGGTCGTCCAGCAGAAAGAAGATCGCCAGAAGCAGGGTAGCCATGGCGGCCTTCAGATAGCCGGCTCCCCAGACTCCAAGAAATGATTCGCCCGACCATTTGACCGGAATCGAAATTATACCCTCGATGATGGCGATGAAGGCGAGCAGCCTCGCCAGACCAACTCTCATGAAACCTCCTGTGCGGTAGTGATTACAGGGTATCGTGTAACTTGATCGCTGTGTTCCTTGTGTGAGCTTCGCCAAAGCCCGTGTCCCTCCTGCAAAAACACAATGTGCTGTTATAATGTCGCTGGTCATGGACAAGTACAAACCACTGGACATAGAAGCCAAATGGCAGCGCGTGTGGGAAGAGGAGCGTTCCTTCGAGGTTCCCAATCCCCACGAGCCGGAGCTTGCCGACCGTTCGAAAAAGAGCTACGTGCTGGAGATGCTGCCATATCCTTCGGGCACGCTCCATATGGGCCACGTCAAGAATTACACCATGGGCGACGTCATCGCCCGTTTCCGTTCCCGCAATGGATTTACGGTCTTCCACCCGATGGGTTACGACGCCTTCGGGCTGAACACCGAGAATGTGGCCATCAAGACCGGTATCCATCCCGCCGAGCTGACCAGGCAGAACACCGGCAATATCAGCCGGCAGCTTCGCCGCCTGGGTGTCTCGATCGACTGGAGCCGGGAGCTGGCCACCTGCGACCCCGAATATTACAGGTGGACGCAGTACTTCTTCCTGAAGTTCTTCGAGAGAGGCCTGGCATACAAGAAGGAAGCGCCTGTCAACTGGTGCCCGTCCTGTGCTACGGTGCTTGCCAACGAGCAGGTCGTACAGGGCGGCTGTGAGCGCTGTGGTACGACCGTCGAGCAGACAAGCCTCGCCCAGTGGTTCTTCAAGATAACCGACTATGCCGAACAGCTGCTCGAGGACTTCAGCCTGCTTGAGTCCTGGCCGGAGCGGGTCATCACCATGCAGCGCAACTGGATCGGTCGCAGCGAGGGCGCCGAAGTCATCTTCTGCGTCGATGAGCTCGACCTGGACATCCCCGTTTTCACGACCCGCCCCGATACTCTTTACGGCGCCACTTTCTTCCTGCTGGCGCCCGAACATGAGCTGGTCGGCCGCGTCACGGAAGGTCTTCCCGAGGCGGAGGCGGTAACCCGTTACGTCCTCGAGTCGCGCTCAAAGACGCTCATCGACCGCGCCACGGCCGACCGCGAAAAGACCGGCGAGTTCACCGGCCGTTACGCGGCCAACCCCGTGAACGGCGAGAAGATTCCCATCTACGTGAGCGACTACGTACTGATGGAATACGGCACCGGCGCCATCATGGCGGTGCCCGCCCACGACCAGCGCGACTTCGAGTTCGCGCGCAAGTTCGGCATCGAGGTGCGCGTCGTGATCTCCGGAGAAGGAACTGGCGCGGACGACGGCGCAGCTCTCACGCAGGCCTTCGAGGAGGAGGGCGCCCTTGTGAATTCGGACCGTTTTGACGGGACAGGTAACCGCGAGGCGGGCAAGGCAATCACCGGCTGGCTGGAATCCGAAGGCAGGGGCAAGGCCGCCATCAGCTACCGCCTGCGCGACTGGCTGGTCAGCCGCCAGCGTTACTGGGGCGCGCCGATCCCGATCATCTATTGCGACAAATGCGGAACGGTGCCCGTACCTGTGGAAGACCTGCCGGTGCTTCTGCCCGACGTTGAGGACTACGCGCCCAAAGGCAAGTCGCCGATTGCCACAAACAGGGAATTTGTAAATACTGTCTGTCCGAAGTGCGGCGGCGCCGCAACGCGCGAGACCGACACCATGGACACCTTCGTCGACTCTTCCTGGTATTTTCTGCGCTACACCGGCCCGCGGGATGACCGCGAGCCGTTCAACCCCGAGGTCGTCAGTTACTGGATGCCGGTGGACCAGTACATCGGCGGCGTCGAACACGCGATCCTGCACCTGATGTACGCGCGTTTCTTCACCAAGGTCCTTTTTGACATGGACATGGTCGACTTCAGGGAGCCGTTCAACAACCTGTTCACTCAGGGCATGATCCACTATCAGGGCGCCAAGATGAGCAAGTCCAAGGGCAACGTGATCAATCCCGACGAGCATGTAGAAAACTATGGCGCGGATACGCTAAGGCTCTACATCCTCTTCATGGGACCTCCGGAGCTGGATGTCGAATGGCAGGACCAGGGCATTGAGGGGACATTCCGTTTTCTGGGACGTGTATGGCGTCTGGTCAACGAGATAGTCGAGAAGGTGGAGCCCGGGGAGCTTGCGTCTTACGCCAACTCGGATGAAGAGGCCATCAAACTCTTACGCAAGACCAGCCAGACGATTGCCAAGGTAAGCGCCGACATCGACGAGCGCTTCCGTTTCAACACCGCTATCAGCGCCGTCATGGAGCTGGTCAACGACGCGTACCTGGCGAAGGACGGTTTATTCGAATCGGAGGAGGGGAGGGGCGTGCTGCGTTTCATGGCCGAGGCCGTGGTCAAGCTGCTCGATCCCTTCGCGCCGCACATCTGCGCCGAGCTCTGGGAGCGCCTGGGCCACCACCGGCTCTGGCTCGAACCATGGCCGAAGGCTGATGAGCGTTATCTCGAAGACGACACATATGAGCTGGTAGTCCAGGTCAACGGCAAGGTGCGCGACCGCCTGCGGATATCCGCCTCGGCAGGCAAGGACGACCTCCTGGCCGCGGCACGCAAAAGCGAGCGCGTCGCGCGTCACACTGATGGGAAGCAGGTCGTAAAGGAGATCGTCGTGCCCGGCCGCCTGGTTAACCTGGTGGTAAAGTAAAAAGCGCCCCGGAGGGCGCTTTTTTTTGTTAGTTCGAGTGAAGCGCTCATCTTGCCGTATTCCTCAGATTCACCCCGCGCGCCGCGCAACCAGCATCCTCGCCCCGAAGGCGCATGCCATCAGCAGCGCGCCCATGCCGGCCAGTAAAGCCAGGCTGCTGCCCGTGTTCGGCAGTTTCGAGCTGCGCGTGGGCGGTGGTGCTTCCTGAGTTATGACTGGAGGCTGCTCCGGTGTCTCTTCGGTAGTAACCTCAGGAGTATCAGGAATTCGCGTGATACCCGGGTTTTCCGGATCGACCGGAGGGTCGCCGAGCATTGAGCCGCCATCATCATCCGCGGGGTCATCTGGTTCGACCGGAGATTCTTCCGCCGGTGCGGGATCGCCGACCGGTTCCAGGTCACATTCACCGCTGATCGCGCAATTCGCCAGCCTGAAATCAAAATCATGCATGTCTTCGTAACCGTTCAAACCCGCCGTCGGATCATTCAGCTGTTTCTGCATCTGCGCCGCGCCGTTACCCGGCATCGCCGCCATGGCCGTGCCAGCCATGATACCCATCAGTCCCGCCATCGCTATTACAAAAACACAATTTTTTAGCAACTTTTTCATTTTCGGCCTCCGTTTTTGTTCTGACCCACATGGTCATTTGCTCCTATGACGGGGCCGGCATGAAAAACTTACGCCGGGAATTGGATCTGGGAAATATTCTTTATGCTTGATTTGAAAAGTGGCCGGATGTATATTGCATTCATTCAGGTTTTCCCACTCTCTCACCATGGCGCGGTACCCGCGTCCCCGGATTCAAAAAATCAGCCGCGCGAGGGCTTGCTGTGCCCTTTTTTAGATGTTTCGGGCATCAAATATCGAGATTGAGAGGGTGGTTGGCTTTTGGAAGACAGGGACATGTTGTGATGCCATCTCTTACGCGTCAGCAGATGATCGCCTGGGGTGCGGTCGGACTGGTGATCATCCTCGTGGGTGCGAACTATCTTCGCGGCCATCTGTCCACTTCGGACAGGGAGGAGGTCCCGGCTGTGACCATGGGCCTCAAGGAAGAGCGTAGTACTTCATCGGCGCGGCTCAAGGTGCATATCATCGGCGCCGTTGCGCGGCCGGGTCTCTATGAGGCCGAACCGGGCAGCCGTGTCGCCGACGCGCTGGCTCTCGCCGGTGGCCCGACTCCCGCCGCTGATCTGAACCAGGTGAACCTGGCCGCAAAGATCGCCGACGGTCAGCAGCTGGTGGTGCCTGAGACCGGTGCGGCTGGAGCGGCCGTGACAGGCGCCGGCGGTTCGGGAGCGTCTGGCGCCGCGGGGCAGCCCGTCAACCTCAACTCTGCCACCCAGGCACAGCTGGAGGAGCTAGATGGCGTCGGGCCCAAGACCGCGCAGAAGATCATCGAGTACCGCGATGCACATGGGGGTTTTAAAAGCATCGAAGAGATGATGGAAGTACCCGGCATCGGCCCCGCAAAATTCGAACAGATCAAGGGCCAGGTGGTTGTTTAGAAGGATGCGTTTTTCCAGAGAGACCGGGATTCAGAGCTGAGGCCTTAAATACCCTGCGGCGCCGCCTCGGGTGAAGGCAGCGCCGCCGGTTGGTAGAAGGTGCTGACAACCGCGGCGCTTCCGTTTTTCGCCTCCCCCTCTTGGAAAAGGCAGGAGCAAAAACATAACTCCTGAAAAGGCTCAAACCGGTGCCAACTATCCGCGGGATCCGGCCTTGGCCGAATCGATTCAGCACAATTTAACTTCGTCAGTAGATGTAGATACTTTAAACCTGCTGAGCCAAACAGCTATTGGCTGCCTGCATATGAGCAGGCGTCCAATGAAAAAACTTTAACAGATGATTAGTTGACATGTCAAAAAAAATTGATGCATACCCCGGACGGGTATAGAGCGAGAAGACAACTTCAAAATGCCTGAAAAATGATGATTGAGAGAGGTGTCCTAAAATTCAATCCGGCGGCGCTGTTAGCACAGCGCCACCGGTTGGTAGAAAGTGAAGAGCATCGCCAGAGCTGCAAATCGGTCTTCCCCCCAGCAAGGAGCAGCATGTAACCCCTTACAGGAAATTCCAGTAGCAGCTTGCCTGCGACCCCGGACGGGTGATACGGGGCTGCTCGACACATAGGATATTTTTACCATAAACAGTGATATTTCGCCACTTTATTTGTAAGAATTTTGCAAAATGCAGCCCTTTTTAACTAAAAATACGGCTTTGCGAGTGACAGAGATGCTGACCGGATACCTTCGGATTTCCGGTCTTACCCTTTTATGTGGTTTCCTGGCGGGCATCGCCATCAGCCTGATTGTTCACTCCCTGCTGCTCGCGGCCATCTCTTTTGCCCTCTCCGTGCTGTTTTTGATCATATTCATGCTGGCCGGGAAGAAACAGCCCGTTGCACTGTTGCTGCTTCTGCTATTTCCCTGCCTGGGCTTTGCGACAGGGTGTATGCGACTCGACGCGCTCGGGGAAAGCAGTCTCACGCAGGTTGAGGGAAAACGCGTTGTCCTGGATATCACGGTAACAGGCCGACCTGTGCGCAAGGGGATGAGGGTCAGTTTTTCAGGCAGCGCCAGCGCTCTTCGTTATAAGGGTGAAATCAGAGACCTGGAAGAAAATCTCCAGGTCGATGTCTTCTGCAGGGAGCGATGTGAGGATTTCATGGGTTCAGGGCAGGGACCAACACTGGAAGAAGGCTCGCTGCTGCGGGTTTCAGGTACGGTAAAAAAACCGCCGGTCAGCCCCGGAGCAGATTTCGATTATGGACAATACCTGCAGAGAAGGGGCGTGAATGTCGTCATGACCGCAGCACCTGACGGTGTGGAGATCCTGCCCGGCAGGCGCGGCGGTATCTCGGGCCTTGTAGATTCAGCCAGACACCACGCTCGTGCAAGTCTTGCGATCGGCGATTGGGGAGGCGCTGGAGCCCTCTTGCAGGGAATGGTCCTGGGGGATGATGACGATGTGCCGGACGATGTCATCTCCGACTTCAGAAGTTCCGGCATCCTGCACCTGCTGGCTGTATCCGGGCAAAACGTGGTCCTGCTCGGATTCATCGTAATGCTGCTGTGCCGGGCGATGCTTGTTCCCAGACTGGCGGCGGTTTTGATCGCCGTACTGGTGATCTGCATGTATGTTCCCCTGACGGGCGCGGGCCCATCCATCGTCCGGGCGGGCATCGTCGGCGTCCTGGGCATGGCGGCATATATATTCTCGCGGCAGACGAACTGCTATCACTTCCTGGCGATCGCCGCCGCCATAATACTTGTCTTAAATCCGTACAGCCTGCTGGACCCGGGCTTCCAGCTCTCCTTCGGTGCTGTTATCGCCATCTTTCTGGTCTCTCCCGTTCTCTCTGCGCCGCTGTCATTTCTGCCGGCGGCCCTGAGGGAGGCGGTTGCGATCTCGGCCGCGGCGGGCCTCGTTACCGCGCCGATAACACTCGGCCATTTCCAGCAGATATCCATGGTGACGATTCCCGCCAACGTCGCGGCGGCGCCCGTGGCGGGACCGGTGATGCTGCTGGGAACCCTGTCGATACTTATCGCACCGGTATCACAGGATATAAGCTGGCTGCTCAACGCCCTCTCTGCGATCTGTACGGCTTACCTGATAGTCGTGGCCCGATTCTTCGCTTCGCTGCCGGGAGCGGTTTACGTTGGCGATTCTCCCGGCCTGGTGGCAACGGTTCTTTTCTACGGTATGCTTACCGTCATGGTGGTTATTGCAGAACGAATGGGTTTTAGAAGATGGCTCGCGTGGCTGGGAGAGAATGCGCGCCTTGTGCTGATTGCTTTTCTCTTGCTCACCGCGCTGGCCGGATTCGCCTGTCTTGGAGAGAAGAGAGGCGCGCCGCCTGCCGATTACAGGGTCTCGTTTCTGGATGTAGGCCAGGGTGACGCTGTCCTGATACAGGTTCCCGGCGGCGCCACGATCCTCGTGGATGGAGGACCGGGTTCCAAGGTGAATGACCGGCTTGCGGAAAGTGGCGTTGAAAGGCTTGACGCGGTCGTCCTCACCCATCCCCATGCCGACCATCTGGCCGGTCTGATACCCGTTCTCGAGAAGTATCCGGTCGACACGATAATTGACGCCGCGCCCGCTTCATCCAGTTCGATGTACCGCGATTTTCTCAAACAGGTGGGGAGCCGCAATCTGCCATATATAGTTGCCCGGAGTGGACAGGTGATGGATTTCGGGGAGCTAAAGCTGAAAGTGCTGCACCCGACGGACAATATGAAAGCCGACGATGCGAACGCCAACTCGGTCGTGTTGCTGGCCGGTTACCGCGGGCTTGATATACTTCTTTCAGGAGACGCCGAGGGTGATGTACTGACAACGCTCGACCTTCCCCAGGTGGAGGTTTTCAAAGTCCCCCACCATGGAAGCAGGGACAGCTCCATGAAGGCCGTCCTGGAGAAGCTGAAGCCGGACGTGGCCGTTATCTCGGTTGGTGATGGCAATTCCTACGGTCATCCCGCGGAAGACACCATGGAGAAACTAAGGGCATCCGGCGCGAGGATATTTCGCACCGACAGGCAGGGTACGATTCGGATTACGCTGGGCGAAGCCGGCGTGGGGGTAAGTACGGACAGATGACAAAAAGTGCAAGAAAACAGGAAAAACTCAAGCCGGTATATCTGATAACCGGCAGCGATGACCCCAAGATCGAGAAGGCCGTCAGGCGCCTGAAGGACCGCGTGATCAGCGAGTCCGGCACCGACCTCAATGTAGACGTGTTCGATGCGGCCGAGCATTCCGCCCATGCGGTCGTCCAGGCTGCCGGCACACCGCCGTTCGGCACAGGCGTCAGGCTGGTCCTGGTCAACAGCGTCGGCGACTGGCACAAGGCGGACAAGGATGTGATCGCGGCCTTTCTCGCAGATCCGGTGGATTATTCATGTCTGGCGCTGGTCGGCGGCGGCATCAGGAAGAACGAGGCGATATACAAGGCTGTCATCGAGGTGGGCCAGGTGCTCGTATATGAGGCGCCGCGGTTCGCGGGCCTTCCGGTGTGGGCTCAGGAGCAGGCTGCACAGAGGCATCTGAAGCTCGGTGCTCGTGAGGCCCAGCACCTGGTGGGTCTGACCGGTTCAGACCAGCGCGCCATAGTCAGCGAACTGGACAAGCTCTCAGCTTATGTCGGCAAGCGCGCGGTGGAGTCCGAAGACATAGATGAACTCTGCTGGGTATCGCGCGAAACGAAAGTCTGGGATATGACCGACGCCCTCGGCCAACGCGACAGAGAGGCTGTCTTCCGTCATCTCGAAGAGCTGCTGGCCGGCCACGCTGCGCCGGCATCGGTCTTCTTTTCCATAGCCAGACATCTCAAGAACCTGTGTGAGGTCGTCTCGGCGGGAGAGAGGGGAGAGGATCTCACCCGGGCCGCGCATGCTCTCGGATTGAAGCCCTTCCCGGCCAGAAAGATCGCTGAACAGAGCCGCAACTTCACGGCGGACGGACTGCGGCGTGCCGTGATGATACTCGCCGAGCTCGATGCTGATATGAAAGGCCGCAAGGACCAGCGTCCCGACCTCACCCTCGAGATCGCGGTCGCCAGGGTTCTGGACATAGTCTGACCCAGCTTGAACCCTCCCGGAGCATCCAGCATCTAACCTGATAAGAGCAAGGGTCACGTGAATGAAATATTGTGGCCTCGATTTACATAAGGGTCCATTTTCTGGCAGGAGGTACACCATGATGGCGGATGAACGCACAGAGAGAATCGATGAACTGAAAAAGGAGCTCAGGGAGCTCAGAACCCTTACGCCTTCGCATGGAGCCCCGGTCGCGATGCAGTTCAGGCAGATGGAGCTGGAAGACGAGATCGCAGAGTTAAGAGCGGAAGGATGATCGGTTTGTTCATTCAAAACAACTTCTGGCTGATATTCATCGCACTTGCAGGCGCCTACATTATTTTCCGGATTGCTGCAACGCGGTTAAGCAATATAAATAACGTAGAGCCCGACGAGGCTGAAAGGCTGATAAGCCAGGAAGGCGCCGTGGTAATCGATGTCCGTACCCATAATGAGTATGCCGGCAGCCGTATTCCAAACTCAAAACACATACCGTTGTCTCAGATCGGGAATCGTCTGGGAGAGATCGAGCGTTACCGTGAACGTCCCGTCGTGGTCAACTGCCGCAGCGGCTCGCGTTCGGCCAGGGCCTGCAAGTTGCTGACCAGGAACGGATTCAGCGAGGTCTACAACCTCAGGGGAGGACTACGATCCTGGGTACGCGCCAACCACGTGGTAGAAAACTGATAAAAAGATTTGCTCCAGCAAATAGAAAGCACCACTGAAAAACCCCTGCCTGAACGGCGGGGGTTTTTTATTGTTCAGGCACCACAGTTTATTAAAAAGCTACCCGCTGTCATCGCTTTTTGAGATCGCCACCATCGCATTCAGCCTTATCTCCCGGTCGGGATCGCCGGTCAGTTTTCGAAGGTCAGGCACTGCCGGTTCGATCAGGTCAGGATTGTTCATGCCGATTATGCCAAGCGCCATCACGGCGTTTTTGACCGCTATCGGATTCGTGCTGTGGAGGTATCCGATAAGCTCTGGTATCTGCTCCCGCACCATCTCCGGGTAATGGAAACCCAGCGCGCCAAAAGCGGAGATGATACCGCCGCAGCTCGCATCCTTGGCATGCGACAGTACGCTCACAAGCCTGGGGAAAGTCTCTCTGATGATCTCGGGGGAGTTGATTCCTATCTTGCCCAGGGCCTGGGCGCCGGTTTCCTGCTCGTCCTCGTCATCTGATTCAAGCATGGCGATCAGTCCTGGTATGTCTTCTTCGACGAGGTCAGGGAAGTTGAAGCCGATGTTGCCCATCGCGGCCGCTGCGTCCTGCCTAAGGAGGCTGTCCTCGTCATGGAAGAGTTCCTTGAGCATCGGGATGACCTCGGCTGACTTTTCTCGCGAATTGAATACCAGGTTGCCCATCGCGCAGGCGACATCGGACTTCAGCGAGTCATTCCTGGCGAGCACATGCATTATCGCTTCGACATGAGGATACACCAGCTCTGGATGGTCGAAACCATATCGACCCAGGATTGTCAGTATGCCGGTCTGCGTTCCGCTGTCAGCTTCGTCAAGAAAGCTTACGAGATCTCCGACCAGGCCGGGATTTTCATAAAGTCTGTCTGTGACTACTCCGAATCGCCGTGCTTCGAGGAGTTCTTTTATATCCGCATTGAGCATAAGTAGTTTTTATCATATTTCATGCGGGTAAAAATGACCATTGTCATTTTTTGGGGAATTTGCCGTCCAGACGCAGTTCGGAGATGTATTCTTTTTTACCGGCTGAATCCCGGCATGCAAGTCTAAAGACCAGCTTGTGAGGGTGAAACGAAGAAACAGTGAGCGGTCAGACTACTCGGATTCCTTTTTTTTTGCGGGAGCCTTTTTTGCCTTAGGCTTTTCTTCGGCGGGCGCTTTTTTCTCAACCGCTGCCTCTTGCGCAGGAGCTTCGGTCACGTTTTCTTCAGCTTCAGGAGAGGCGGCTTCTTCAATCGCATCTGGCTCTTCAATCGCATCTGGCTCTTCAGCAGGAGCGGCCTCTTCGACCGGGGCTACCTCTTCAACCGGAGCATCAGCCACAGCGGACTCTTCTTCAACCGGCGCCGCCTCAGCTTCAGGCTCGGCAGGCTTCTCTTCCGGCGCTGCTTCAGCTTTTTCCTTCTTTGGCTTAGCTTTGGCCGCCTTGGCTTCAGCTTCGGCCATCGCTGCCTTCTTTTCCTTGACTGCTTTTATCTTTTCAGTCTTGGCCGTATGGCGCTCGCTGCGCTTGTCAGCCTTGCTCTTGCCGGCCTTTGGTTCGTTTTTCGCGGGGCCCGGGGTTTTGCCGGTGCCCGGAGTCAGTTCGACGATCCTGGTGATGCGCGATTTCTTCCTGGCAGCATTGTTCTCATGGATCACGCCACGGCTGGCAGCCTTGTCGATCAGCGATATCAGCTCCATGGCTATACTTGCCGCGCGCTCCTTGTCCTCCTCAGCCGCTATTGTAAGCGATTTGAACATCGTTTTGATACGCGACTTGTAACGCAGGTTCTCCATGCGCTCGCGCGAGGCTATCTTTACACGTTTACGTTGCTGCTTTGTATTCGCCACTCAGAACTCCTGAAGGTTATTTATGAATAAAGGGGTTTAAAGAATACGCAAGGGCGAATAATACCACAAAGAAAGCAGGGAAGGAAACTAACCGTGGGCTTTAACGTGTAATGCCATATAGCGCGCGGCAGGTATGTTTGCCCGAAGTGGGCCGGGGGCAGGATAACTCATATGGCCATAGAATTCTTCATCCCATGAACCAGCAACCATACGAACCATTCTCGAGACTTTGGGATTCCATAGTCAAAAGGCTGAATGTTGACTCCGGCACGGGGCCCCATAATGGAAACGTGCGCCCGCTCAGGACCGGCAAGCCGGGAGGACGCCACCTGTTTTTCCGTCTGGGCTTCACCGCCGCCATAATCCTGATTCTCGTCTTCCTTGCGCAGGGCGTCTATTTATACACGGAGTGGCTCTGGTTCGGCGAGGTGAGTTTTACCGGCGTCTTCCTGAAGTCGTTGACAACAAAGATCTGGATGGGACTGGCCGCGGGCGGTATCTTTTTCGCCATCGTCTATGGCAACATCCTCCTGGCGCGACGCATGGCGCCGCGTTACCAGTTCGGTCCCGGGACAGAGGTCATAGAACGCGCTCCCGTGCCGGACAGGCTGATGCGCTGGCTTATCCCGCTGTTACTGCTGCTGCCGACACTTATCGCGGTTGGAGCCGGTTCGGCTGGATGGGAGGATCTGCTTAAATACTTCAACCGCGCGGACTTCGGCATCACCGACCCGGTATTCGGTTATGATGCCGGCTTCTACGTCTTTGCCCTGCCGTTCCTGCGTTTGCTCCAGTCTTTTGCCTGGTGGACGCTGATCTTCACGCTGATCGCAACCTCGGCGATGCACTTCTTCGATTACGCCATCAACTGGTCAGAGAACAAGCTGACCTTTGCGCCCCACGTAAAGGGGCACCTGTCCGTGATCATGGGTCTCATCATGTTTGTCCTCGGGGCCGGGTACCTGCTGAAGGGCTACGTACTCATGTTCTCACCGCGTGGGGTGGTGTTCGGCGCCAGTTATACGGATGTCCATGCGCAGCTTCCGGTTTTCAAGTTTATGGCCGCCACGGCTGTCGTCGCCGGTCTTCTCTTCCTGGTCAATATCCATTTCAGGGGATGGAAACTGCCCGCCGCCGCCATCGCGCTCATCATCCTGACTGGCCTCCTTGCGGGCCAGGCATATCCGTTCATAGTCCAGCAGTACCAGGTGTCTCCCAACGAGCTCGACAAGGAGTCGCCATATATAAAGAACAACATCGATTTCACCCGCCATGGGTTCGACCTGGACAGCATCGAACAGAAGCCATTCGCCGTGACCGACAATCTGACCGCTGCCGATGTCCAGCAGAACGTGAGTACGATCAGCAACATCCGCCTCTGGGATCCCGCAACTCTTGCCCAGACATATGGCCAGATCCAGACGATCCGGCCCTATTACAAATTCAGGGACGTGGATGTCGACCGCTACCAGGCGGACGGCCGCAGGCAGCAGATGATGCTGTCGATCCGCGAGCTGTCTGTTGACGACCTCGACACGCGCGCCAAAACCTGGCAGAACGAGCATCTTGTCTACACCCATGGCTACGGCATGGTGATGAGCCCGGTTGCTGAAGTTAGCGCCGAGGGCCTGCCTCAGCTTGCGATCAAGGATATTCCGCCGGTCACTTCGCTTCCCGAACTGGAAGTAACACAGCCGGCGGTATATTTCGGGGAAAAAGCAAATGATTATGTAGTCGTACGCAGCACTACGCAGGAATTCGATTATCCCAAGGGCAACGAGAACGTTTATACGAACTACGATGGCAATGGCGGTATCGATGTATCCAACCTGCTCCACCGGATGGCATTCAGCTGGCGCTACGCCAGCCTCAAACTTTTTCTCAGTGATTCGATTACAGGGCAGTCCCGCATCATGATCCACCGGGAGATCCGGGACAGGATCCAGAACATCGCGCCGTTCCTGACGTATGACAGCGACCCGTACAGCGTGTTGATCGACGGCCGGATATTCTGGATTCAGGACGCATACACCACCACCTCCTACTATCCCTATTCTCAACCGGCCAGTGAGGGATTCAACTACATCCGCAATTCAGTGAAGGTCGCCGTCGACGCTTATAACGGCGACGTGAAGTTCTATATCGTGGACGATAACGACCCGATACTGAAAACCTACCGCAATATCTTCCCTGATCTCTTTACTCCTGCAGACCAGGTCCCCGAGGAGCTGCGTGCGCACTTCCGCTATCCCGAGGATCTTTTCAAGGTGCAGGCGCAGATGTATTCCACCTATCACATGACCGACGCGCAGGTCTTCTACAACAAGGAAGACCAGTGGAGCATGCCCAGACGCCAGTCGGGAGACAAGCAGGCCGGTATGGATCCCTATTACGTGATCATGAGCCTGCCGGGGGAGGAGCGTGAGCAGTTCATGCTGATGCTTCCATTTTCGCCTTCCGGCAAGGACAACATGATCTCATGGATGGCGGCGAAGTCGGATCCGGGGTCCTACGGCCAGCGTATCGTCTATCAGTTCCCCAAGGACAAGCTTGTCTTCGGGCCGATGCAGGTGCAGGCGCGTTTCAACCAGGACCCGACGATCTCGTCTCAGGTGACATTGTGGGGCCAGAGCGGCAGCCAGGTGATATTCGGGAACCTGCTCGTCATCCCGATCAATGAGTCGATCCTTTACGTCGAGCCGTTGTTCCTGAGAGCTGATAAAGGACAGATACCTGAGCTCAAACGGGTACTTGTATCATACGGCGGCCGCGTGGTCATGGAGAACGACTTAAAGTCCGCGCTTGAGAAGATTTTCGCGACGCCGCTGATCGGGGCGCCCCAGAAGCCCGCGGCTACGGGAACATCGACGACAGCACAGGAGCCCGCGGCTCCGGTGGCGCCCGCGAGTCTCAAGGAGCTTGCCAGTGCCGCCGCGGACCACTATAACAAGGCGACGGAAGCCCAGAAGCGGGGAGACTGGACGACCTATGGGAATGAGATAAAGCAGCTCGAGGACGTCATAAGGCAGATGCAGGCGGCCGCCGGGTAGATAATAACCGTACTGGATTCTTAAAAGGAAAAAGCCTGGCATCGCTGCCAGGCTTTTTCATTGTTTATGCCCCGAGTGAACTTCCGTCTTCTGCTTTTTGGATCCACACACGCTCTTTTCGGCTTCATCGTACTCGGCTTATTCCCTTGCCGCCTTTCCTCCACCGTCTTGAGCTATCCTCCGTATTGACTTCAGACCTCTCGGGGCGCTCTTTGATTATTATCGTCATCACGGGGACGCAACTGTAATCAGGATTTCATGGAGCGGGAAAAAGGACATACACTCATTTTCTGCAGCTGGAGTCCGGCGTTGAAAGAGTCCCAAGTGAGGTTTGCTGACGGTCTGAAAAAATGTTTCCGGTTTATCTTCCGGTGTGAGTATCAGCCCATCTCGTTATCTCGGGACTCAACCTTATTATTGCGCATATCGTGACATTCTTAAACACCTGAAAGTGTTAAGATGCCGTTTTGTCCGTTAGAGGGAACTATGGGGGTCTCTAGAAAAGGTTCTGGACCCGCCCGGAGGAAACGTTTGCCGAATATCCCGATATCCGAAAACAACGCTGTATCCACAGGCCGAAAACTTGCGGCTGCGGCAGTGATAGTTATATTGGGCACCGCCGGCTCCCGCGTTTTCGGCTATGTGCGCGAGATAGCCGCCGCGGCCTACTATGGCGCCGGCGCTGAGAAAAGCGCTTTTGATGTCGCATTCCTGGTGCCCTCGACCGTGCAGGTCCTCGTGGCGCAGGCGGCCCTGAGCGCGGCCCTTATTCCGGTATTCGCGGGCCTGCTGGAGAAAGACAGGCGTGATGAGGCCTGGCTCGTTGCCCGGACCATCTTCACGCTGATAACCGTACTGCTCGGAGGGCTGGTAGTCGCGTGCATTGTTTTCGCTCCGTGGATCATGCCGGTATTCGCTCCCGGTTATCGCAATGACCCCGAGATGATGGCTAATATTGTCGGCATGTCCCGCCTGCTGTTCCCGACGGTCCTGCTGCTGGCGCTCACGGGTGTCGTGATTTCCATCCTCAACTCCTACGATCATTTCACGCTGCCGGCAATAGCGCCCATATTCTGGAACCTGATAATAATCCTGGCCATCGTTTTCGGTCATGAGCGCCTGGGGATCGACGCCCTTGCCTGGGGCGTGCTGCTGGGTACGGTGTTGCAGCTTTTGATGCAGCTTCCATGGTTGATGGGCAGGGGAGGGAGGCTCGGTTTCAGCCTGGCGTGGAGGAACCAGAATGTCAGACGGGTCGGCGCCCTGATGCTGCCTGTCAGCCTGAGCCTGGGATTGATAAATTTAAACGGTGTCGTGGATGTCCAGTTCGCCTCTTTCCTGGGAGAAGGGGGAGTGGCGGCCATGAACTACGCATTCCGCCTTTACCAGTTGCCGGAGGCCCTTTTTGCGATCACCATAGGAACAGTGCTCTTTCCCACGCTTTCTAAACTGGCGGCCAGGGACGACGACGAAGGTTTCAGGTCAACCGTAACCCTGGGTCTCAGGATCATTTTCTTCATACTGATACCAGTCTCCGTTTTTCTGCTGGTGATGGCGGAGCCCCTGGTGCGACTGGCATACCAGCATGGCCAGTTCGTCTCGGACGACACCAGCCGTGTTAGCTCAGTACTCTTCTTCTTTGCATTCGGCAGCGCATTCAGCGGCGGCAGCGCCCTGCTTACCCGCGGTTTCTTCTCGCTGAGCCGCCCGTGGCTGCCGACATCGGTGGCATTCATAAACCTGGCTGTAAACGCGCTTCTAAACTGGCTGTTCATCGGACCCTTCGACCTCGGGCTGGGGGGTATCGCCCTGTCGACCTCCGTGGTATCGATAGCGACTTTTTTCGTGCTGCTGTATCTTATGCGCCGGGAGCTGGGGCGTATCGACGGCCGGGCGATCCTCAGGTCGGGAATCATGGTCGGTGTGATATCACTCTTTTCGGGAGCCGCCGCCTGGCTCGGCTGGCGTGGCCTTGACGCCTGGCTTGGAGGAAACCTGATAGCGCAGATTATCTCACTGGCGGGAGCCGGACTGCTGGCGGCAGCGGTTTTCCTCACGCTGGCGCTTGTACTTCGCATGCCGGAGCTGAAGCTTGTTAGAATGATAAGGAAGCGCCCGGACGCACCGGGATCGCCTCTCTGATAAAATTATTGCTTCCTGCCAGGCAAACAACCAACCGGAAATCGTCCCATACCCATGACTGACCAGTCCCTCATCCGAAATTTTTCCATCATTGCCCACATCGACCATGGCAAGTCGACGCTTGCCGACCGCATACTCGAGATCACGAATACTGTCAGCGGCCGTGAGATAACCGAACAGATGCTGGACACGATGGACCTCGAGCGCGAGCGAGGCATAACCATCAAGGCGCAGGCGGCGCGCGTGCTGTACAAGGCCCGCGACGGCGTCACTTACATGCTGCACCTGATCGACACACCGGGACATGTTGATTTCTCGTATGAAGTCTCAAGGAGCCTGGCCGCCTGCGAGGGCGCACTGCTGGTGGTCGACGCGGCGCAGGGGATCCAGGCGCAGACCCTGGCTAACACTTATCTTGCCCTCGACAACAACCTCGAGATAGTACCGCTGCTCAACAAGATCGATCTGCCGGCGGCTGAACCGGAACGCGTGGCCGACGAGGTGTCCGAGCTTTTCGGCCTCGACCCGAACGAGATCCTGCGCGTATCCGCCAAGACCGGCTTTGGCATAGAGGAAGTCCTTGAGTCCATCGTCAGCCGCATCCCGGCACCCGTGGGCGATCCTGACGCGCCCGCCAGGGCCCTGATATTTGATTCGGTCTACGACCAGTACCGTGGCGTGGTAGCGTATGTTCGCGTAGTCGACGGTTCTTTCCGCAAGGGAGATGACATCGTCGCCATGGTGCTGGGCACCAGGGCCGAGGTAGAGGAGGTAGGCTTCTTCTCTCCCAACATGACGCCGTCGGATTCCATCGCGGCCGGAGAAGTGGGATATATCATCACAGGCATCAAGACCGTGCGCGACCTGCGTGTCGGCGACACGATGACCCATGTAGCCAGGCGCGCGGCTACGGCCCTGCCCGGATACCGCGAAGCCAAGCCGATGGTGTTCTGCGGTCTTTTTCCCATCGATGGCGATGACTACCCGGTGCTGCGCGACGCGCTCGACAAGCTGAAGCTCAATGACGCGTCGCTCAGTTACGAACCCGAGACATCGAGGGCGCTCGGATTCGGTTTCCGCTGTGGTTTCCTCGGGCTGCTGCATATGGATATCGTGCGCGAGCGCCTGGAGCGGGAATATGACCTCGACCTGCTGGCGACTTCGCCCAACGTGGAATATGAAGTCGGTCTGGTAGACGGCAGCGAGCATGTCGTCCACAGCCCGGCCGACATGCCGGACCCCGGCAAAATCATCTTTGTGAAGGAACCGTACGTCAGGACTTCCATCCTCGTGCCCGGAGATTTCGTGGGGCCGGTCATGGAGCTCTGCCAGGAAAGGCGTGGTGATTTCGAGGACATGCAGTACCTATCCTCCAACCGGGTACAGATCCATTACCAGCTGCCGCTCGCAGAGATCGTGCTCGACTTTTTCGACCTGTTGAAATCACGCACCAGGGGATATGCGTCGCTCGATTACGACATGTCGGGTTACAGGGAGAGCAAGCTCGTGAAACTGGATATCCTGATCGCTGGAGAGCCGGTTGACGCGCTGTCATTGATCGTCCATCGTGACAAGTCCTACCATCTGGGCAAGGGGATCGTGGATCGCCTGAAGAAGGAGATACCACGGCAGCTTTTCGAAGTCATCATACAGGCGGCCATCAGCAAGAAGATCATCGCGCGGGAGACAATCCCCGCCAAGCGCAAGGACGTTCTGGCCAAGTGTTATGGCGGCGACATATCGCGTAAACGGAAGCTGCTGGAGCGGCAAAAAGAGGGGAAGAAGAGGATGAAGCAGGTCGGCAGCGTCGAGATTCCGCAGAAGGCGTTCCTGGCGGTGCTTGATATTGAGAAGAAGTAGAAAGTAACTTGTGCCTTATCGGCGCAGGCCGGACGCCAGCCGGAATGTTACCCTTGCTCCCCCGATTCGCGCGCTTGCGCCCGGTGACATCAGAAGTTATTGCGCGCGAATAGAAGGGTCGCTGCGGGAAACATTCCGGCTGGCTTTTGACCGGCCCGCCTGCTTTCGCATACGCGAAATCCAGGAACCGGATTTTTGGAAAGAAAAAGCCCCAGTATAGCCGCACTGGGGCTTTCCACTAGGGGGGGTGGGGGTTGAAAGGTTTTGGGCACCTTTCTTCCAATACAAACGGTATCATACCCCCCGAGGTATCGTCAATATGGCTGCTTATCAGGTTTTCTGATAGATTACAGAAAATTAGCTGATTCTTTTACGCGGGATGATTCCAATGGCCGCAAAAGGGAATAATAAGCGTATCTTCATCACTTTGTCCGCCTGAAGCGGTGAAGCACCAATAACGCCGGGGGTAAGTGGCATTGAAACTTGGTTACGGTAAATCGAGGATTGTCTGGTACGGCGTTTTCGGTGCTGTAAGCGCGGTCGTCATTATTCTGAGCCACGATATTCTTGAGAGCGTGACGCCAAGGTATCACAACTGGGCCCTGACATTCATCCTGGTCCCGATTTTTGCCGTTGGAATGGCGTTGCTGGCCCGCAGCGAGAATTCCGTTTACCGATGGGGCAGCAGGCTCGACAAGGCACGCAGCCGTGTAAATGAGCTCATGCTCGGGGCGACAAAAAAAAGCCAGGCCACTTCATTAAGCGACCCCTCACTTGTAACCTGCTGGCAGCATCTCGGCTGTGACAAGGAGGATTGCCCCGCTTATGGCGAAGAGCACTCGCGCTGCTGGCTGATCGCCGGCACTTTCTGCCGCGGACAGGTCCAGGGCAAGTTCGCGAAAAAACTTCAGGACTGTCGCCTGTGCGAGGTATACAGACAGGCGACCGCAGATCCGGTCGAGGAGATAACCGAGAATTTTTATGCCATGAACTACCTGCTCGGCGAACGTGAAGAACAGCTGCAGCAGGCATATGAGGAAGCACGGGCTCGAAGCGAGAAGCTGGCCGGGCTTGTCTCACTCTCCGAGGCCACACTCTCTTCCATGCATCTTTCCGAATTACTGCAGAGCCTGCTCGAGTCGGCGGCCTCTTTCGTGGGAGCCGACTTTGGCTGGGTGTCGCTAACAGAGCATACTGGTGAAAAACTCCTGGCAAGGGCAACATATGGACTGGAGCCAGGAGCGGCTGCCGCGCTTACATATGTAGTGGGTGAAGGAATCGTGGGCCGGGCGTTCGCCGGCCGCTACATAGCGGTTTCGGAGGACCTTGTCACCGACAGCAGGATCGTGAATAAATATCTGAAATCCCTGAAGGCGCACACGATCATATGCCTGCCGCTCTACGTCAGGGACCAGATCATCGGGATGCTGATGCTGGGAACGATGACGCCTCATAATTACAGTGAAGAGGAGAAGGATTCCCTGTATGTCGCCGCCGATCGCATAGCTGTCGCCATCGAGACTTCCCGGCTGGAGGGCGAGCTGGGACGCGACAGGGAGCAGGTGGATCTGATGGAGGCGATCACGGGCGATGTAGGCTCAGGCGATGGAATGCGGAGTGTCTACGAATCCTTTGTCAAGCACGCGGCGGATCTGATTGATTTCGACCAGGCGAGCCTGGCGGTATGGTATCCGGAGACGGACGAAGTGGTGATCGTTGCCATGCAGACCGGGGCCGAGAAATCCTGGCTGATGCCTGGCCTCAGGCTTCCCGCAAAAGCGCTGCCTGAAGGCAGGGTGATTGAGAGCAGGCATTCGCTGGTCCGGGATGACATCAAGGGAGACGAATACCCCACTGACAAACTTCTTGTCGAGGAAGGGATCCGCTCGGCGGTCCATCTGCCACTGATGTCGAAAGGCGAGGTGCTGGGAACAATGAACCTCGGCAGTTTCAAGCCGCGGGCCTTTCCCCAGGAGTTCGTGGAGCTCCTGGAGCCGGTCACGAGGCAACTGGGGCTGGTGCTCGACAACGTCCGCATGCTGCAGGAAGTGAAACAACTCTCCCTCGTTGATAACCTCACCGAATTATATAACCATCGGTATTTTTATCAGGCCGTGAACCGGGAGGTGGCGCGGAGCAGGGAGTATGACCGGCCGCTGTCCCTTGTGATGATGGATATAGACGGGCTGAAGGGTTTTAACGATAAGTACGGCCATCTGGTTGGCGATACCGTGCTGAAAACCATCGCCCGGGAGATCCGCGGGAATATCAGGGAGATAGATATCGTCGCGCGTTATGGCGGTGACGAATTCGCGGTCCTTCTCCCGGAAGTACGGGTAGATGATTCAGGCGGCGAGAAATATACCGCGTCCGGGCTGGTGGAAAAGATACAGGCTGTCGTGGCAAGCCATGTCTTTCCCGAGGGAGAGGGTGAGGGCGGGTCTGCCGTGAGTATGAGCATAGGTATCGTCGAATTTCCCGCTCACGCCGCAGACGCTGTTTCCCTGCTGGAGGCGGCCGAGATGGCCACGCATCAGGCCAGGGAAGCTGGCAGGAACAGGGCTGTTGTGGCCAGGCCGCAGAACCGGCCTTCATGACGCTCCTGTGCATCGGGTCATCCGGATGGACATAGCCGGCCGGCGCGGGAAAGGGAGTCTTTCTTTCAATTGTCTGGTGCCTCCGTTAGACTTTATTGTCTATGAAGATTTTTGTTGGAATAAGCGGCGCCAGCGGATCAGTCTACGGCGGGCGTCTGCTAAATGCCCTTGAAGAAGCCGGACATGACGTGACGGCTTGCATCTCCGATGGCGCCGTGGAAGTCATACGATTTGAGGACCAGTCAGGGGCGCCCGGCCTGCAGGAAGCCTCCCGTGAAGCGGTCATCGAATCATTTCTCGCGGCAAGCGGCGTCGATGAGGGGTCGATACGCCTCGTATCACCCGGGAGCATGGGCGAAGCCTTTGCCAGCGGCAGTTCGCTTGGTGACGCCGCCATTGTCTGTCCATGTTCGATGTCGACCGCCGCGGGCATAGCCGCGGGTATTACCAGAAATCTTATCCATCGCGTAGCCGACGTGATGCTGAAGGAATCCAGGCCGTTGATACTCGTTCCCCGGGAGACTCCGCTCAGCGAGATACACCTGCGCAACTTGTTGACGCTCAGGCGCGCCGGCGCGGAGATCGTGCCGGCGATGCCGGCTTTCTACAATCATCCGAAAAGCATAGACGACATGGTTGATTTTGTGGTGGGCAAGGTTCTGGATCTGCTTGGAGTCAGGAACGAACTGTTCGAACGCTGGGAGGGCAAGCCTGAAAACCGAACCTGAGATACAGACGACGATCGCTCATCCGGAAGCTGGACGTATCAGGGCCATGTTCGGGTCGATCGCTGGCCGTTATGACCTCGTTAATACCGTCATGACATGCGGCATGCATTATCGCTGGCGGCAGCTGGGGGTCGAGGCCGCCGGATTGAAAGAAGGGGGGCGCGCGCTTGACGTCTGCTGTGGAACCGGTGATTTTGCTTTCGCCCTTATGGATTCGGTTGGTCCCCTGGGTTCGGTCACCGGCATCGATTTCAGCCGCCGTATGCTGGAAGTCGCGCTTGGAAAAGCGCGGCGCAACGGCAAACCCGTCGATTTTCGCTGGGGGGATGCTACGAAGATAGAATTCGAGGACGGCAGCTTCGACGCGGCGACTGTCGGTTTCGGAGTACGCAATATCGAAGATATCCTCGGGGTATTCCGGGAGATGGCGCGGGTTGTCAGACCCGGAGGCGTGGTTATCTGCCTTGAGATCACCCAGCCTTCACGGCAACCATTCAAGAGTTTCTTCGGGCTCTGGTTCGATCGGATGGTGCCGGCCATCGGCAGGATCTTTTACCGCGACGGCTCAGCCTATTCGTATCTGCCGATGTCGGTCAAGCGTTTTCCGCCGGCGCCGCAGCTGGCAGGCATCATGGAAGAAGCCGGGATGGTGGATGTCAGTTACCGATTGCTTGCGGGCAGCATCATCGCCCTTCATTCGGGGACGGTAAAGTGAACGGCGGCGATGGAACACCGACCGCACTCGAGCAGTTCAAGTCCAGCTGCTGGGCGAATGTTTCAGGGTACATGGCTGAATGCGAGCAGCATCTTGCCGAGGCCACGGAGGCTCCCGGGGCAACGCTGGGCGAGGCATGTTCAATGACGCTTGCGGCCGGCGGCAAACGCTTGCGGCCGCTGCTGGTACTTTTAACCACAAAAAAATTAACTGGTATAAACAAGGCCCAGATCGCGGCCGGAGTCGCCGTGGAGCTGATCCACATGGCGACCCTGGTTCACGATGACGTGCTCGATGACGCGAAACTCAGAAGGGGACACCCGACGCTGGTGGCCGGTTATGGGCCATCCGTAAGCATGGCCGCGGGCGACTATCTTTTTTCCCGCGCCTTTGCCGTGCTGGCCGGCGCTGGTTCAGACCGTGCGGTTTCCCTGCTGACCGCGGTGAGCCTTGACTTAAGTCTTGGAGAACTGGTCCAGATGGAGCAGGCACACGATACAGGCCTTTCCCACGACGCTTACGAGATACGCTGCCGGCTGAAGACTTCCGGACTTTTTTCCGCCGCGTGCCAGCTTGGCGCATTACTTTCGGGATGTTCCGGGGCGACGCAGAAGGCCCTGGGGAGGTTCGGACACTGCATCGGATTGTCTTTTCAGATATCCGACGACATTCTCGATTTTACCGGGGAGGTTTCGGATACCGGAAAGAGCATCGGTACCGACCTGCGCGACGGGACAGTGACGCTGCCCCTTATAATGGCTCTGGAACTTGATCCTTCGCTGGCTATGATGTTTGATGGAAAGCTCACCGGGGAACGGATCGACGCCATCGTCATGAAAGTCAGGGAGTCGGGTGGTCTTGAGAAGGCACGGGAAAAAGCCCGCGAGTACGTCGAAGAGGCGGCCGCCGTTCTTGAAACGGTCAGCGACGAGATCGATATCGACCCGCTGCGGCTGATCGCCGAGATGACAGTGCAAAGAAGGGTATAAAATAAGATGAATATTAACTGGGAGGCTTGATGATCCGGGTAATTGTCAACGGGGCCCTGGGCAGGATGGGGCGGACTGTCTGTGACGCCGTACTGGCCGAGGAAGATCTGGAGCTCGTCGCCATGATTGATCCGGCGTTTAACAAGGAAGGGTCGCATGGCGATCCAGGCGCAACCGGTATTCCGGGATTTTCATCCCTTTCCGTGTGCCTGGAGCAGGTGAAGGCTGACGTTGCCGTCGATTTCACCATTCCCGACGCGGTGCTGACAAACGTTATCGCATGTCTGAAGGCTGAGATTCATTGCGTGGTCGGGACCACGGGGCTGGGAGAGGAACAGCTGCTCGAGATCGAATCACAGGCGCGCTCCAGCGGCGCAAACTGCCTGATTGCTCCGAATTTCGCCATCGGCGCGGTACTGATGATGGAAGTGTCACGCATGATCGCCCGGCACATGCCATCATGTGAGATCATCGAGCTTCACCACGACCAGAAACTGGACGCGCCATCCGGGACGGCGCTGAGAACGGCGGATCTGATCGCGCGGGAGTTTGAATCAGGAGCTCCGTCGCCAGCGGGTCCCGAAGGAAATGCTGCTCGCGGTTTTCACCAGGGCGGTATCCCGATACACAGCGTCAGGCTCCCCGGGCTGGTTGCCCACCAGGAGGTCATCTTCGGAGGCCAGGGACAGACGCTGAGCGTGCGCCACGATTCCATATCACGGGAGTCCTTTATGCCCGGGGTCGTTCTGGCGGTGCGCCGGGTCGCTGATCTGGACGGTATCGCGGTAGGGCTGGAGAAGGTAATGTAAATCTGAAATAATACCTGTTCAGAAACAAAGACAGGCTATTGTCTGCCTGGAAATAAAGAACGCAGGCGGAAAAGCCTGCACAGAAAGATTCAGGAGAAGATGAACCGCTCACTCGGAGACATATTAACCGCCATGGCTACCGCCCTTCACGAGGACGGGTCGGTCAATTATGAAGGAACGGCGCGACTGGCCGCTTTCCTGGTCGACAACGGCTCTGACGGGCTGGTCGTCAGCGGTACTACCGGTGAATCACCCACCCTGACCGACGACGAGAAGGTTGAACTCTTTCGCGTGGTGAAAGATGCTGTAGGCGACCGCGCGACCATCATCGCCGGGACAGGCTCCAATGACACCGCGCACAGCGTTGAACTCACCAAAAGAGCGACCGGTGTGGATGTTGACGGAATCCTTGCCGTGACTCCTTATTACAACAAGCCGCCGGTAGCCGGGGTCGTGGCCCACTTCAAGGCTATCGCCGCCGTTACGGACAAGCCGGTCATCCTCTATAACATCCCCGGACGCTGCGTGACAAATATAGAGCCGGAGACCCTTGCAGAGCTCAACGAGGTCGATAACATCGTCGCCGTCAAGCAGGCAAATCCCGACCTGGAGCAGACACGACGGCTCACCGAGATCTGCGATATGGGTATTTATGCGGGAAATGATGACATGCTCTTTCCACTGCTGGAGTTTGGCGGCTGGGGCGGTATATGCGTAGCCTCGCATCTGGCCGGGCCGCAGATGAAGAAGATGGTCGAGCTCTACAGGAGCGGCAATATCGAGGACGCCAGGGCTGTCGACGAATCACTGGCGCCCCTTTACGAGGCGATCTTTATCGCGACCAATCCCATTCCGATAAAGGCGGCGCTCAACATGCTCGGCCATGAAGTCGGCGGGCTGCGCCTGCCGCTGGTATCCGCCACAAAGGCCGAAGAATCGGTCATAAGGCGGACACTGGAGCAGCTCGACCTCGCACGTCAGCGGGCATAGGGTCCGCATGGCGCCACATGCTTCAGGGCAGGAATAACCCCGTTGGAAGCGAAAATCTACTAATCAAAACAATTATATCTGTCTGTTAATAAAGTCATGAAGCCGGGCAGATATTCAATGCTGCAATAAAACACATCCCAATAACTAAAATGGAGTTGAGCGAAATAGAGAAACCAAAACTTAAAATTATTCCTCTTGGCGGTCTGGGAGAGATCGGCAAGAACATGATGGTGATGGAATATCGCGGGCGTCTGCTCGTAATCGATGCGGGTCTTATGTTCCCGCGCGACGAGCTGCTGGGAATCGACCTGATCATCCCTGATTTCCAGTTTCTGCGCGAGCGCGTCGACCAGATTGAAGCTGTAGTGCTTACACATGGTCACGAGGATCACGTCGGAGCCCTGCCTTTTCTTCTGCGCCAGATGAATGTACCGGTATACGGAACACGTCTGACCCTCGGGCTGGTGCGCAAGAAGCTGGAGGAGCATGGCCTGCTGGAAGAGTCAGACCTGCGGGAGATCGTCGAGAACGAGCCCGAACAGATCGGGCCCTTCCTCTGCGACTTCATCAGTGTTGCCCACAGTATTCCTGATGGTGTAGCCATCGCTGTCAAAACGCCAGTTGGGACGATTGTGCATACGGGTGATTTCAAGCTTGATTCTAACCCGATTGATAAGCGCCGCACGGACTTAAGCAAGTTCGGTGATCTGGGCAGGGAAGGCATCCTGCTGCTCCTGTCAGACAGCACAAACGCCGAAGTCGACGGGATCACGGGCACGGAAAGGTCCGTGGGAGCCGCCCTCGACAATATTTTTGCCAATGCGACCGGCCGTGTTATCGCCGCATCGTTTGCTTCCCATATCCACCGGATTCAGCAGATCGTAAATGCTGCGCGGCGGCATCGCCGCAAAATGGTCGTCATCGGACGCTCCATGGTAACGAACGTCCAGATCGCCAAGGATCTCGGATATCTGACGATTCCCGAGGATATGGAGATAAAACTCGGTGATATCGACAGCTACAGGCCATCGAAGATCCTGATCCTCTCCAGCGGCAGCCAGGGAGAGCCGATGGCGGCGCTTACAAGGATGGCGTTCGGCGACCACAGGAAAGTAAGCCTGTCTGAGGGCGATACAGTTGTGTTATCGGCCCGCCCGGTGCCCGGCAATGAGGTCGGCGTCCACAATGTCATCAACCGTCTCTTTAAAAAAGGCGTAAGGGTCGTTTACGAATCGGTGGCCCCGGTGCACGTTTCCGGCCACGCTTCCCGGGAAGAGCTGAAAATGATGATCAATGAGACCCATCCTAAATATTTCATGCCCATTCACGGTGAATACCGCCATCTGCATTTTCACGCCGAACTGGCCGAGGAGCTGGGGATGGACAGCAAACACATAATCAAGGCCTCTAACGGCGATGTCATCGAGGTGTCCGATGGCAAGGTTAGGATAGTGGACAGGATCGACGCAGGCATGACTTTCGTCGATGGACTGGACGTCGGCGATATCAAGGATGTAACGCTGCGCGACCGGCAGAAGCTGTCGAGAGACGGTACTTTCATCGTGGTGGCTCCCGTCCGGGAGCAGGATGGTTCGATGATATCGAAGCCCGAAATAACCGCCAAGGGTTTCGTCTACATGGGGGATCGCCGCGCGCTCCTCAAGGAGGTCACGCGGCTGGTGGAGGAAACATTGATCGCCAGTTCGAGCAAGGGTATCAGCGACGCCAGCATCCTGCAGGAACATATACACAGCAAGCTCGCAAAGTTCCTGTATAAGAAGACAAAAAAACGGCCGCTGATCATGGCGGTGATCCTGGAAGTTTAAAAGGTATGAAGGGAAGCCGCATGGCAACACGAAAGACAAAAAAGGGCGGCAGAAAAAGCGCGGCGTCGAAAAGGAAAAAGTCGAGCTCCGGCGGGAAGCGTGACCTGCGCCACCTGCGTGAACTCGGTGGTTTGGCAATTGTGGCCATCGGGGTTTTCATGGCTATGGTTATCTACCTGGGCTGGTCTGGCGGCCTGTTGGGCGCGGCTGCCGAATCGGCATTGAGTTACCTGTTCGGTGCGCTGGCTGTCCTGGCTCCGCCAGCACTGATACTGGGCGGGGCGTTTCTTATTTTTCCCGAGATTCCCCGAGGCCCCCGTGGGTTCCAGGTCGGTACCGGTCTGCTGACAGTGGCGCTGTTCCTCATCACTGGCGCCAACACATTTTCGGTTCTCGGTACCGATCCGGCCCATGATGGTTATTTCCGCAGCGAATATTTTTCTGAACATGGCGGCATCACCGGTGACGCTCTTTACTGGCTGACGGGATCGCTGCTGGGAGATGCAGGCAGCACCGTGGCGGTCATATTCCTCCTTCTCGCTTCCACATTCCTCATAACAGGCGCATCGGTGAGGGCAGTATTGCTGGCGTCGGGGAAACGCGCAGGAAGAGCCGCGGCAAGCGCCCATCGCGGTACCAGGCAGCTTGGCCATAATCTGATTGAGCGAAAAGTCCAGGCTGCGGACGGGATGGTTCCCGCGCAGGCCGCTGGCGCCGGCGTTTCAGCACCATTTGGAGTGGACTCAGGCGTGGCAACCGAACGGATAGCTACAGAAGGAAGTCTTGCGGGCGTTAAGACCGATGCCGCTCCGCTTGATGGTGCTGAGACTTTTCCCGACCTATTCAATGGCAAGCCGGCTCTGGCGCTTGTCGATAATCCAGTATCTTCCGGCACTGAAAAGGCGCAGGATTTTGATGAAGGCCAGGCTGTAGCGGAGGCTGAGCCGGTACAGGAAGAGCTGTTCCCCGAGACCGGCAACGATGTTGATGAAGGATATATTCTTCCGAATCCCGACCTTCTCAGAAAGAGTGATGAGATTATCGAGGGGGGCGCGGGCAATATCGACAGGGTAAGCAGGGTGCTGGTTGAGACCCTCGCAAGTTTTCGAATCGACGCAAAGATGGTCGGCACGGTATCAGGCCCGAGGGTCACCCGATACGAGCTTCAGCTGGCTCCGGGTATCCAGGTAAAGAAAGTCACTGCGCTGAAAAACGATATCGCGATGGCGCTGGCGACGACCGATATAAGGATTCTCGCTCCCATCCCGGGCAAGGCGGCCGTGGGCGTAGAAGTTCCCAACAGCAGTCCGAACATGGTCACCCTGGGCGATATCTACCGCGGTTTCCCGGCAAGCTCGGGGCCTTTGATGGTCTGGCTCGGCAAGGACATAGCAGGCAAGCCGGTCTTTGCCGATCTTGCCCAGATGCCGCACCTGCTGGTGGCGGGAACGACCGGGTCCGGCAAGAGCGGCTGCATAAACTGCATGGTCTCATCCGTGCTGCTTCGCAGTTCACCGGATGACGTACGCATGATCCTCATCGATCCGAAGCGTGTGGAACTGAACCACTTCGAGGGCATTCCGCACCTGCTGACGCCGGTCGTAACGATAATGAAGGAAGCAGCCAACGTTCTCGCCAACCTCGTCGCCGAGATGGAATCAAGATACAGCCAGATGTCGCTTGCCAAGGCCAAGCATCTGGATGAACTCAACAAGATCAGGGTTCGCCGTGACCAGAAACCACTGCCGTATATATTGCTCGTGGTTGATGAGCTGGCGGACCTGATGATGGTATCGCCGACCGAGGTCGAGGACGCCATCATCCGGCTGGCCCAGAAATCGAGGGCGGTCGGCATACACCTCGTGCTTGCGACACAGCGTCCGTCGGTTGACGTGATCACCGGCATGATCAAGGCCAACGTGCCCTCGCGCATCGCATTCGCCGTAGCCTCTCAGGTTGATTCAAGGGTCATACTTGATATCACCGGGGCTGAGAGCCTGCTGGGCCAGGGAGACATGCTCTTCCGTCCACTGGGTTCATCGCAGCTGAAGAGGGTGCAGGGCGCGTATATCTCCGAGGAAGAGATCCAGATGCTGACGGATCGCTGCAAGAGCCAGAAATCACCCGATTTCCGCTTCGAGCTGCTGGAAGGGAAGGACGGCGACGATGACGGGAGGCTGCTTGCGGACGAAGACGACTTGTTGCCGGAAGCCATGACACTGGTCGTGACCACAGGCACAGCGTCGGTGTCATTCCTGCAGCGCCGGCTTCGCGTCGGTTATACGCGCGCCGGCAGGTTGATCGACATGCTTGAGAAGAGGGGCGTCATCAGTGGTTATGAGGGCAGCAAGCCGAGACGTGTCCTCATCGGCGAGGAAGACCTGGAGAGGATACTGAGAGATTCCCCGCGATCAGGAAGTGCGTCAGCGGATGATGAAGAGCTGGTCCATGTCGAACCGCCGGTCAGACATGACTCCGCGCCGGTATACGGAAACAGTGAACCGTTCATTTCACCCGGTGATGACGACCTTTAACAAGTAGTGGAAGCCCCTGTATTGCCGCTTTTCGGGATCATTATCACGAGGTAGATCCTTCATGTTTCAGCAGATCCTCGGAAGCTGCTCGCCGGTCGCCATTGAAAGCACGCGGCGGCTTCCAAGCAGGGTCCGGGTAAAGACCCGGGCTTTTCCACCCTCAGCATGTCCTACGCTACCGACAATGGCCGCATCCCTGCCAAGGACATTCTGCCTCATGGTATCAACCAGCCTTTCCGCGTCCTGTGCTGCGACGATGGCCAGAAGCTTACCCTCGTTGGCCATCACCAATGGATCCAGACCCGTGAGCTCACACGCCGCCCTGACTTCGGCTCTCATCGGTATCTTCTCCTCGTCGATCTCGATCGTGACACCTGAAGCTGAAGCGATCTCGTTCAGTGTGTTTGCCAGTCCGCCGCGGGTGGGGTCGCGAAGCGAGCGGATGCGCGGAGAGGCATCCACCATATCCCGTACGAGTCTGCCCAGCGGAGCGCAGTCACTCTTAAGGCTCGTTTCGAAGTTCATGCCTTCCCTCTGACAGAGTATCGTCACACCGTGGTCGCCTATGGTTCCGCTGACGATCACCGCATCTCCAGGCCTGGCTCCGGACCCGGATATATGGATTCCGGCTGGGATCATGCCGACGCCGGTCGTCGTGATGAATATGCCGTCGGCTGCGCCCTTCTCGACGACCTTGGTGTCGCCGGCCACAATCTGGATGCCGGCTTCTTTCGCCGCTTCACTCATTGAATCGATGATCCTCTCGAGTTCCCCAATGGAAAAACCCTCCTCAATGATGAAGCCGGCTGTCAGGTAAAGCGCTGTGGCTCCGACCATCGCCAGGTCGTTGACTGTACCGGTGACAGAAAGCCTGCCGATGTCGCCACCCGGGAAAAAGAGGGGCGAGACCACGTGGCAATCGACCGTTACCGCCAGACGCCCCTGCAGCTCGACGATCGCCGCATCGTCCATTTGCGCGAGGATCGGATTATTCAGCCGGCTGGCGAATACGGATTCGATAAGCTCCTGGGTCAGCTTGCCGCCGCTGCCATGCCCGAGCAGGATGCGATTGTTGTCGTCCGGACTCATTCAGTCACCGGCTCAGATCTCATATTGATAGTAGGCGGCGCATGTTCCTTCAGAAGAAACCATGCATGGCCCGACCGGATGGCCGGGATTGCACGCGGCTCCAAAGAGGGCGCAGTCGGTAGGGATCTTCACTCCTGTAAGGATCGAACCACAGATACATCCCTTCGGTTCGCGCGAATAACTTACGTCGATATCAAATTTTTCGCCGGCGTCGTGGCCCGAGAATTCCCTTTTTATGGAAAGTCCGCTTGAGGGTATGACGCCGAGTCCCCGCCATTCCGCGTCGCAGGGATCAAATACGCTTTCCATTATCGCGCGGGCCGCCGGATTGCCTCCGGGCTGGACAACGCGGTTGTACTGGGTCTCGACAACCGAACGATCCCCATTCAGCTGGTCGACGATCATGATCAGGGACTGCAGGATATCAACCGGCTCAAAACCCGCGATGACGCATGGCATATTATGCTTTTCGGCGACCGGCAGATAGGCTTCGGGGCCGATGATCGCCGACACGTGGCCGGGGCAGAGGAAAGCGTCTACCGCGAGCTTCGGCGCCGCGCAGAGAGCTTCCAGCGCCGGCGGAACGACCTTATGCACGGAAAGTACATGAAAATTTGTCAGGTCTGCAGCGCGGGCTTCGACAAGCGCTGCCGCTACCGTCGGCGCCGTCGTCTCGAAACCGACTCCGAAAAAGACCACTTCACTTTCGGGGTTCTTCCTCGCCAGCTCGACGGCGTCCAGGGTGGAATAGACGATGCGCACCTGCGCACCCCGGCCCCGGGCCTGCGACAGGCCCATGCGCGTGCCCGGAACCCGCAGCATGTCACCGAACGTCGCCGCAATCACTCCCGGCAGCAGCGATATCTCGATAAACCTGTCTATGTCAGCGTTCGACGTGACACAGACCGGACAACCCGGACCCGATATCAATTTGAGCTCCGGCGGCAGTGCCTGCCGGATGCCCTGGCGTGAGATAGCCATGGTATGGGTTCCGCAGACTTCCATGACCCTGCGGACAGGCCCACCCTCGAGGCGCGCGTTCAGTTCACCCAGAAGGGCGCGGACCTGGGATCGATCGCGGAAATCATCAAGGAAGGGGAGCGGCATCAATTAATCCTGCGGGCCGGAAATGCTGCCGTAATCGCCGTTTCCAAGCTGCTCGAACAGATGCAGCGTCTCCAGCGCTTCTTTCTCATCGATTCTGGAAATGGCGAACCCCGCGTGTATCAGTACGTAGTCGCCGAGGGATGCGTCGGGAAGCAGGACGATAGAGGCCTGCCGCGTCAGGCCGCCGACCTCGACCGTAACAAGCTGGCCTTCAATTTCAACTATTTTTGCGGGCACCGCAAGACACATGGACTATCTGCTCCTTGTATTGAACAGGGCCAGAGCGGCCTGGCCCAGGGCGATTCCGCCGTCATTGGGCGGTACATGATGATGGCTTATGACTTCCCTGCCTTCAAGGGATAGGCCTTCAGTCACCATTCTCAACAAAAGGCGGTTCTGAAAGACCCCGCCACTGAGAGCTATCTTTTCCAGGCCATGTTTTTCGGCGATTGAAATACTCGTTCGTACTATAGCTTCTGACAGGCCCAGGTGAAAGCGGACAGCTATCAGCGCCGGATCAGTTTCCTTCTCTATATCATTAATGACCTCGTTGACAACTGAGGCCGGAGACAATATCCAGGGTTCAGCGTCACTGTTAAGCTCGAAGCGATAGGGTTCGGGAGCCAGTGCGCCATCGGAAGGGGTAATATTCGAAAGCAGGTCAGAACTCCAAGCTAGAGCCTCCAGCTCGATCGCAGCCTGGGCTTCATAGCTGACGTTGAAGCGGCGCAGCACCAGCGCGCCGATGGCGTCAAACAGGCGTCCACAGCTGGAGGTCATGGGGCAATTCAGCCTGGCTTCTAGCTGACGCTGCAGCAGGCCGCGCTTGCGTCCGGGTATCTCCAGTACGTCAGCTGCAAACGCCAGCTTCCCGGGCGCGTGTTTCCATGTGGCCGCAAGCGCTGTGCGCCAGGGCTCGCGTACGGCCGCGTCGCCGCCCAGGAGCGGCATCTGCTCGAGATGCGCCGCCCGCTCAAAACCGCTTTCCAGCCCGCCGGTGAAGAATTCTCCGCCCCATATCGAGCCGTCGTCTCCGAAGCCCATGCCGTCAAGTATGACGCCGACGACATCTGAGGTTTCATTGTTCTCAGCCAGACATGAAGCCAGATGCGCCTTGTGATGCTGGACTTTGAGGGGTGACGGTTGCCGTTCCATGCAATAGGCCGTCGAAAGATAATCAGGATGGCTGTCGCAGACGAAAGTATCCGGCTTGATGTTGAACAGGTTCTCATAAAGGGATTCCGTGCGTTCGTAGTGCAGCAGTGTTTCGACGTTCTCCAGGTCGCCCATGTGCTGGGAAAGAAAAGCGTCGTTCCCACGGGTCAGGCAGAAAGTATTTTTCAGTTCGGCTCCGGCGGCGAAGACCGAACATGTTTCATTCCCGGATACCACTACGTCATCATTATTCGGAGGAACGGGCAGCTTTACCGGCAGAGGGGCATAGCCGCGCGCGCGGCGCAGCATCACCGGCCGGCTGTTTTCCACCATCATGACACTGTCGTCATATGTCGATTTGATCTGCCGGTCATGCATGAGGAACAGGTCGGCGATTCCTGACAGCTTTGCCATTGCTTCAAAACTCGTGCGGCAGATGGGCTCCTCTGAGAGGTTGCCGCTCGTCATGACCAGCGGCGTCTGAACCTCATCCAGCAGCAGAAAGTGCATCGGGGTGCAGGGGAGCATGATACCCAGGTGATCGAGTCGTGGAGCTACAGCCTGTGCGATATCACTGTTGCCTAGACGGCGCAGTAATACGACCGGCCGCTGCGCCGACTCCAGGAGTTCCCTCTCTTCCGGGCTGACATGACAGCGAAGCGAAGCCTCGGCGGCGGAAACAGTCATGAGCGCGAATGGTTTGTGGGGACGTCGCTTGCGCAGCCGCAGGCGCTCCACGGTTTCTTCGCTCGTCGCCAGGCAGGCAAGCTGAAATCCACCCAGCCCCTTGAGTGCGATTATCTTTCCCGCCCTAAGCGCCGATGCCGCGGCCGTGATCGCATCCTCAGCGGGTAGCGTATTGCCATTCGAGTCGGTGAGCCAGAGCTGGGGACCGCATTGCGGACAGGCGTTGGGTTCGGCGTGAAAACGGCGGTCAGCGGGATCTTCATACTCAGCCTGGCATTCCGGACACATGACAAACCTGTTCATGGTAGTCGAGTGGCGGTCGTACGGCAGTTCCTCGATAATCGTGAACCTTGGACCACAATTCGTACAGTTGATAAATGGATAACGGTAACGCCTGTCACTGGGATTTAGCAGTTCCGCCATGCAGTCATCACAGGTGCAGGTATCAGGGCTCACAAGTTGATGGCCTTCGCGACCGGCGACCGAATCGCCGATTCTGAAGCCCGAGCATCCCGAGGGTTCCATCGCGATTGTCTCGATATCGATAATGTGGGAAAGCGGGGGAGCGCCGGCGCGGATCTCTTCGATCAGGGCGTCGATTTCGGCTGCGGGGCCCTCGACGTCTATCTCCACGCCCGAAGCGGTATTGACCACGTGCCCATTCAGTTTTTTCGCCAAAGCCGCCTGGTATACGAACGGCCTGAAGCCGACACCCTGGACGACGCCCTTTACAAGGATCACGGTTCTCGTCGAGCGGGATATTCCGTCATGCAGATCGGGCATGTTTACTCCCGGGCCTTGGCTCTGGTTCGAGATGTCAGGACGACAACCTGGTCTTGCTTCCGTTTATTGCTGTTTCGATCCAGCCGCACCAGTCGTCGGTGCCGCAACCGTCCTTGCAGGACAGCTCGATGACGGCGCCGTCCGGGTTAAGCTCCTCGACCACCTGGCGAAAGCTGGCCATATCGAAATCACAGTAAGGAAGCAGGTCGGTCTTGTTCACCAGGATCGCGTCGACTTCCCTGAAGATGGTGGGATACTTGTGAGGCTTGTCATGACCCTCCGTAATGCTGGCGATCATCACGCGTCCGGTTTCTCCCAGGTCGAACTCCGCCGGGCAGACGAGGTTTCCGACATTCTCAACGATAACCAGGTCCAGCGAGTCCAGATCGAGATGGTCGAGCGCCGAACTTATCATCAAAGCCGTCAGATGACAGGAGCCGCCTGTGTTGATCTGCAGCGCCGGGATATTCAGGGCTTCGATAGCCAGCGAATCAATCTCGGAAGCGATGTCCCCTTCGATCACGGCCATCGCGTACCTGTCAGGGAGGTTTTCGATAACCTTCATGATAACGCTGGTCTTGCCCGCTCCCGGCGAAGCCATCAGGTTGATCATGCACACGCCTTGCCTGGCAAGGCGCTCACGGTTTTCAGCTGCGGCCGTGTCATTGCGTGCGAGTATGTTCTTTTTGACTTCGATCTTCATGCGGCTATCCTTCCCGGGATTCCGGCTTCAGCTCTTCTTGAATTGATATTGGCCTTTCACGTTCGATCATTTCACTTCAATGCTGTCGACGTACATCTCCTGTCCCTGCTTCAGCTCGAACAGCCGCGATCCGCACTCAGGACATGCATAAAAGGCGCTACGCGGCCTGAAGCCGTAACCACAGGCGCAGCATTCCGCGCTGGCTTCGATTTTTTCAAAAACCAGGCGGGCGCCTTCGGCCGTGGTACCGCGTGAAAGCTCCTCGAAATAAAACTCGATGGAACTGTCGGAGAAGCTCGACAGTTCACCGATCACGACCCTGATTTCATCGACACATCCCGCGCCTGCCTGGGCAGCTTCTGACAGGACTATCTCGATGATGCTTTCTGTTATCGCGTATTCGTGCAAGAATCCAGGTCCGTTTCAATCATCGGTGTGCTCAAAAGGCTGCCCTTCGGCATGTTGTTTTAAACGCTTTTCCGGCCGCATGAACGCTATGAATGTTCCGCAAACCAAGCAAAGGCCATGCAGGGCATGCGCTTCAAACAGAAAAAGCCGACGCTTGATCAACGCCGGCCCTGTCGCTGCTATTCTCCGGCTGACCCCACCGGAAAGACTGCAATCACCCATATTCCCCCCAAGAGAAAGCAGTCTGTCTTTCCCGGGCAGGCTCGCAGAAGATATTATCAGCTGGCGTTTTTTTGTCAATGAAGGTAAATACGCAAACGAAGGCCGCTTTAACGGGGCTGCAGGATGCCCATTTTTCCGGCAGTCATGCTGACGCTGTCAGGCTGGCAAAAATTGTATCATTGCGTATCAAGTGTTAGATTCTGATAATCCGGACATCATTCAGACAGTTTGCTGATAAAATATTACGGTTAATCCGAAGTCGTGGCTGAAAATCAGCATTTATGCCGCGGCAAAATCATAAGCTTGGGGATATATGTTTGAGATCGGCACCACTTTGCGGGATGCCCGCGTGCGCAGGGATATCTCGCTACAGCAGGCGGAAGAGGATACAAAGATCAGGGTAAAATACATCCAGGCGATGGAGAACGAGGATTTCGATGTTCTCCCGGCCGGGACGTACGTCAAAGGCTTTTTGAGGACTTACGCAGAATACCTCGATCTCGATTATCAGCTGCTTATCGATGAGTTCAATGAACGCTTCGGCAGCGGCGATCATCGTGAACACCTCATCCAGCCGCCAAAGACAGCCAATACTGAAGCCCCCCGCAAGCGTCCCGCCAACTATATCATCGTCGCCATCCTTGCAGTGGCGATCATAGCTGTCCTGTCTTACATGGGCTGGGGGAACAAGGGCACCGAACCGGCCACCCTGGCACCGACATCCACCGAATCAGCGACCACGTCGCCGACGCAGACGGCGTCAGCCACAAGCCCGGCGCCGGCAGCGACCGTCCAGACCCAGACTCGTCCCGGAGCGCTTGAGAGCGTTTCCATCAAGGCAACGGATTCCGTCTGGGTCGAGCTGGTCAAGGCAGGCGACAATACGCCTTTGATAGAACCACATGTTTTTGAGGCGGGGGAAATCCAGAGTCTGAACAGTGCGGTCATCGGCTCAGAGACGCGCCTGAAACTGACGGTCGGTAACGCCGATCTTGAAATTACGATCAACGGGCAACCCCAGCCACCTCTGACCGAGGCGCCGGCGGATTACGAGATCACTGTCACCGGTCTAAAAAAACTGGGCGGATAATGACGGACGGGGAGCGGCAGGTGAGCAAAGCACAGCCAGCTGCTTCATCTGACGCCGGGGATCGGACGCGGTGGCGGATTCCGGTAAATCTCGCCAACGGCCTTACCATCTTCCGTATCCTGCTCATCCCCGTGTTCATGGTTTTCATGCTGGGGCTCGACATCATCCCGTCCTGGCTCAGCGCTTCGATTGCCGCCGGCATATTCGTCATAGCGGCGCTCACCGACACGCTGGACGGCTATGTCGCCCGTTCACGCAACGCCGTGACGGTCCTCGGGCAGTTCCTGGACCCCCTTGCGGACAAGCTCCTCATTTCCGCCGCGCTCATCTCACTGCTGTCACTCGGACGCATCTCGGCCTGGATAGCGATGGTGATCATCGCAAGGGAGTTCGCGGTCACGGGCTTGAGGCTAGTAGCCGCTGCCGAGAGGGTGGTGATCCCGGCCAGTTCGCTCGGAAAGATCAAGACCGTCAGCCAGGTCATCGCGGTCATAGCCCTGATACTGCCCCAGCGTGGATATATTCTCGACAGGCCGTTGAGCTGGTACCTTATCTACATCGCCGCGCTCCTGACCGTTATCTCGGGGATCGATTATTTTCGGAAAGCACGCTACTGGGTTAAGGCTCCGGAGCAGGCATGAGACGATGAAGAAGATCGCCGTCACGTCTACAGGATCTACGTACTCCGACGGAAAGGCGATCGTCGAGGTCGTCGCTGGCAGGCTGTCGCATCGTGGAGAGACCCTGGCTGTCGCCGAATCGTGCACTGGCGGTATGCTCAGCGAGACCATTACCGGCGTCAGCGGCGCCTCCCGATTCTTCCTTGGCGGAGTCGTAGCATATGATAACTCGGTGAAAACCGCACTCCTCGGGGTAAAACAGGATACCCTCGACGAAGAGGGCGCCGTATCAGAGTCTGTAGCGCGACAGATGGCGAAAGGCGCCAGGGAGGCCCTCGGCGCCGGATACGGCATCGGCATAACCGGGATAGCCGGCCCCGATGGCGGGACCGCCGAAAAGCCGGTTGGACTCGTCTATATAGGCGTATCTTCAGAAACTGCAGACGAGGTGATGGCTTTTAACTTTCAGGGAGCCCGCGACGAAGTCCGCCGGGCGTCTGTAACCGCGGCCCTGCAGATGCTTGCCCGGATCATACCCGGCGAGGAAGCAGCACATTGATGGTCAGAACCCCGGGTCATGCAGGGATTACAGCCTGATTATTGAATCAATGCCTGACTGTTTATAGAATACATTTCTGGTTTTACAGGTAACGCCTTCATGCAGCCCCGCCATAAATCGATTTCAGATAGGAAGAAAATGAAAAGAAATCCGTGTAAGCCGTTTGTGATGCTGGTTGTCTGTGGCCTGATTCTCTCAGGCATGGTCTCAGGTATTTTTTCCGCGAAAGCCAATGCGGCCGGCGCCGTATACGGCGAAGACGGCCTCGCCGCCGAAAAGGCAGGTGTGAGCACCCATCTCACGCAAGCAGTAACCGCACAAACTGTACCCATCGAACCTGCTGCCGCCGGTGATCCGACGGAAGAAGAAAGCAGCGCCGCCTCCGACACCTATGCGCCTGAGACCGGTGATGTTCCAGTTATCGCAACCGCGCCTTCCACCACAGAGAGCATTGACACGAATGCTGACAGCATGGCCGAGGTCGGTGTGCTTTATGATTACGGCAATACAACGTCAGGGCTTTGGATATTCGATCCGTCAGGGTCAGGCTTCACATCCCGCATGGCATGGACCAACGGCGCCGGTAACTGGGACTGGTCCAGGACAAAGATGGCCCCCGGTGATTTCAATGCCGACGGCAGGACGGACATGGGCATCCTTTATGACTACGGAAACTCTACCTCCGGTCTCTGGGTCTTCGAGGCGGCCGGCACCGGTTTCAGCCCTCGCCTCGCCTGGACCAACGGACGCGGCAACTGGGACTGGGCTTCGTCAAAGATGTCCTCGGGTGACTTCAACGGTGATGGAAAGACGGATATCGGCATCCTTTACGACTACGGAAATTCCACCTCCGGCCTCTGGGTCTTCGAGGCGGCCGGCACCGGTTTCAGCCCTCGCCTCGCCTGGGCCAACGGCCGCGGCAACTGGGACTGGGCATCGTCGAAGATAGCCACGGGAGATTTCAACGCCGACGGAAACGATGATGTCGGCATCCTGTACGACTACGGCAACACAACCGCCGGCCTCTGGGTTTTCGAGGCAGCCGGAACCGGTTTCAACCAGCGCCTCGCCTGGACCAACGGCCGCGGCAACTGGGACTGGTCCTGTTCCAAGATAGCCGCAGGCGATTTCAATGGCGATGGAAATTCGGACGTTGGCATCCTTTACGATTACGGCAACTCGACTTCGGGCCTTTGGGTCTTCGAAGCCGCGGGCACCGGTTTTAATCCACGTCAGGCCTGGGCAAACGGCCGCGGCAACTGGAACTGGGCATCGTCAAAGCTCACGCCCGGTGATTTCAACAACGACGGCAAGACAGAGATGGGAATACTCTACGACTACGGCAGCTCTACCGCCGGACTGTGGGTTTTCGATCCCGCCGGCATCAGCTTCGATACGCGCCTCGCCTGGACGAATGGCCGCGGCAACTGGAACTGGTCATCATCCAAGGTCGTCGGCGCCAGTAACTTCATACCAAGATTCTTCAATATGGGTGTCCAGTGGGTTGACATCAACCTCTCCAGCCAGACACTGACAGTCATCGGGGTAGTCGTATATGAATATGAAGAACGGCGTTTCTCCCAGACTAATCAACCCATATATTCAACGCTGGTATCAAGTGGCAAGCCGGGCTACGAAACGCCGACGGGACAGTACTTCGTATATTCCAAACAGATAGCCGCGGACATGCGGAGCGCGCCGGGAGCCGCCGAACCTTACTATGCTCCCGCGGTGCCATATGTACTATGGTTCACAGGGTCCTATTCGATCCATGGCGCGAACTGGCATAACAATTTCGGCCGCGCCGTATCACACGGGTGCGTGAACCTGCCGATGGGAGCAGCCGCCTGGGTATTCCAGGCCGTCGGTGTCGGCATGAGAGTATCTGTCCATTACTAACGGGCAGGAATGGCGCCCAGGGCGCTGAGCTGACTTCTTAAAACCGCCCCATGTGCATGGGGCGGTTTCTTTTTCCCGCACCGCAAACATTTCAGCGTCGGCCGCGGCGCTCATGTCCTGACCGGAACGGAAAGTATCGACCCGCCACGTATTACCGGACTGACTCCTTAACTGAAACCCGTCGTTAGATATTTATACACGCGATACCGTCTCGGGATAACTCTGGAAATGTTTCCATTCACCCGCCTTGAGGTACTTACAAATAAAGAGATTACTTATGTGAATGGAAGGGTGAGGACATGAAGATATCCATCGTTTATTACTCGTTATATGGCCACGTTCACCTGATGGCCCAGGCAGTAGCCGAGGGAGCAGGAGAGGTCGAAGGCGCCGACGTGGAAATGCGCCGTGTGCCGGAAACACTTCCCCGGGAAGTGCTGGAAAAAATGGGCGCTCTCGAAGCACAGAAGGCGATCTCCGATACCCCCGTATGCACGATCAGCGATATCGATGAACTCACGAAGGCTGACGCCATCATATTCGGGACACCGACCCGTTTTGGGAACATGTGCGGGCAGATGCGCCAGTTCCTCGACGCCACGGGGCATATCTGGAGTGAAAGCGGCCTGGTCGACAAGGTGGGCAGCGTTTTCACAAGCACCGCGACCCAGCATGGAGGACAGGAATCGACCATCCTGAACTTCCACACGACATTACTGCATCACGGGATGATAATCGTCGGTCTGCCATACACCTTCACGGGGCAGAAGCGTATTGATGAGATAACTGGTTGTTCGCCATACGGAGCCTCAACTATCGCCGGCGGAACCGGGGAACGTCTGCCGAGCGAAAACGAGCTGGAGGGCGCGAGATTCCAGGGAAGGCATGTAGCCGAGATAACAGCCAGGCTGATGACATGATCTTTCAGCTTCTGTCTGTAAACGCCCATACACTCAGGGGAAAACGGCATATGGCCGAAAGGAACGTAAAGGGGGCGCACTTCCTCCATCAAATACTTTCCGGGTGATTAATACAGGGCGAAAGGACCACGATGGAAACTTCAAGGATTGAATCTGCCACAAGCGCAGGCAAAATTCTTCCGCGGCTGTTCATATTTCTGGTTGTTGTATTCTTTATGACCAATGTCGGGGCGCTCGTCGACAAGATAATGCATCCGGAAATCGAGTACTTCGATGAAGAGCACCTGATTGTCGGATTTTTTACGGGCTTGATGACTCTGCTCCTGCTCGGAGGCCTGGCTGTTTATGCTAGCCGTTTAGAGCGATCATTGGCGAAATACAAGAAATCAAAGCTTTCGATACAGAAGAGTGAAGACAAATATCGCAGGCTTTTCGAATCCTCCAAGGACATAGTATTTATCTCATCCCCGTCAGGCAGGTTTCTTGACATCAATCCTGCCGGAGCGGAAATACTCGGATATTCCTCGGTGGACGAGCTGAAAAATATCGACCTCGCGCAGGAACTTTATTACTCACCGGTTGATCGTGAAAAATACAGGAAGCAGATAGAATCGCAAGGTTATCTGAAGGACTGCGAAATCTTCATGCGCAAAAAATCCGGCGAGAAAGTGATCATGTCTGTTTCCGCTAGAGTGGTTCGTGATAACGATGGGGTCATCATCTCTTACTGGGGCATGATGCGGGACATCACCAGGCAGAAGGAGATGGAAACGCAGCTGCTTCAGACACAGAGGATGGAAAGCGTCGGCAACATGGCCGGCGGCATCGCGCATGATTTCAATAATAACCTGACGACGATCAGGGGTTACCAGGAAATGGCCATGGCAGAGGCTCCCGCCGGAAGCGTGCTGCAGGATTATCTTGACGAAATACGAATCGCCGTCAATCAGGCTACAGATCTGACGGGCCAGTTACTCATGTTCAGCCAGTACCATCCGGCGGACATGATGCCGCTGGATATCAATAATCTGGTAGGGAACCTTATAGGCAGGATCGACCAGATCGCCGGAGAGGGTGTCACGGTCTCCACTGAGTTCGTCGATGGCATGTCGATAGTCAACGGCAATGGCCTGAACATCGAGCAATCCATAATGAATCTGGTAAAAAACGCAAAAACGGCGATGCCGGATGGCGGTAATTTACTGGTGAAGACTGAGAATATGAAAATAGATCACGATTACGCAAATTCACACCCGGGTTCTTACCCGGGTGAGTTCTGCTGTCTTTCAGTAACAGATACCGGCACAGGCATGGATGAGAAGACCAGGGAGAGGATATTCGAACCGTTTTTCACCACATCCGGTAAATTCGGTCATAGCGTTGGTCTGGGTCTGTCGGTTACTTATGGTGTCGTCGTGCAGCACGATGGCTGGGTGGATGTAACCAGCTCGCCTGGAGAGGGATCTACCTTCCAGCTGTTCTTTCCGGTCACCAGGGAAAAGGTATTGCCGGAAACAGCGGATATCAATACTGATGACCTCAGGGGCCATGGAGAGAAGATATTACTTGTCGAGGACGATGAGGCTGTCAGAAAGCTGACCGAGAAATTGCTTGAGAAGAACGGATATGTTGTAGTGGGCGCAGGCGACGCAAGTGCAGCTTTTGATGTCTTTGCGAGGGAGAAGGGCGAATTCGAGCTCATTTTCAGTGACGTGGCGCTTCCTGGTGAAAATGGTGTGAAGCTGGTCGAGCATCTGCATTCATACAAGCCTGGCCTGCCCGTATTGCTTGTCAGCGGATATACGGATGTGATCGCCGACTGGAGGTTTGTGCAGGAGAAAGGCTACCGGTTCATGCAGAAACCGTATGTGCTGCCAAACCTGCTGCTGACGCTGAGGGAGCTGCTAGAAGCTAAGAATTAGATCCGCATTCAGAGTAACGATATATGAACAGGGTGGCCGCAGCAGCCGCCCTGTTTTTTTGTTTAATGTGGCCGGCAATGGAAAATCATGAAGCCAGATGCCGGCGAAGATTTATGCTTGACAGCCGGATGGTCATGATATATCATACGAATAATAATACAGAAAGTATGACACATTATGCCGAGACGCAAAGCCAGAACATCCATAACGATTCCAGAGAACCTGCTTGCTGAGCTTGATATAAAAGCACGGAAGGCCGGGCGAACGCGAAGCGACCTCGTCTGTGAGGCGGTATCCTCATATTTTGCCAGTGAAGAGGAGCGCCTGTTGGCCGAGGGTTACATTGAAATGGCGGAGGAATCATCCCGGGCGCCTGAGGATTCCTGTGATCGCTGGCCGGAATGGTAGAAACAGGGCCTGTGGACAATAATAAGAAATCGTCAGGAACTGTGGGCGGCACGCAATATCCCGGCAGTATCAGAAGGGGGGATATCTATTCGGCAAGATTGAATGAATCAGCCGGAGACGCCAGGAAATGCATCCGGCCGGTTTTGATAATACAGAATAATACAGGTAATGAGTTTTCTTCAACGTTAATCGTAGCCTGTATTACTTCAAGTCTCAGTACGCGTCCCTATCCGGTCAATGTCTCCGTGCCGGACAGGCTTCTTCAAAAAAAAGGAGTCGTGCGGTTGAACCGGATCCTGACTCTGGACAGAAAACAGCTCGGAGAAAAGATCGCAAAAATGCCGCCTGAAGCGATGAAACAGGTGGACGAGGCGCTGCGCGTAAGTATCGGATTGCCGAGGTATGACTAGGGATTATCCAGCCAGAGCTTCCAGAAGGCAGGGGCGCGGCGAACGCTACGCTGAGGGCCGGAGCCATCGTTCTGAAGGCCGTGGAGGCCAGCGGGAGCCTTCATTCCGCCTGTTTTTTGCGGTTGACATACCGGAAAATGCTGTCAAAGAGCTTGTCTCCTGGCAGCAGGAATTCCTGTCAACAGAAAGGATTCTGAGGCTAACGCCTGCGGAGCAGCTTCACGTTACCCTCATATTCCTTGGCCAGATGGGGGAGAGGGAACGGGATATATCCCTTGATCTCCTTGAGGCTATCAGCGATCGGAGCGTTATTGAAGCGACTGCCGCTGATATCATTGGGCTGCCGCGTGGCAGGGGTCCGCGAGTGATTGCAGCGGAGATCGATGAGCCGGCAGGCCGCATCAAGGCAATCCATGACGAGCTGGTGGCAGGGTTGGAGGAAAAAGCGCATTACAGGAGGGAAAAGAGACCCTTTTTTCCTCACGTCACCATTGCCCGGGCCCGGGGCAGAACGCATCTGGAGCTGTCTGAGATCCATCCCGCGCCGGTAAAATTTACAGCCGTCCGGATCACCCTGTATAATAGCATTCTGAAAGCAAACGGGGCCGAACACGTGGCCCTGAGATCGGTCCAACTGAACTGATTGGAGGAAGAAGTGGAGAAAGACAAGGCTTTGGAAGCAGCAGTGAGCCAGATCGAACGTCAGTTCGGCAAGGGGTCCATAATGAGGATGGGTGATGATTGCGCCGGGGTTCAGGTAGGAGTTATTCCCACCGGTTCGCTGGCACTTGATATCGCTCTGGGGGTAGGAGGTGTACCGCGGGGCCGGGTTATCGAAATATTCGGTCCGGAGGCCTCCGGAAAGACAACCATGGTTTATCACATGATCGCCCAGGCACAGAAACGCGGCGGCATCTGCGCGTTCATCGACGCTGAACACGCCATGGATCCAGCCTATGCACGCAGGATCGGGGTCAATGTCGACGATCTGCTGGTATCCCAGCCGGATTACGGCGAACAGGCTCTTGAGATCGCGGAGATGCTTATCCGGAGCGGTGCTCTCGATATCGTCGCCATCGACTCGGTGGCCGCCCTCACACCTAAAGCTGAGATTGAGGGTGAGATGGGCGACTCCCACATGGGCCTTCAGGCGCGTCTGATGTCACAGGCTCTGCGGAAACTCGCAGGCACCCTCAATAAAACCGGCACGGTCGCCATATTCACGAACCAGCTGCGCGAGAAGATAGGCGTCATGTTCGGTAATCCCGAGGTCACTCCCGGCGGCAAGGCGCTCAAGTTCTACGCCTCGGTGCGGCTGGATCTGCGTCGCATAGAAACGCTCAAGGAAGGCACCCAGGCCATCGGCAACCGGGTACGCGCAAAAGTAGTCAAGAACAAGATGGCGCCGCCGTTCCGCCAGGCTGAGTTCGACATCATGTATGGCGAGGGCATCTCCCAGGAAGGGAATATCCTCGATATGGGCGTCGCTCATGGAATTGTCGACAAAAGCGGGGCTTATTTCTCCTATGGCGATGAGCGACTGGGGCAGGGCCGCAATAACTCCAAGGCCTTCCTTAAGGAAAACCCTGAGCTTGCGAAGACAATACTGGCTGAGATCCTTCATGCGGCTGGTGTTACGATTACGCAGACTATCGAAGAGATGGCCGAGGAAAGCGAAGAAAAAGCTGCAAAAGTACAGGTTTAACTGGAATCGGCAGATGATGTGCCGCTGAATAAGTGCAGGATTACCGATAAAGAGGCGCACCCGGGTGCGCCTCTTTTGTCTATTGTGCGGTGATTGGCGGGCATACCTCCTGCAGGCCGCTGTTTTCATTGACATCTCCGTCTTCCGGCAGCTAGAATTAGAGCGTTCTAATTATCTGCTCACACATCGATAGATCGATAGTCATTTCGATTTAATTGTTCTTCAAGGCATTGGCAATAAAAGTAACAGCCATCGGGCTTAGTGAAACAGAAACAGGGATTCACTAATAATAATTTCCCGGCGTCAGGTCGCTGGAAAAATCAGTGATACGGAACGCGCCTTGCAGGAATGCCAATGTGCCGAGCGGATGCTCGGCTTTTTGCGTTTTTAAGTGCAGAGAAAGTTAACGGATTGCGGTTATCTGGCTGGTTTCCCGGCCATGGAACCGCTTATGGAGATTGGAGCAGGTATGAATATATTGTTCGCCGTTCTGGCGGCAGTCGTGTCAGCGGTCGTATTTTTTGTTATAGGTTTTTATGCCCGCAAGAAGATCGCGGAAGCGCAGATCAGTTCAGCAGAGACTGAAGCAGCGAAGTTGCGTGCAGATGCCGTCAAGGATATCGAGACCCTGCGCCGCACTGCGCAGGTCGACGCGCGCGAAGAAGTGCAGAAGCTTCGAGAGGTAGCGGAGGACGAGCTGAAGATCAGGCGTGCTGAAGTCCTCAAGGGCGAGCAGCGCCTGGATGACAAGGAAAAGAACCTTTCCGAGCGTGACAAGGACATCCAGCGCCGGGAACAGTCGCTTCAGGACCGTGAGGTAAACAGCAAGAAGATGGCAGAAGAGCTCAGTCAGTCACTCGAGGAGCAGCGCCGCCAGCTCGAGCGTGTATCAGAACTTACCAGCGCCCAGGCTAAGGAACTGCTGCTCAAGCAGGTCGAAGAAGAGGCCAGGCACGACATGGCCAAAATGATCCGCAGCATCGAAGAGGAATCCAGGCGTGAGTCCGATCGCAGGGCGCGCAATATCCTCTCTCTCAGCATCCAGCGTACCGCGGCCAATCACGCGGCGGAAACAACCGTCTCGGTCGTGCCACTGCCGTCGGATGAGATGAAAGGCCGCATCATCGGCCGCGAGGGCCGTAATATCAGGGCCCTGGAGAACATCAGCGGCATCGACGTCATCATTGATGACACACCCGAGGCCGTGGTTCTCAGCGGTTTTGACGGCGTCAAGCGCGAGATCGCCAGGCTTACACTCACCAAGCTCCTTTCGGACGGCCGGATTCATCCGGCACGCATCGAAGACACTTACAAACAGGCTCAGGCCGAGGTTGAAAAAACCATTCTGGAAGCAGGCGAGCAGGCGACACTGGACACTAATATCCACGGGTTGCCCGAGAACCTGGTTAAGCTGCTGGGCAGGCTCAAATACAGGACGAGTTACGGCCAGAACGTTCTGGCCCATTCTCTGGAAGTAAGCCACCTCGCCGGTATAATGGCCGCCGAGCTCGGCGCGAACGTCAAGATGGTGCGCCGCGCGGGCCTGCTGCACGATATCGGTAAAGCGGTCGATCATACGATCGAGGGAACGCACGCCGCTATCGGCGCCAGTCTGGCCAAGAAGAACAAGGAAGCGCCGGCGATCACGCATGCCATCGAAGCCCATCACTCCGACATCGAGCCACAGACTGTGGAAGCCGTGCTGGTGCAGGCTGCTGACGCGGTCAGCGCCGCCCGTCCAGGCGCCAGGCGGGACAGTCTTGAGAGCTATATCAAGAGGCTGGAGTCACTGGAGAGCATCGCCGTCAGCAAGAAGGGCGTTGAGAAGTGCTACGTGATGCAGGCCGGACGCGAGATCCGGGTGATGGTCAAGCCGACCGAGATCAACGACGACGACGCCTCGCTGCTTTCCCGCGAGATCGCCAAGGAGATCGAGAAGCAGCTTGATTATCCGGGCCAGATAAAAGTCACGGTCATCCGTGAAAGCCGCGCTACCGAGTACGCGAAGTAGCAGACGAAACTGATTCCACGAAGCAGGTGGATCGGAATCACAGGCTTTTGCTCTGGCGATGATGTTCGATAAACGATACCGCGTATAAGGCGGGTCTCATCCCGTATACAGGCAGATGACGCCCTGAGCCAAGAGGGGAGTCTGTCCTGCCGGGAACAGATCTTCGCAGGCGTTTGTTCATGCGGCGGCGCGTACGCGTTTATTCCATTGCATGACGCGGTAAACGAATTCTCCTGGAAGCTGTAAGATACTGTAATCCAGATGTACTACCACCTCACCACATTCGGCTGTCAGATGAACGAGCACGACTCGGAGCGCATCCGCGGTGTGCTGGAAGAAAGCAGCTGGCTGCAGACAGGCGACCCCGAAGAGGCCGACCTCCTCGTTTTCAACACCTGCTCCGTCCGCGAGACCGCAGACAGCCGGTTGCTGGGGCGTCTGGGGGAGGCGCGGCGGCTCAAAAAGGAACGCCCCGATCGGATAATCGCGCTGGGCGGCTGCTTTGCGCAGAATCTTCAGACAAGGATCTTCAGCGACCTGCCGTTCCTCGATATAGCCTTCGGCCCGCAGAACATCGGTGAGCTGCCCGCCCTGATCGAAGCTGTTGCGAGTGGTTCCGGCCCCGCCTGGTCGTTTGATGATAACCCCATGCCCAGTGCCTCGCTGCCCTCACGCAGACTTAACCAGAGCCGCGCCTGGGTGCAGGTCATGACCGGCTGCACAAACTTCTGCAGCTACTGCGTGGTCCCGATGGTGAGGGGCCCTGAAAGAAGCCGGCCTTCGCCGCAGATAGTAGAAGAGGTAAAAAGCCTTGTCGATGACGGCGTGGTTGAAATAACACTTCTCGGTCAGAATGTAAATGCATACGGCCTGGATCTGAACGCGCCCGCCGGCGCCAGGGATAATTTTTCCGGGCTGCTCTCATCGCTCAATGAAATCGCCGACCTCAAGCGCATTCGTTTCACCACATCTCACCCTAAAGATCTGGGCGAGGATTTGATTGCAGCCATGCGCGACTTTCCTAAGGTATGCAAACATCTTCATCTGCCTGCCCAGTCGGGCTCTAACCGCATCCTCACACGCATGAAGCGGGGCTATACACGTGAACATTATCTGGAGCTTGTCAAGAATCTTTATTCTCAAGTGCCCGATGTCGCCCTGACGACCGACATCATCATAGGCTTTCCCGGCGAGAAGGAAGACGATTTTCATATGACCATGAAACTGGCGGCAAGATGCCGCTTCGACGGCGCCTTCACCTTCCTTTTTTCATCAAGGCCGGGCACCGAGGCAGCTGAATTACCCGGGCTCGTTCCAGGGAAGACCGTCAAACGCAGGATGAAGGAACTTCTGGCGCTGGTTCAGGGAATCGCCGCTGAAAAGAACGAGGCATTGGTCGGAAGCAGGCTGGACGTCATGATCGAGGGACGCAGCAGGCATGGAGGCGGCCTTTTGCGCGGACGCACTTCAGGCAACAAGATCGTCAATTTCATGCCCCTCGAACCAGTCGAGAATCTTGAACCGGCCGGGACGGTCGTTTCCGTCGAGATAAGGTCGGCTTCCTTCACAACGTTGATGGGCGTGCAGGTTGACGCGGACGGGCAGCGGTAACTTCATTGCAGGCCGTCAGGAAAGGTCGCACCACGCCATTCGCAGCCAATCGATTGGTAATTGCTCTTTTGGGGAACATTCATGAAAACGCTTGTCTGACTTAAGGAGGCGGCAGACATGGATACTTTGAATTCACCGGTACGGAATGCGGCGGTTGCCGGTCAGTTCTATCCCGGCAAACGTGACGAGCTGGAGCGGGCAATCAAGAATATGATCGGCCATGGTCCGGCGCGGAGCGCGCTGGGCGTGATCGTTCCCCACGCGGGTTACATCTATTCAGGGCCTGTTGCCGGAGAGGTCTACGGCGCGGTCGAGCTTCCCGATACATTCATAATCCTGGGACCCAATCATACCGGCCTCGGCCCGGTGGCGTCGATAATGACGGCGGGCATCTGGAATCTGCCCGGGGGAGAGGCGTACATAGACAGCGACCTGGCGAAATCGATACTTGAAAACAGCACCACGCTGGCCGCGGATGAGTCCGCACATGTCTTCGAGCACTCGATCGAGGTACAGATCCCTTTCCTGCAATACATGGTCGGCAACGTGAATTTCGTTCCCATAAGCCTCATGCTCACGAGCGCCGATTCCTGTCGCGATGTCGGCGAGGCTATCGCCACGGCACTCAAGGGTAGAGGAAAAAAAACGCTGATAGTGGCAAGTTCAGACATGACTCATTATGAAAGCCAGGCGGTCGCCCAGGAGAAGGACAACCTCGCCCTGGAAAGGGTGCTGGCGCTTGACCCCGATGGCCTTCTCGACACGGTCCATAAGAACCAGATTTCCATGTGCGGCGCCGCTCCGGCCGCGGCCATGCTGTACGCCACCTTAAAGCTCGGCGCCAGCGAAGCCAGGCTGCAGAAGTACCAGACATCCGGAGATGTGACCGGCGACTATTCGCAGGTAGTCGGCTATGCGGGTGTAATAATAAGCTGACATATTCATTTTTTTCATTATTGATTTGAAGAGGATGGGATCATGACAATCACACCCGGGACTAGCCCTGCGTCGTTCGCCAGAGAAGTAGTTATTGCGGCATTGAGGTTCAGCCATCTGCCGGAGCCTCCCGACGATGAATTCTACAAGCTCCGTTACGCGTGTTTCGTCAGCATAAAGAAGAAGGGCGAACTGAGGGGATGCATCGGCACGCTGGAACCGGCGGAGCCGAACCTGGGCCAGGAGATTATCAAGAACGCACAATCGGCGGCTTTTGGGGACCCGCGCTTTAACGCGGTCATCGAGGAAGAACTGGACGACCTTCAGTTCAGCGTGGATGTGCTGAGCGTTCCCGAGCCGGTCCAGACGCCGGACCAGCTGGACTGCAAGCTGTATGGCGTGATCGTCAGTTGTGATTACCGCAGGGGTGTCCTGCTTCCCGACCTCGAAGGTGTCGACAGCATCCATGATCAGATCGGCATCGCCTGCCAGAAGGCCGGGATCAACCCGGAAGACGAGTTCGCGCTGCAGCGGTTCAAGGTAACACGCTTCGATGAGAGCTGGAAACCGGCAAGCGGATAGTCGTTCCGGACAAGTGCATTATCCCGCAGAGACGCCATATCGTGCGTCTCTGTCTGTTTTCATGCTTTAATCTAACAGGCCGGACTTACAAAACCACCAGAAATAACCATGGACAGCGTTTCTCACAACAGGATTTTCATCGTCTCGATCTTCGGTCCGACCGCGGTCGGTAAGAGCCGCATAGCCGTGGATGTGGCGCAGGCCCTGGACGGGGAGATAATCTCGGCCGATTCGATGCAGCTGTACGCGGGACTGCCCATCCTTACGGACCAGCCGGACGCGGATCTGATCGAGGCCGTTCCTCATCACCTCGTGGGAATCATCCCGCTCGACCAGGAATACAGTGCCGGTCGCTATGCGCGGGAAGCCGCCGGGGTCATCCGTGATATCCACGCCAGGAAGAAATTGCCACTGGTTGTTGGCGGAACCGGACTGTACATCCGCGCCCTGCTTGGCGGTTTCAGTTTCGCAGGCAAGGGTGACGTAGCGGGACGCGTCAGATGGGAAGAGCTTATCGAAGAGCAGGGCACCGCGGTGGCGCTGGCTCATCTGAATATGCTTGATCCGCAAGCGGCGGCCGCGGTCGACAGCAGGAACCACCGCCGTCTTGTGCGGGCACTTGAAGCGGCTGAGGGAAATGGGGCTGCCGGGTCTCTTGAGCGGGACAGGCTCTGGTCATCCGATTCTCCGTACAGCGTCCTTTCCATCGGTCTCCAGGAATCTCGCGACGAACTATACAGAAGGATCGATGAGCGCGTAGACGGCATGCTGGCGGGCGGAGTGATCGAAGAAGTGAAAAAGGCGCGAGGCATGACGGTCTCGAGGACCGTCTCTCAGGCAATCGGCTTTAAGGATATCTGTGAATATCTGGATGGCCGCGCAAGCCTTGAGGAAGCCGCCGCCTCGATAAAACAGAAGAGCAGGCGTTACGCCAAGCGGCAGCTGACCTGGATGCGAAAGATGCCTGATATTGTTAGAATCGACTTGGCCGGACGTTCGGCGTCCGCGGTCGCCGGGGAGATCGAAGGACTTATCAGGTCCCATCGGCAAAAACCACAAACTGACGGGTAATAACTTTTCATGGAATCCAAAACAGAATTTTCCAAGTGGCAGGGTCTGGGTAACGACTATGTGATCTTCGCCGTCACTGACCTTGATTTTGAGATGACCGGCCCGAGGGCGTCGTTGATATGCGACCGCCATTTTGGTATCGGCTCAGATGGCGTCCTTCTCTGGAGCGGCACTGAATCGGCCGGCTTTAGGCTGGATATCTATAATCCCGACGGCAGCAGGGCGGAGATGTGCGGCAACGGCATCCGCATGCTGGCGCGCTATCTCGGCAATCGCGGTTATGTCACAGATTCACTAATCTCAGTCGAAACGGATGCGGGAATTATCGCGCCCGTCCTGCTGCCCGACGGACAGGTCAGGGTCGACATGGGTACAGCCCGCCTCGGCGGCAGCGGCATCGTCGGTTTCGAGGGTATCTCCGCGGAGAGCGAGGCGCTGGGGCAGAAGCTGACGGTCATGGGTGAGGAATTTGAGTTTACCTACGTCGACATGGGTAACCCGCACTGCGTTATCGAGACGGATGACCTTGAAGACTTAAGCCTCTGGATGATCGGTCCGGCCATCGAGCGCCACGAACTTTTTCCCAACCGCACCAACGTCGAGTTTATGAAGGTCACCGGCCCTTCGGAGGTCGAGATGAGGGTCTGGGAGCGCGGGGTGGGGGAGACCAACGCCTGCGGTACGGGAGCCTGCGCCGTCGGAGTGGCGGCCTGGCGTACACGTGGCGTCAAGAGCCCGATAACGGTGAACCTTCCCGGCGGAAACCTGCTGATCGAGGTCGATCTGAAGATGAACGTTATCATGACCGGGCCGGCCGAAGAGGTTTATTCCGGCACCATATCTGATGAATTTATCAAACAAATCAAGGAGCTTTGAAAGATGAGGTTCTCGCGCCGCATGGACGGCCTGCCGCCATATCTGTTTGCCGAGATCGAAAGGAAGGTCTCGGAAAAAAGAAAACAGGGAATCGATGTCATAAGTTTGGGCATCGGCGATCCCGACACCCCGACGCCGGCGCATATAGTCGAGGAGATGCAGCGCCAGGTCGCCGACCCCGCCAACCACCAGTATCCCAATAACAGGGGTCTGGACGAATTTCGCGAGGCTGTAGCTACTTTTTACAAAAAACGTTTCGGCGTCGACCTGGACCCGGAGACTGAGGTCATGCCCCTGCTGGGCGCCAAGGAAGGCATCGCCCATATCTGTTTCAATTTTCTCGACGAGGGCGACGTCTGCCTGGCCGCGGATCCCGGCTATCCCGTATATGCCGGCGGCCCGATTCTTGCCGGCGGAACGGCAGTGTCCCTGCCGCTTAAGCCGGAGCTGAATTTCCAGCCTGACCTGGACGCTATCGACGCATCGACACTCGAGCGTGCAAGGATGCTGTTCGTGAATTATCCGAACAATCCCACCGGCGCTGTCATCGAGGACGATTTCTTCGAGCGTCTCACTGACTTCGGCCGCAAAAACGATATAGCCATCATCCATGACAACGCGTATTCAGAAATTACTTTCGACGGCTATGTCGCTCCGAGCTTCCTTCAGACTCCCGGCGCCAAGGATGTGGGCATCGAGTTCTACTCACTTTCCAAGACCTACAACATGACCGGCTGGAGAGTGGGCGCCGCCGTCGGCAACGCCGAGATAATCGAGGCTCTCTGGCGGCTCAAGACCAACATGGACTCCGGCATGTTCCAGGCGCTGCAGCGCACGTCCGTCACGGCGATGACGGGCCCGCAGCAGTGCGTCAGCGACATGTGCGCAATCTATCAGCGCCGGCGTGACCTGGTCGTGGGCACATTGAGGGAAATAGGGATCGATGTCACGCCGCCGAAGGGAACGATCTACATCTGGATCCCCGTCCCCGATGGCTATACTTCCGCTTCATTCGCCGAGATGGTCCTGGAGAAATGCGCGGTCGTGGTGCCTCCAGGTTCAGGTTACGGACCAAGCGGTGAGGGTTTTGTGCGCATCTCGCTGACCGCGCCGGACGAGCGGATCAAGGAAGCCCTGGACCGGATAAAGGATAACCTTTGACCATTGCGGAGATTTCCCGCGGCTGATCCCAAGCACTGCTTAACGCGTGGAATCGCATCATGGAGATCGTTTAACCGTCACCCTGAGCGAAGCGAAGGGTCTTTCTGATAAAAAGCGCTGAAAAAGCCTACTTGATAGCGGTCCTTTCGGGCTCGTCCCGCAGCGGGGAAGGTTTCGAGCCGCTTGCGGAGCTGCGTGAACTGCTCGCGACAGCCGGCGCCGAATATACAGGCCAGATGATTCAGCGCCTCGACCATCCCGTGCCGCATACATACCTCGGCAAAGGGAAGCTGGCTGAGTTAAAGCAGGAGATCGACCGGCTGCATCCGGATGTCGTCGTGGCTGAAGACGAGCTCACACCCACGCAGCAGAGGAACATGGAAGATCAGCTGGGGGTCCGCGTCATCGACCGTACGGCGCTGATCCTGGATATCTTCGCGCAGCATGCCCATTCGGCCGAAGGCAAGCTCCAGGTCGAGCTGGCGCAGCTGGAATTCAACTTTACCCGCATGCGGGGCAAGGGTATCGAGCTTTCACGTCTCGGCGGCGGCATCGGCACCCGCGGTCCCGGTGAGACGAAGCTGGAGGTTGACCAGAGGGTTGCCCGCAACCGCATATCAAGCCTCAAGCTACGCCTAAAGGACGTGTCATCGTCGCGTGAAGTCATGCGCCGCTCGCGCTTGGCGTCGCGCCTGCCGCTCGTAGCTCTTGCAGGCTATACGAACACCGGCAAGTCAACCCTGCTGAATACCCTCACAAAGGGCGGAGTTTCGGTAAACGACCGTCTTTTCGAGACGCTTGATCCGACTACCCGCGCCTACGAGTTCGAAGGCCAGACGTTTCTTCTGACGGACACGGTGGGCTTTATCCGCAAACTGCCTCATCAGCTGGTCGAGGCTTTTCATTCGACGCTCGAGGAAACCCTCGTGGCGCACCTTATAGTCCATGTCGCCGACGCAAGCATTCCTGAAGGTGAACTCGAGCTCAAGACGGCCGCCGTAGACAAGGTGCTTGACGAGATCGAGGCCGCCACGATCCCAAGGCTGCTGGTGCTAAACAAGTCAGACAGACTCGAATCAGACCAGGAATCATTTCTGAGGCGTATATATCCGGACGCGGTCATGATATCGGCGCTGAACGGCGATGGCCTCGAAGAGCTTAAACGGCGCATCAAGGATTTCTTCGATTCCCGAATGGTCAGCGTCGAACTCTTCTTCCCCTATGGCGACGGGCGCGCTATCGGTGAGATCTATCGCATCGGTGCCGACGTGGAGCTGGAAAACACCCAGGAAGGCGTGATCGTGAAAGCGCGCATGCCAAAGGAGAACGCCGGTCGTTACAAGAAATACAGTCGCTAAATGGAGGTTTCCATGTGGTACAAGTGCACGGCTGCGCACTGAACTCTGGTAGAATGACGTCATGAAAGTACCGATGAAGATACTCAATCCGGAAGCAAGACTTCCTGGCTGCGCATACGGTGACGGCGACGCGGGCCTCGATCTCTCAAGCGTAGAGAATCTGACGCTGGGAGAGGGGGAGAGGGCACTGGTGCCGACAGGCATAGCGGTTGCCATCCCCAGGGGCTACGCCGGCTTCGTCCAGCCACGCTCCGGGCTTGCCGCCAAACACGGGATAACCCTCACAAACTCCCCCGGATTGATAGACAGCAACTACCGCGGCGAGATCGTCGTCATCATGCAGAACACCGGGCATGAAGATTTCGAGATCAACGTTGGTGATCGCATCGCCCAGCTGGTCGTCATGCCGGTCGAACACGTCGAGCTCGAACCGGTCCAGGAGCTCCCTGAATCTGTCCGTGGCGACGGCGGCTTCGGCAGCAGCGGTAAATAGCGCGCTTCAGGCGAAGCCCTCCGCACATTCCGTATCAACGAATAAAAAAGTCCCTGGCCGTTTTGCCAAGCTTGAAGATCCACAGTGGCGGTATTCGGCATCATAAAATCAGTGTGATGCTGTAGCGGCAGCCCGAAACTCGTGGTCGGGACCATATGATATACTCTCCCTTGATTCGGGACGTGGCGCAGTCTGGTAGCGCACTTGACTGGGGGTCAAGGGGTCGCCGGTTCAAATCCGGCCGTCCCGACCAATTCTTGACTTATTCAAACCCTAGGGCGAAAGAAGTTCATCCAGGAACCCGATTAATTCGTCCCAAGGTTATTTGATTCCGTATCTGAAAGAAGATTTCTTAATTCGAGAATGAATCGCCCCGGGTTTACCGGAGGCTCGATTGCTTGAGTCCTTCGGTGTTTTCCTGAGCTTCCACATCCCAGTAGCCGACCCCGATCTCCGGGTCTTACAAATCCCTACGCTAATCACAACCGATTCCAGTCAATATCTCATGATTGAATCATCGTGCATGGATACGTAATCTAACATCCTTGTGATATCGTATTAAAATCCGCATGGCGACTAATTTCCGCACATAACTGGAGGCCACCCTGTCCTATTTCGTCAATGCTTTGACACTTCTGCGCATATTGGCCGTGCCGGTTATCGTCGTCCTTCTCCTATGGCCGGAACCGGGTCCCAGCACTGCAGCTACCATCGTATTCCTCATAGCCGCGCTGACCGATTTTCTCGACGGGCAGCTGGCTCGCAGGACAGGCGCAGTCACGGAATTCGGGAAAAAACTCGATCCGCTTGCCGACAGGATATTCATCAGTGGCACAATCCTTGCCCTCACGGTTGCAGGGGTTTTACCTCTCTTTGGCGTAATACTGATCGTTGTCAGGGATATTTTCATGATTGTTGGGTATAAGTTAGCTGAGGCGCGCGGGGCGCGGCTTGGCGTTTCTTTTTTCGGGAAGGCATATACAGCAGTCCTGATGCTTGCAATCGTGCTGGCCATGGCCGGCATCGAGGCCGGTGGCGTACAGGTTGGTATATGGCTCTTCTGGGCGGGCGTCGCCGGGTCTTTGCTATCGGGCGCCGCATACGCAATAAGCGTCCTATCGCAGCTGCGAAGCATGAAGGTCGCCCGGGAAGCAGACTAATGTCATCCATTTCCCGATTGTGGTTGACAATTGCCGCCCGCGACTGTAAATACGTTCCATAATCAAAAATTCCTGAAAGGGGTTTTATGAAGGCAGTAGTGATGGCCGGGGGAGAAGGCACCAGGCTGCGTCCGCTTACAAGCAACCAGCCCAAGCCGATGGTTCCCATAGTCAACAAGCCGTGCATGGAGCACATCATCGATCTGCTCAAGAAAAACGGCCTGAATGACATCGTCGTCACCGTCGCCTTTATGCCCCAGAGCGTCCGTGGATACTTCGGAGACGGCACTTCGATGGGGGTGTCCATCGAATACTCAGTGGAGGAAAGCCCCCTCGGCACTGCGGGCAGCGTCCGCAACGCCGCCGAACACCTCGATGAGACATTCATAGTCATCAGCGGCGACGCGCTCACCGATTTCAACCTCACCGAGCTGATCGATTTTCACAAGAACAAAGGCTCGATGATAACCATAGCCTTGAAGAGCGTGGAGAACCCGCTCGAATTCGGCGTCGTCATCGTCGATGAGGAAAACCACATCAAGCAGTTCCTGGAGAAGCCGAGCTGGGGACAGGTTTTCAGCGACTATGTCAACACGGGAATCTATGTTCTCGAGCCGGAGATATTCGACTATATCCCGGAGAACACCAAGTACGATTTCAGCCAGGAGCTCTTCCCCAAGATGCTCAAGCGCGGCAAGCCGATGTTCGGCTATCCCTGCGAAGGCTACTGGCAGGACATTGGAAACATCAACCAGTACCTTAGGGCCAATCATGATGCCCTTGACGGCAAGGTGAGCCTTAACATACCGGGAATCAAGCTCCGCGAGAACATCTACATAGGCGAGAAGCTCAACCTCGACAGCCTCGACAACATCCGCGGCCCTGCCCTGATAGGCAACTACGCCAAGATCGATACCGAGGCGAAGATCCAGCCGTACTCCATCCTCGGCAACAACGTCATCGTAAAGGACAACGCCGAGACCGACCATTGCGTCGTCGATTCGAACACATACATCGGCTCCGGCGCCAAGGTCAGCGGCGCCATCGTCGGCAAGAATTGTGACATCAAGCCCAGCGCAACCATAAACTCAAATGCCGCTCTCGGGGACGAGTGCAGCATCGGCGCCCACAGCATGATCGCCAGCAACGTCAAGATCTACCCGTTCAAGGTCATCGAGGCGGGCGCTCACGTCTATTCCAGCATCATCTGGGAGTGGCGGGCGCTTTCCACACTTTTCGGCAAGGATGGCGTCTCAGGGCTCGTGAACGTCGATATCACGTCGGAGCTGGCTCTGAAGCTGGCTATGGCTTACGGCACTACGCTCAACAAGGGCGACCAGGTATGCTGCAGCCGCGACGAACATCCGGCCTCGCGTATGATCAAGCGTGCGATTGTCGCGGGCCTCAACTCCACCGGAGTCAATGTGCGCGACATGAGGGTGACGCCGGCATCGGTCAACCGCTTCGAGCTCAAATGCGGCTACGCCGTGGGCGGCATCCACGTGCGGGTTTCGGCCTGGCACCCTGAGGTAATGCAGATACTTTTCTTCGAGCCGCCGGGCAGCCCCATCCACGAATCGACCGAGCGCGACATCGAGAAATATTTCAACCGCCATGACTACCGGCGGGCGTTCTACACCGAGATCGGCCAGCTGATGTATCCGGCGCGCTCGACGGAGGAATATATCCAGGGGCTCCTTGAGACATGGGACGTGGAGAAGATCCGCGCCCGCCGTTTCCGTTTCGTCCTCGACCACAGCTTCAGCAGCGCTTCGCTTATCGCCAGCAGGCTGCTTTCCAAGCTGGGCGCCGAGATAATCGGTCTCAATACGTTCCTCGATGAAGATAAGACCGCGATAACGTCAACACGGCTGGAGACCGATTCCACGCGCGTGCAGAAGCTGGTTATCTCGGCCGGCGCCGATCTGGGGATCACCATCGATAACGCCGCCGAGAAGATCTTCCTCCTCGATGAGCAGGGCAATGAGATATCCCCGGAAAAGACGCTGTTTTTATTATTGAAGCTGATGGCCGGCAGCGAGGGCAAGGGCAGGATCGCACTGCCGCTGACCGTTTCGAGACTGGCCGAGATGCTGGTCGAGGGCACCGGTTGCGAGATCCTGAGGACGAAGGTATCCCAGGCGGCCCTGACTGAAGCGGCGGCTCTGCCGGATGTGATTTTTGCCGGAGATGTCGGCGGCGACTTTATCTTCCCCGGTTTTCTTCCCGCGCACGATGCCCTGATGAGCATGGGCAAGGTGCTGGAACTCCTGGCCGTATCAGAGAAGACGATATCGGAACTCGTGGCCCAGATTCCGGACACGACACTGATCAGGGAAGCCAAGAGCTGTCCGTGGTCGCTCAAGGGCGTCGCGATGCGTGAGATATCCGAGAGCATCGAGCACGAGGAGAACGTCAGCCGCCTCGACGGTATCAAGGTCTTCCATGACGAGGGCTGGGCGCAGGTGTTGCCGTCCGCGGACGAGCCCCTGTTCGAGATCTACGCCGAAGGCAATACCATCGAGGACTCCCGGGACCTGCTCGAGCGATACTCGGCAAAGCTGGATGAGATTATCGCCAGCCACGAGCAGCAGCAGGTCTGAGCGAACAAGCCTGTCTTGAAGCTCGACACGCACGTACATACGTCTCCCGGCAGCCGCTGCTCACAGATGAGTGTCGATTCATACCTCGAAGTCTTGCGGGAGCTGGAAGTGACTGTCGCGTGCGTTACAAATCACGGCGACATGGGCGATTACGACGAGATCGTCAGCAGGGCGCCCGCAGGGATTTCTTTCATTCCCGGCGTCGAGATCTCCTCAACTGAAGGCGACTTCCTCGTTTATTCAACCGATCTTGATTATCTGCGCTCGCTCGAAGCCGCACAGCCGCTACCCGACAGGAACAGTCGCCCCGATGAGACCGCGGTTATCTGGGCGCATCCTTTCGCGGGAGCTTCCGGCGGTTTGAGCATGGGGGAGGAGTACCTCTCGAGCGTAGCCCTACGGGTCGACGGCATCGAGGTCTATAACGGAAACTGGCCGGACGCGGAGGCCAGCAGGCTGGCTCGCCGGATAGCGGATACTTACGGTCTTGCGGAGCTGGGGGGGAGCGATACACACAGGCTGGAAAGCCTTTATCGCTGTTGGACGGAGATTCCGGATATCGATGAACCAGCGGGGCTGATACGGGCGATCAGGGACAGGACAACAAAGGCTATTCTCCCGACTCCGTCTTTGTAATAACCTGCTTGCTCACATTCCTGAGAGTCTCAAATACTCCTACGCCAGTGAGGGCGCATGATTCCACATGCGGCGAGTTTGTGTGATTCAGCAGGTCATTCAAATCGGGGACAGTGAAGATCTCGCTTAAGTCGCGTTTGTTGAACTGAAGCACCAGCCCCAGGTCCAGCGGGCTGTCTCCCTGGTCCTCGAGATTCTCCCACATGTTCAGATAGGCCTCGATATTCTCGTCGAGCTTGCTCACCTGGGAATCGACGACGAAGACTATCCCGTCGACTCCCTGTATTACCAGCTTCCTGCTGGCATTGTACTGACGCTGGCCCGGTACGGTGTACAGATGGAACCGGGTATTGAGACCCCTGACTTTTCCCAGTGACAGCGGCAGGAAATCGAAGTAGAGGGTCCGCTCCTCTTCGGTCGCGATCGAGACAAGCTTGCCCTTTACCTGAGGGTTCACCTTTTTATATACATGCTGAATGGATGTGGTTTTACCACCCAGCGCGCAGCCGTAGTATACGATCTTGTAATTGATCTCACCGGCTGCCAGGTTAATCAGAGCCACGTGACCGTCCTCCATCATCAGATGTTTTTGCCGCAGCTTTTTGCGCTCTGCGGGCCTTGTCTGCGGTAATGCCGGTTTTCTCGGGATCCTGCTTCTCCTGCATGGCCAGGGTCAGCGCTCCGACCGCCCGCCTGCTTATCAGTCTTACCTTACCCATTTCCGTATCCTTACGGAAGCAGATAACCAGCAGGGTTTCATCATTTACCTCGGCAATCTGGATATTCAGCTCACTGCCTTCATAAAAAATCGCGTTGAATTCGGTCTCGTCCATCATTCTGGCGAGTTGCCGGGTGGCGGCAAATGAGCCCGCCGAAAGGGACGCAAGCGCATCGGTATCGGCTACGCCAGACGATTTCAGCGCAATCAATGATACACCGGACGTTGAGACAAGACCGATGAAATCAGCGGAAATCTCGCGCTGAAGCGTTCGCAGAATGCGCTCGGCGTCTGCGATCTGTGATCTGCCTACTGTCTGTCTGCCGCTCACGATATAATCAACTGCTCCAGCATATTCCCCCGAATCTGGATACAAGGAGTGCGCACCTGACCGGGGAATTACTACACAAGACCAAAAATGCCCTCCAGTAGTCGTTATCGGCAGTCTTTCTACTGGCTGCAAATGCATTTCTAAAGCTATAGTTGAACCTTGGATGTGCAGGGAATATAATGGTTGAAATCGAGGATGTGGAGGTAAGTAGTGGATAATCTGCCAGAGCTTTCAAGCCTGTCTGACAAGGAGCTCAAAACACTGATCAGGGACCTGTGTACCCAGGAACAGGAGTGCAGCAAACAGAGGCGTTTGCTGCACGGCAAGATAGACATCCTCAGGGCCGAACTGGTCAGCAGGCTGTCTGACAAGAGGACTTCGGGCGAATCGCTGATTTCCGCAGATGATGTCAGCAAGCTCAGTGAGATCCTTGCAAAGGGAGAGCCTTTTTCCATGGGTGGATCACCCGGAGAAAAGAAGTAGCAGGTTTCAGGCGCCGCAACGCCGGTTATAAGCGATAAATCATGTTACCAAGGGGAGGAGAGAAAGTGCCAGAGAGATTTGCCAGGCTGGTCAATGCGATCCAGCATCTTTTTGAGGATATGGGTGTAGACGCCGCTGAGGAAAGGGTCCTGAATTTCATCCTGCAGGAAATACATTCAGGAAAGACTCTTGAGGATGCACTCGCGGAGCCTTATGTGGCCAACAACACCAAACCGGAATGGCGCCGGGAAATACTGGAACGTCCGGAAGTCGTGAAGGCCGTGGAGGAAACAGTTGAGAAATGTTTCGAGTCCCCTGGCGGGGGTGGCCCCTGCGGTGACTAAGGTTTATTGTCACGAATGTGGATATCAGAACACTGAAGAGGGGAAGTACTGCAGTAAATGCGGAGCATTGCTCCCCGGTGAGGATGGCGGCGCCCAGGCTACCATCCGCTATGCTCCCGATGGTGAGGACAAGGATACCGATATATCTCATATAGGAGATGTAGTCAAAGAAGGTGTCTCGCTGGTTGTTCGGAGCGGGGGAGGGCTGACCGGGGATACCTACGCACCGGCTGGCGAAAAAACGACGATCGGCCGGCATCCGGAAAGCGACATTTTTCTTGACGATATCACTGTTTCGAGAAATCATGCCATCCTGCTTATGAGCAGGGACGGGTTCTATATCCAGGATAAGGGCAGCCTTAACGGCACCTATGTTAACCACGCCCGGGTCGAGAAGCAGAAGCTGGCCGATGGTGACCAGGTACAGATTGGAAAATACAAACTAACCTTCATAGAACGATGAAGGATGCTGACGACGAGAGCACAGCGAGAAAAGCGCTTACCATCGGAGCGGTGGTCGAGCTTTTAAAGGGCGAGTTTTCCGACATAAGCATCAGCAAGATCCGTTACCTCGAAGACGAGAAGCTTATCTCTCCCAAACGAACTACTGGCGGATACCGGCTTTTCTCAAAAGCCGACGTGGAACGGCTTCGCACCATCCTGACACTGCAGCGTGACGAGTTTCTGCCGCTCAAGGTCATTCGCCAGGAGCTTTCCCGGAAGGGGACTGTCGCCGTGCGCCCGGCGGGTTCACGTCCCTTCAAGAAAGTCAGTCTCAAGCCGCCATCAGGTTCAGAAGCAAAAAATTTTACACTCGAGGAAGCCCTTGATGCTTCGGGTGCGGATGGTGAAATGGTGCGCGAACTGGAGGAGTACGGACTGATCGCCGGAGTCTCTTCCGGCGGCACCAGGAGATACGACCAGACGGACGTAGAGGTTATGGCCGCCGCTTCCGACCTGTCACGGTATGGCGTCAAAGCGCGTAATCTAAAGACTCTGAAAAGCTCGGTGGACAGGGAATCGGCCCTGCTGCTGCAGATACTTTCGCCGACTCTTCGCTCCCAGAATCCGCAGACGAGAAAAGAGGGCGTGGAGGCGCTCGAGAATCTTGCGACCGTCTCCTCGTATCTCAAACACCTGCTGCTCATAAAAGACCTAAGGAATTTTACCGCGGGCCAGTGATGCATTCGTATCTTTGGCGGCGCGGTTATCAGGCAAAATCCGAAAGGAGAACCAGTTGATAGACCTGACTGCAAAGATCCGTGATATACCAGATTTTCCCAAGAAGGGCATCGTTTTCAAAGACATCACCCCGTTGCTGCAGGATGCTGAATCTCTGCGCTACGCGGTTGATCAGCTTGCCGAGTTCGCCGTAGCTAAGAAAATAGACGTCGTGGTCGGAGCGGAAGCTCGCGGATTTATCCTGGGAGCTGCCCTGGCCTACACACTGGGAGCAGGTTTTGTGCCAGCCAGGAAACCGGGCAAACTGCCGTTCCTGACCGTCGCCGCCGAGTACGAACTTGAATATGGCACGGATAGTCTGGAAGTCCACAATGACGCCATCGGGCCGGGTACCCGGGTGCTTGTACACGACGACCTTCTGGCTACGGGAGGCACCGCCCGCGCCAAGTGTGACCTGGTGGAGAAGCTGGGGGGAGAGGTGGTCGGTGTCTGTTTCATCGTCGAGCTGGATTTCCTCCACGGACGCGACAAGATATCCGAATACGATATCCTGAGCCTGATCCATTTCGACGGGGAATAATCAGAAATAAATCGACTGAGCAGAGGCGCTGAATAAGCGTCCCTGCTTTTTTTTATGCTACCTGTAGACCTCGGCGGTCACGTAACCCACGCCCGTCAGACCGATTGACTCAGCGCTGGCTTTTGAGAGGTCGAGTATGCGGGCGCCGACATATGGACCCCGGTCATTAATCCTCACAAAAACCGATCTGCCATTGAAGGTCACTTTGAGCCATGTCCCGAACGGAAGCGTTTTGTGGGCGGCCGTTAACGCATACATGTTGTAGATCTCACCATTCGCGGTCCTGTTGCCCTGGAAACCCGGCCCATACCAGCTGGATGTGCCGGTGAGCACGGCGCCAGTCGGCCTTAGGCCCGCTGGAGGCGCTCCTGAACCGGATATGA